>PLIX01000029.1 GCA_003140135.1 Gammaproteobacteria bacterium
GTGCGGCAGCTCGCCTCCAAAGCCTATTGGGCCCAGTTTCAAACGAGCCCCGAATTTGCCGTGCTGTTTCTGCCGGGCGATCAGTTCCTGAGCGCCGCGCTCGCTGAGCGTCCGGAGCTCATGGACAATGCGCTCAAGATGGCCGTGATCATCGCCACGCCTTCAACGCTCATTGCGCTCCTGAAGTCGGTCGCCTACGGCTGGCGCCAGGCGGCGGTGGCGCAGAATGCGGCCATCATCCGCGACCTCGGGCAGGAGCTCTACAGCCGGCTCGGCACCTTCACGGGGCACCTGGGGAAGGTGGGCCAAAGACTGGGCGGTGCGATTGAAGCCTACAACGCCGCCGTCGGCTCGCTCGAGCGCCAAGTGCTGCCCCAGGCGCGCCGCTTCACCGACCTCGGGGTCACCGCCGACTCCGCCCTGCCGGCGCTCGAACCGGTGACGCAGCTCGCACGCCAGGCGACGAGTGTGCCTGGCGCGGAATCCCCGCCGGCGCCGTCGCGCGACTCGCCGCCGTCATGAGCCGCCGCCGCAGATGAGCTTTGACCCGCGCAGCGTTGCGCCCCGCGCTGATGAGCTCTCCGGGCGAGTGATTGCGGTGACCGGGGCGAGCGATGGCATCGGACGCGCCGTCGCGCTCGCCTGCGCCCAGCACGGCGCCGAAGTCGTGCTGATCGGCCGCACGGCGGGCAAGCTGCAGGCCGTGCACGCCCTGATTGAGCAGGAGGGCGGCGGCAGCGCGAGCATTGGGGTGCTCGATCTGGAGACGGCCCTCGCGCGCGACTATGACGCGCTCGCCGCTGCCATTCTCGAGCGCTACGCACGTCTGGATGGACTGGTACACAATGCCGGCATCCTCGGCATGCTCGCACCGATCGAGCATTACGATGTGCCGACGTGGTGCCGCGTGCTGCACGTCAATCTCACGGCCGCCTTTGCACTGACCCAGGTGCTGCTGCCCCTCCTCAAGGCTTCCCGCGATGCCTCGGTGCTCTTTACGGCCAGCAACGTCGGGCGGCGCGGGCGCGCCTACTGGGGCGCCTATGCCGTGTCCAAATTCGGGATCGAGGGGCTGACGCAGACTCTGGCGGCGGAGCTGGAAAATGTCTCCGCGATCCGCGTCAACGCGCTCAATCCCGGGCGGGCGCGCACGCGGATGCGCCGGCAAGCCTTCCCCGCGGAGGACCTCGACACGCTGCCGCTTCCTGCAACGTTGACGAGTCCGTACATTGCGCTCCTCGGGCCTGCCAGTCGCGGCATCACGGGGATGAGCTTCGACTGTCAGCCGTAGCGGCGATCAGCGCCTGCGTCTGCTCGGGCGTGAGCTTGCGAAACTGGCCGCGGGCGATCGTGCGCGCAAGCGTCAGCGGGCCAAAGCGCGTGCGCAACACCCGGCTGACGAGTACCGCCTGACGCTCGAAGAGCTGGCGCACATCCTTGCCGCTGCCGCCGCGCGCGGCGAGGGAATACCAGCGATTGGCGCCCTCGCCGCCCGCGCTCTCGCAACTCTCGACGAGGAGCGCCGTACCCCGATCGAGCACGCCGCTCAAAATGCCCTGCCGCTGCGCATCGGTGAGCTCGCCGCGCACGCGCACGCTAAATTCGCTCGCGACGTGGCGCGCCGCACGCTGCAGCTGCACGGCAAGCGCGCCATCGGAGGTGAGGAGCTCAAGCCCGCCGTCACTGCGCGGCATGGGGCTGACCGCAATAAAGCGGCGTCCCGCGCGGGCAGGCAGCCGGCTCATGAGGGCCGCTGCACCCGGGTCCTCGTGCGGACGCCCGAGCGGTTCTCCGGGTGAGCGATGGCACAGGAACACCACGAGTTCAGGTGCCTCGTGGCGGCGCACGACGCGGCCGTCGAGGCGCACCTCATCCTCGGGCCCCACGCGCAACCCCAGCGTCGCGGGGTTGCCGTTGACGCTCAGCCGTCCCGCCCGGATCCAGGCTTCAGCCTCGCGCCGCGAGGCAAGCCCGAGCTGCGCCAAAACCTTCTGCAGACGCTCGGCGGGCGCGCCGCGCCGCGCAGCACTCTTGCGCAACGCGATCAGGAGTCGAACGGCGGGCCGGCCGCGACGAGCTCACTCGCCGCGGCTAAAGACGCCGGTTGCTCATCGTCCTCGGCGCTGTCCTCGTCCAACAGCGGCGCCGCGGTGCCGGCATCCGCCGCCGCATCGAGCCGCGCGCGCGCCTCCTCCCCCAGATCAAGCTGCAGATTGACATCCGCCATCGCCGTCAGGTGAGCGAGCGGCGGCAGCTCATCGAGCGTCTTCAACCCGAAGTAGTCGAGGAATTCCCGCGTCGTACCCAGAAGCTCCGGATGGCCGGGGACGTCGCGCTGCCCGACGATGCGTACCCAATTGCGCTCCAGCAGGGTCTTTATGATATTGGGATTCACGGCCACGCCGCGCACCGCCTCGATCTCTGCGCGCGTGATCGGCTGCCGGTAGGCGATGAGCGCGAGGGTTTCGAGCAAGGCGCGCGAGAAACGCGGCGGGCGCTCGGGCCACAGGCGCGATATCTCGCTTGCGAGCGCACCGCGCACCTGCACGCGAAAGCCGCTCGCGGTCTCCTTCATCTCAATGCCGCGCGTCTCGTAGTCCGCGCTCAGCGCCGCCAGCTGCGCGCGCACCTCGGCCGTGCTCGGGCGCACGTGCTCATCGAAGAGTTGCGCGATTTGCACGACGGTGAGCGGCCGGCCGGCGGCGAACAGCGCAGCTTCAATGACGTTCTTCAGGTATGACTCGTTCATGAGCTGACCTCATGGGAAGGGGAATCCTCGACCAGATGCAACGTCGTGGGCGCAAGCGCCGCCCGCACGTGCAGCGGGGCAAAAGCCTGCGCCTGCACGATTTCAATCAACCCCTCGCGCACGAGCTCGAGGATGGCGACAAAAGTCACCGTCACGCCCATGCGCCCCTCGTCGGCGCGAAACAGCTGCGTAAATTCTACGAAGCGGCTCGCCGCGAGTGTAGTGAGGATATCCGTCATGCGCTCGCGCATCGACAAAGGCTCGCGCTGCACGTGGTGACGCGCGAAGAACTCCGCGCGCACCACAACTTCCTTGAATGCCACCAGCATCTCCTGCAACGTGGTCTGTGGCAAAAGCTGCACGACCTTGCGGTCTTTGACGTCGGCGCTGGCACTCCACACGTCGCGTTCCAGCCGCGGCAGGCGGTCGATGTTCTCCGCCGCGCTCTTGAAGCGCTCGTATTCCTGCAGGCGGCGCACGAGCTCGGCGCGCGGATCCTCGTCCGACTCCTCGCCCGAGGGCTGCAGCCGCGGCAGCAGCATCCGCGATTTAATCTCGGCGAGGGTTGCAGCCATGACGAGGTACTCGCCCGCAAGTTCCAGCTGCAGCTCCTGCATGACGCCGATGTACTGCACGTACTGGCGGGTGATCTCCGCGATCGGGATGTCGAGGATGGCAAGGTTGCGGCGGCGGATGAGGTAGAGCAGCAGATCGAGCGGGCCCTCGAAGGCCTCGAGGAACACCTCGAGCGCCTGCGGCGGGATGTACAGATCGCGCGGCAGCTCCATCACCGGCTCACCATTGACGACGGCAAAGGTCATCTCCACCTGCTCGGGCTGCACGGCAGCGGGGGCTGGCGGCGCAGGCTCATTCGAAGCCACGAGCGTCAACTCAGGTTTCATGACCGGCTCCTCATTCGGCGCGCAAATGCATGGCGCGGCGCACGTCTTCCAGGGTCTGGCGCGCCGCTTCGCGGGCCTTCTCGTCGCCCTCCGCGACGATATCGCGAATGAGCTCCGGGTGCTCCTCGAATTCCTGGCCGCGCCGCCGCATCGCCGTCACTTCCTCGACGATCTTGTCGATGAGCGGCTGCTTGCACTCGAGGCAGCCGATGCCGGCGCTGCGGCAGCCCTCGTTCACCCAACTACGCACGGCCTCATCCGAGTAGATTTTGTGCAGATCCCACACGGGGCACTTCTCCGGATCGCCCGGATCGGTGCGCCGCGCGCGCGCCGGATCGGTCTTCATCGCGCGCAGCTTCTGCGCGACGGCCTGCGGGTCCTCGCGCAGCCCGATGGTGTTGGCATACGACTTCGACATCTTGCGCCCGTCGAGGCCGGGAACCTTCGGCGCCGCGGTGAGCAGCACCTGCGGCTCGGGCAGAATGCTCACGCCCGATCCTTCGAGGTAGCCGAGGAGCCGTTCGCGGTCAGCGACCGTAATGCGGTTGTTGCTCTGCACGAGCGCCTGGGCGCGCTCGAGCGCGGCAGTCTCCCCGCCCTCCTGAAATTTGCGGCGCAATTGCCGATAGGCGGTGGAGTTGCGCCCCCCCAGGCTTTTGACCGCGCGCTCAGCCTTGGCTTCAAAATCCGGCTCGCGTCCGTAGATGTGGTTGAAGCGCCGCGCGATCTCGCGCGTCACTTCCACGTGCGACGCCTGATCCTCCCCCACCGGCACGAACGCCGGCCGGTAGAGCAGAATATCGGCGCTCTGCAGCACCGGATAGCCGAGAAACCCGTACGTCGCCAGGTCCTTCTCCTTGAGTTCTGCCTGCTGGTCCTTGTAGGTCGGCACGCGCTCGAGCCATCCGAGCGGCGTGATCATCGACAACAGCAGATGCAGTTCGGCATGTTCAGGCACATGCGACTGGATGAAAAGCGTCGCGACCCCGGGATTGAGCCCGGCGGCGAGCCAATCGATGAGCACATCGCGGATGTACTCCTGCAGGCGCGTCGTGTCGTCGTAGCCGGTCGTGAGCGCATGCCAGTCGGCGATGAAGAAGTAGCACTCGTACTGGTACTGCAGCTCCACCCAGTTGCGCAGCGCGCCGTGGAAGTTCCCCAGGTGCAAAGGCCCCGTGGGCCGCATCCCTGAGAGAACTCGGCGTGTTCCCGCGATGGCGCTCATGGCATCCGCTGCGTCAAAACGGGCATTCGCAAATTAAGGATTACGGTGCGTGCGGGAAGAGGACGCGGATTATAGCCCAGGCGCCTCAGGCACGTTGCGCGCCGGAAATCGCCGCCACCGGGCCCTTGCCCACCCGCACCACCACCGGCGGGCTCACCGCCAGATCGATCACCGTGGTGGGTTCGACGCCGCAATTGCCGCCATCGAGCACCGCGTCGATCTCATGCTCGAGCCGCGCGCGGATTTCGCGCCCGTCGGTGAGCGGCAGCGCATCTCCGGGCAGCATCAAGGTTGAGCTCATGAGCGGCTCGTCGAGTTCCGCGAGCAGGAGCAGCGGCACCGGATGATCGGGGATGCGAACACCGATGGTGCGGCGGCGCTCGTGCTGCAGGCGCCGCGGCGTCTCAGTGGTGGCGGGCAGCAGGAAGGTGTAGGGACCCGGCGTGCACGCCTTGATCAGCCGGAATTGCCAGGTGGCAAGCTTGGCAAAGCGGCCCACATCGGCGAGGTTGCGGCACACGAGTGTGAAGTGATGATGACGGTCCGCCTGGCGAATGCGGCGCACGCGCTCGAGAGCCGCCTTGTCGCCAATGTGGCAGCCGAGCGCGTAACACGAATCGGTCGGATAGGCGATGACGCCGCCGGCGCGCACGATGTCGGCGGCACGCCGGATAAGCCGCGTTTGCGGGGTGAGCGGGTGCAATTCAAAGTACTGACTCACGATAGATGGCCTATCAGCTATGATACGCGGCCTTTGCCGGGGGCTGCCGGCTCAAGCACCAACATCAATGCAGGCACTGCTCGAGTTCACACCGCTGGGCGTCTTTCTGATCGCGTACTACGCGGCCGGGTTATATGCCGCCACCGCCGCGCTGATGCTGGCGATGGGCGCCCTTCTGATCATCGATTACGCCCGCGGGCGCCGCGTGCCGCCCATGCACGCCTTGAGCGCCGTCCTCGTTTTTGCCTTCGGCACGGCCACCCTCGCGCTGCACAATCAGCGCTTCATCCAGTGGAAACCCACCGTGTTTTTCTGGCTTGCAAGCTTGGCGTTCCTCGGCAGCTTTTGGATTGGCGAGCGCACGCTCGCGCAGCGCCTGTTGAGTGCGGCGCTGCCCGGCGAGGTGCACGTTGAGGCTCCCGTGTGGCGGCGGCTCAACTGGATTTGGATCGTGTTCTACGGCTTCCTCGGCATCCTCAACCTCGTGATCGCTTTCAATGCCAGCGAACGCGCCTGGGTCAACTTCAAAGTCTTCGGATTGACCGTGGCAACCTTTCTCTTTATTGGCGCCCAGATCGCCTGGCTCTCGCGGCGCATCGCCGCTCCGGTGCAGCGCGCATGACGACGGAGCGGCTGGCACGGCTGCGCGCCGCTTTGGAGCAGGAGCTCGCGCCAACGCGCCTCGACATCACCGATGAGAGCGCGGCGCATGCGGGGCACGCCGGCGCGCGCGAGGGCGGCCATTTTCGCGTGAGCCTCGTGAGCGCCGCGTTTCGCGGCCGCCCGCAGATCGAGCGCCATCGCATGGTCTATGCGGCAGTCGCGCCGCTCCTGCACGGCGATGTCCACGCGCTGAACATCCGTGCGTTTACCCCTGAAGAAGTTACTTGAGTATTACTGTATAAGTCACTGAGATATCTATATGATTTACACTCGCTTTTTTATTCTGTGCGCGTTGGCAGCGCTCACCGCCTGTCAGCAGAAGGGCTCCGCCCCCGCATCCGCGGCCTCCGGAGCCGGAAGCGCGGCCGGCACGCCTGCGCCAAGCGCAAGCACGGATGACTCCGCACCGGTTGCGACCGTCAACGGCACCACCATCAGCCGCAGCTTCTTCGACTTTTACGCCAAGGGCCTCGCGGGCAAGAACTCGGTCGCGGAACTCACACCCGAGCAGAAGCAGCAAGCGCTCGACAACTTGGTGCGTGCCGAAGTCATCGCGCAGGAGGCGACGAAAGAAGGCCTCGACAAGGATCCGGGGAACTCCGCGCTGCTGCAGCTCGCACGGCTGAATGTGCTGCAGCAGGCCGTCTCCGATCGCTATCTGAAGGACAAGAAGCCAACGGAGCAGGAAGACCGCGCCGAGTACGAGACGCAGGTCGGCCTCCTGCCGCACCAGGAATACCACGTCGCCCACATTCTCGTCGCGACCGAAGGGTTTGCACGCAAACTCATCGCCGAGCTTGAGAAGGGCGCCAACTTCAGCGATGTCGCCAAGCGCGAATCGATGGATCCGTCAAAGACCAACGGCGGGGATATCGGCTGGCTGACGCCGGATCGCATCATGAAACCCTTCGCCGACGCCATGCTGGCGCTCAAGAAGGGCGAATACACCCATAAGCCGGTGCAGACTCAATATGGCTGGCACATCATCCGCGTCGACGATATCCGCGACGTCACGCCGCCCACGTTTGACCAGGTCCATCAAAGGCTCGATCAGGTGGTGCAAGCCAAGAAATTCAAGGCTTACACCGATGGGCTCATGAAGAGCGCGCAGGTGGAAAAGAAGCTCTGAGGCGCGTTCAATCCTCGGGGCGCGTTGAACTCCTAAGAAGCTCAAGAAGCGCCGCCTCATCGAGAAGCTGCACTCCCAGCGCGGTCGCCTTGGCAAGCTTCGAGCCGGGGTCGGCGCCGTGCACGAGATAAGTGGTCTTCGCTGACACGCTCGCGGAGACTCTGGCGCCGAGGCTGCGCAGGCGCTCCTGCGCCGCCTCGCGACTCAGGCTCGCAAGCGTCCCGGTCACCACGAAGGTCATCCCCGCAAGCGGTGCGGCCGCGGCAGCCGTGCGCTCGATATCGGCCCAATGCACGCCGTGCGCACGCAATCTGGCAATCACCTTGCGGTGTGCGGGCGATGCCAGAAACATCGCCACCGACGCTGCGACGACCGGTCCCACATCGGGCACTTCCTGGATCGCCGCGGCATCCGCGGCCATGAGCCTCTCGAGGCTGCCGAAGTGGCGCGCGAGCGCCAGCGCTGTCGCCTCGCCCACGTCGCGGATCCCGAGCGCAAACAAGAATCGCGGCAGTGTCGTCGCCTTGCTCTTGGAGAGCGCCGCGAGCAGGTTCGCGGCGGACTTCTCCCCCATGCGCTCCAGTCCCGCAAGCGACTGCGCCGTCAAAGAATAGAGCTCATCGGGAGAGCTGACGAGCCCCTGCTCGACGAGCTGCTCGATCAGCTTGTCGCCGAACCCCTCGATGTCGAGCGCCCGCCGGCTCGCAAAGTGGCGCAGCGCCTCCTGGCGCTGCGCGCGGCAGGTAAATCCGCCCGTGCAGCGCGCCGCCGCCTCGCCCGCCACGCGCACCACCGGGGAGCCGCACACCGGGCAGTGCGTCGGCAGTTCAATGGGATGAGTGCCCTTCTTGGGGCGGCGCTCGAGGACGACCCGTACAATCTCCGGGATGACGTCCCCGGCGCGGCGCACGACCACCGTATCGCCGACGCGAATGTCATTGCGCTCGATCTCATCCATATTGTGCAGCGTGACATTGCTCACCGTGGCGCCGCCGACGAACACCGGTGTCAGCCGCGCCACAGGCGTCAGCGTGCCGGTGCGCCCCACCTGGAATTCGACGTTCTGGATCTGGGTGAGCTCCTCTTGCGCAGGAAACTTGTGTGCCAGCGCCCAGCGCGGCTCGCGCGACACGAAGCCGAGCTTCTCTTGGTCGGCGCGGCGGTCAATCTTGTAAACCACGCCGTCGATCTGATAGGGCAGCTCGGCGCGCCGTGCGGCAAGCTTGCGGTAGTACTCAAGACAGCCGGCAAGCCCGCGCACGCGCTGCGCCTCGCTACTCGTGCGCAGGCCGAGATGGCGCAAGAGCGCGAGTAGCTCGCTCTGCCGTTCAGGCAGCAGCGCCCCCTCGACGGCGCCGACCGCGTAGAAAATAACCTCGAGCGGCCGCTTGGCGGTCACCTGCGCATCGACCTGGCGCAGCGCGCCGGCCGCGGCATTGCGCGGGTTGACGAAGAGCTTCTCGCCGCGTTGCCGTGCGGCGTCGTTCATGGCGCGAAAGCCCGCGAGCGGCATGAACACCTCGCCGCGCGCCTCAAAGAGTCGCGGGGCGTCTGCCTGCAGCACGAGCGGCACCGAGCGGATGGTGCGCACGTTCGCCGTGACGTCCTCGCCGGTCGCGCCGTCGCCGCGCGTCGCGGCGCGCACGAGGCGGCCGTGCTCGTAGGCGAGCGTCACCGCAAGCCCATCGAGCTTAGGTTCCGCCATGTAATCGATTTCGGCCGTTGCGGCGAGCCGCTCGCGCGCGCGGCGGTCAAAATCGGCGACCTCTTCATCGGAGAAGGCATTGCGCAGCGACAGCATCGGCACGCGATGCGTAACCGCGCCGAATTGAGCGGCCGCCGCCCCGCTCACGCGCTGCGTCGGGGAGTCGGGTGTCACGATCTCGGGATGTTTGGCCTCGAGCGCACGCAGCTCCTGCATCAGCCGGTCGTACTCCGCATCCGGCACCTCCGGATCATCGAGCACGTAGTAGCGGTAATTGAGAGCTGCGAGCTGCCGGCGCAGCTCGTCGGCCCGCTTCACGGCGGCGCATCCGCAGGCGGCGCTGCCTCGCCTGCGAGTTCCGCCCGCATGATCGCGATGCGCTCGGCGGTGAGCGCATCGCCGCGCTCATCCTGCAGCGCGCCTTGCAGGCGTTCATTCAGCTGGCGGGCGCTCGCCAGCAGTTCTTCGAAGGCCTCGGGCGCGGGGAGCGGCCCCGGCAACACGGCAAAAATATTGATGCCGCCGTAGCGCTGCGTATCCATGGTCGCAAGCTCGAAGCTGCCGGGCTGCGTCAAACTTGCGGCCGAAAGCACCGCCCGCGAGTCGCTGCCCGCCTTGTGGAAGATCGCGAGCCGCCCGTGGATGAAGCCCTCCGCCGCCAGCGCCTGGCGCAGCGTGCGGCCGGCGAAGCGCTCGCGCGCGGCGAGGATGCGCAGAGTGAGAATCCGGCGCGAGTCCTCCGGCGGCCATTCGACGACCGGCTCGACAATTTGCGGCGTAGGCAGGAGCGTCGCGCTCGCACCCGCGACCGCCGCCGGTTCTGCGGCCTCGCGGATCTGCAGGGTGGGCAGCTCGCGCACCGGCTCACGCGCGCGCATCTGCGGCAGCGCGAGCGGCGGATCGCGATGCTCGGGGCCGTCGCGCGGCGCCTGCCGCGGCCGGCGCAGTTCCCACCACGCAAGGCCCGCAATAAACAGCGCCCCCAACGTCAGGAGTATCCAGCGCAATTCTGACATGCGGCAGCGCCGTCAGACTGCGGCGAGGCGCAGCGCCGCATCGATATCCACGCTCACCAGGCGCGATACCCCCGGCTCGCTCATGGTCACCCCGATGAGCTGCGCGGCGAGTTCCATCGTCGCCTTGTTGTGCGTGATGATGATGAATTGGATGCGCGCGGACATGTCGCGGACGATATCGCAAAAACGGCCGACGTTGTATTCATCGAGCGGCGCGTCGACCTCATCGAGCAGACAGAACGGCGCAGGATTCAAGTCAAATATCGAAAAGACGAGCGCCACCGCCGTCAGCGCCTTCTCGCCGCCCGACAGCAGATGAATGGTGCTGTTGCGCTTGCCGGGAGGGCGCGCCATGATCGCAACCCCTGCCGACAGCACATCCTCGCCGACGAGTTCCAGATAGGCGTGGCCGCCGCCGAAGAGCCGCGGAAATTTCTCCTTGAGGCCGGCATTGATGCGCTCGAAGGTCTCCTCGAAGCGCGCGCGCGTCTCCCGGTCGATACGGCGCATCGCCTGCTCGAGCGTAGTGAGCGCATCGTTCAAATCAGCGTACTGCCGGTCGAGGTAGTCCTTGCGGTCCGTCTGTTCCTGCAACTCATCGATCGCGGCGAGGTTCACCTGCCCGAGCTTCTCAATATCGGCGCGCACCTCGGCGAGCGAGTCATCCCAAACCGGGATGCTCGCATCGGCCTGCAGATTGGCCTCGATCTCGGCGATGGCAAATTGCGTGGCAGCGAACTGCTCGGCAATCGACTCGCGGCGTACGCGCGTCTCGGAGGCGGCGAGCCGCGCCTCTTCCATCGCCGTGCGCGCATCCAACACACGCTGCTCTGCGCCGGCGCGGCGCTCATCGAGGGTGCGCATTTCGCCCTCGGCTTCCTCGAGTGCGCCGCGCGCGCCCTTGAGCTCAGCCTCGACGTCCAGGCGCCGCGCGAGCGCCTCGGCGAGGCGCCCCTCGAGCTCCAGGATCGGCGCATCGCCGCTCGCAAGTTCCCGATCAAGCTCCGCGCAGCGCGCCGCCACCTGCACGCGCTGCTCCGTCATGCGATTCAAACCCACCGCCAGAGAATTCTCCGCGGTGCGTACCGATTCGCTGCGGATGAGAAGATCGCGCGCCGCCAGCTGTGCCGACTGCGCCGCGGCACGCGCCGCGAGCAGCGCCTCGCGCGTCTCATCGCGATCGCTATGCATCTGCGGCTGCTGCGCATCAAGCTCCCCCAAGGCGAGCACTCCGCGCGCAAGCTCGCGTGCGGCACGCGCCAACACCTCCTGCGTGAGCGTGATCTCATCGGCGACGCCCGCGGCCTCCTCCTCAAGCCGCGCACGGCGCAGGCCGCTCTCCTGCGAGCGCGCCCGCATCGCCTCCAATTGTCCGAGCAGGTCCGCATGCGCGCGGTGCGCGCCCTGAATCCCCGACTGCGCCGCGTTGCGCGCGCCTTCAGCTTCCGCGAGCGACTCGCGCACCGCGACCAAGTGCACCTCGATGCCGCGCGCCCGCTCCGCGGATGCCGCAAATTGCGCGCGCAGATCCTTCAGACGATGCTCGCGCTCGATGACGCCAGCGTGCGGGTCCGCGCCGCGCGTCACGCGCAGCCAATCCCGCCCCACCCATTCACCGCCGCGCGTCATGATCGACCAGCCCGCCTGCAATGCACGGCGCCGCGCGAGCGCATCGGCGAGGGACTCGGCGGTGAGAATGCGCTCCAGGTGCTGCGTGACTGCCGCAGGCCCTGCGAGCTTCGCGGCGAGCGTGTCCGCGCCGGCCGCGTGCGCCGGTGCGCCCTCTTCGATCAACGCCAAGCGGCCGGCGGCAAATCCCTCGAGCGCAGCGCCCATCTCATCCAGATGCTGAACGCACACCGCTTCCAGATAGTCCCCGAGCGCCGTCTCGACCGCCCGCTCCCAACCCGCCGCGACCTCGAGCGCCGCCGCGACGCGCGGCCGAGCGCCGAGTCCCGCCGCGCCCAACCATTGCGCAACGCCATCCGCGCCGTGATTGAAGGCGGCCTGCTGCAGCGCCTCGAGCGACACGAGCTCCGCGCGCAAGTGCTCCCGATCGGCGCGCGCCGCCTCGAGCCGCGCCTCCACCGCCAGCTGCTCTGCGCGCAGCGCCTGGGTGCGATCGAGAGCTGCGCCGAGAGCCTGCGCAAGCTCCTCCCCGGTTGAGCGCGCCAGCGCCTCCTGGTGCGCGAGCCCCTTCAACTGCGCGTCCTGATCCTGGAGGGCGAGCGCATCGCGCTCGACCGAGAGCCGGTCGGCATGGGTTGCGAGGCGCCGCTCTTGGTTCTCCAGCTGCTCGATGCGAGCACGCTCGACCTGCGTCGTCTGATGGGCGGCGCCCAAAGAGCGGTTGAACTCTTCCCAGCGCGCCTGCCACAGCTGCAAGGAGTGCTCGGCCGCAGCAAGCCGCGCCGCGTGTTCCTCTTCGGCCTTCGCGGCCAGGGTCAACTTCGGAGCAAGCTCGGCAAGCTCCGCACGCAGCACGCCCAACTCGCGCTCGTCGCGCTCGATATGCAGCGCGAGCTCATTCAGCGTGCCGCGCGCCTGCGCCAGATCCGTACGCTGCCGTTCACGCAGCTCGCGCGTGTGCTGAATGCTCTGCTCGGTGCGGGAGATTTGCGCGCCGATCTCGTAGTAGCGCCCCTGCACCTGCGCCACGCATTCGGTCTGCTCGGCGTGAAAGACGCGCTGCTTTTCAAGCGCCGCCTCGGCCGCGCGCTGCTCGGCGAGCTGTGCCTGCATCGCAAGCTCGCGCGCGCGCACCGCGCTGTCGTGCACGTGCGCGCCGCTATCCAGCTCGCGCAGCCGCAGCGCCAGAAGCTGCGCCGTCAGGAGCCGCTCGCGCTCCTTCAGCGCCCGGTAGCGCCGCGCGGCGCCTGCCTGGCGCTGCAGATGGCGTATCTGCTTGTCGATCTCGTCGCGTACGTCCTGCAGGCGCTCGAGATTCTCGCGCGTCTCGCCGATGCGGCTCTCGGTCTCGCGGCGGCGCTCCTTGTAGCGGGAAATTCCCGCCGCTTCCTCCACGAAGCAGCGCATGTCCTCGGGCTTCGACTCGATGATGCGCGAGATCATGCCCTGCTCGATGATCGCGTAGCTGCGCGAGCCTAAGCCCGTGCCGAGGAAAAGCTGGGTGATGTCCTTCCTGCGGCAACGCACGCCATTGATGAAATAGTTTGAGGTGCCGTCGCGCGCCACCTGCCGCCGCAGCGACACCTCGTTATAGTTGGCGTACGGGCCGCCGATCTTGCCGTCGGCATTGTCAAAAATGAGCTCCACCGATGCGGCGCCGACGGGCTTGCGCGCGCTCGAGCCGTTAAACACCACATCCGCCATCGAGTCCCCGCGCAGATGGCGCGCGGAAAGCTCCCCCATCACCCAGCGCACCGCATCAATGACGTTGGATTTGCCGCAGCCGTTCGGACCGACGATGCCGGTGAGATTGCTCGGAAAGCTGACTAGCGTGGGATCGACGAAGGACTTGAAGCCGGCGAGCTTGATCTTGGTCAGCCGCATCTCAAAGACCTCATAGCGATGGCCTCTCGCGTGGCGGCGTTGCGCGCCTGAGGTAGTGTAAAGTAAACGCGCATGAGTGCACACCCCGCAACAAGCCTGGAAACCTTCGCAAATCCCTCCCCGGAGCGCGACTACACGATCCGCATGCGCATTCCGGAGTTCACCTGCGTGTGTCCGAAGACCGGCCAGCCGGACTTTGCCACGTTGTTCCTCGAGTACATTCCGGATCGGCTGTGCGTGGAGCTGAAGTCTCTGAAACTCTACATCGTCTCGTTTCGCACGCGCGGCGCCTTCCATGAAGCGATCACGAATGAGATCGTCGATGCGCTCGCCGCAGCGCTCGCACCGCGCTTTCTGCGCCTGACCGCGCGGTTCAACGTCCGCGGCGGCATCTACACCAGCGTCATTGTCGAGTACCCCAAAGTCGGCTCTGCGGCCCCTTCTGCATAGCGCCCTGTACATGCGGGAGTCGGCCGGTATAATCCCGCGTCCTTCACAGGGCTCATGCTTTTGAGGAGTGCCCGATGTCGGCCAAGAAACCCGCGCCGAAACCCACGAAGGTGAGGAAACCGGTGAGCCGGCCCGCAGCCCGCAAGGAAGTTGCGAGCAAGTCCGTGGAGAAAGCAAAGAGCGTCATTGCGCTGCGCCGCGCCGCGCCGCATGCGAAAAGGCCTGCCGCCGCGGAACCCGCGGCCGGGCGCAAATCGGCAGAACCGGCCGGCGCCCACGCGAGCAAGCCGGGCGCGCCGCGAGCCATAGGCCCCGCAGCCGCCCCGGTTCCGGTCGTGCCGCTGCGCGTAACCCCGGTGCTCGTGGTGCAGCCGGAGGCGGAGGAAGCCGACAGCGAGCCCGGGAGCCTCCTCGCAGGACCGCGCAACGTCCAGCCGTACATATCCAAGCGCGGCGAAGCGTACATGAGCAAGGAGCAGCTCGAGCACTTCCGCCAGATTCTGTTGAGTTGGAAACGCGACCTCATGGAAGAGGTGGATCGCACGGTTTCGCACATGAAGGACGAGGCGGCGAATTTTCCGGACCCGAATGACCGCGCCACCCAGGAGGAGGAGTTCAGCCTGGAGCTTCGGACCCGGGACCGGGAACGCAAGCTTATCCGCAAGATCGACGAGGCGCTGAAGCGGGTCGAGGACGGCAGTTACGGCTACTGCCTGGAGACGGGCGAAGAAATCGGCATCAAGCGCCTGGAAGCGCGTCCGGTGGCCACCCTCACCATCGAGGCGCAGGAGCGCCGCGAACGGCGCGAGCGGCAGTACGGCGACCGCGACGACCGTTACCGCTAGGATTGAGTCGCGCGGCGTGGCACACGCTTGGGCTACGTCGGCCGCTTCGCACCCTCCCCGACAGGCCCGCTGCACCTGGGATCACTGGTTGCCGCGCTCGGTAGCTTCCTTGACGCCCGCCAGCACCGCGGCCGCTGGCTCTTGCGGATCGAGGACCTCGATGCCGCGCGCGTGCGCCCCGGCTGCGCCGATCAGATTCAACATACGCTCGAGGATCTGGGGTTCCTCTGGGACGGCGCGGTCGAATATCAAAGCCGCCGCCGCGCGCTCTACGATGAGGCCCTTCAGGCCTTAGAGCGCCGCGCGCTCACCTACGCCTGCCACTGCACCCGACGCACTCTCGCTGAGAGCGACGAGCGCGCTTACCCCGGGACGTGTCGTGATCGGCCCCGAGCCCGCGGCGCGGCCGCGCTGCGCTTTCGGGTGGATGACGCCGAAACCGTCCACTTCACCGACCGCTTTCAGGGCCCCTCTTCGTTCGTGATGGGCGCGCTCGGCGATGTGATCGTGCGGCGCCGCGACGCCATCGTCGCCTATCAGCTGGCGGTCGTGGTCGACGACGCCCAGCAGGGGGTTACGGATGTGGTGCGCGGCGCCGACCTGCTGCCGAGCACGCCGTGGCAGCTGCTGCTGCAGCGGGCACTCGCTCTACCCACGCCGCGCTACGGCCACCTGCCGATCGTGGTCGAGCCCGATGGCGCGAAGCTCGCCAAATCCCGCCGCTCGCTGCCCGTCAACGCGAGCCGCGCCGGCCGAGCGCTCATCGAAGCGCTGCAGCTGCTGCGCCACCCGCCGCCCCCGGACCTTTGGGATGAAAAGCCCGAAGTGGTCATAACGTGGGCGCTCAATCATTGGAATCCGGCCAATTTGGAACGTGTCCAAAAGGCCACGGCGCCCGCGTACGCGCCTTAATTTGGTCCTACCCTGCCATTGTACTAAGGTATGCGTTCGAGCCGACCTGACGCCATGGGAATGGAGAAGCCGAAGGACTGACTAAGAACCGATAACACCAAAGGGGGCGTGCAATGAATGAACCGCGGGTCATAAAAAAATATCCCAACCGGCGGCTGTATGACACGGTGGAGAGCCGTTACATCACGCTGGCGGACGTACGCAAGCTGGTCGTTGAAGAAATCGATTTCGTCGTGATCGACAAGAAATCACAGGAGGACATCACCCGCTGCATTCTGTTACAGGTGATCGCTGAGTTGGAACAGGCGGGCGAGCCGCTCATGAGCCGCGACTTTCTCTCGCAGGTCATACGCTCGCACGGCACTCACTTTCACGACATGATTGGCAGCTATTTGGAGCAGAGCTTCAAGCTGTTCTCTTCCCATCAGCGGGACGCGCGCGAGCGCACCCGCAACGAGGGCGACGCGCTGCAGGCGGTGGCGAGCCTTGCGCAAAAAAACTATCAGCGCTGGCGCTCGGTGCAGGAGGAGATCTACCGCACGCTGGTCAATGCCGCGAACGGCGCCCGGCGCGACGCGACCGGCGAAGAGGGTTCGGGCGGAGCGCGCCCGCCCTAATACCGCCTAGCTTTGCAGGCAGGCAGTGCGGCTAGGCCGCATCGACGCTGCGCATCGTGAGTCGCACGCGTCCCTGCCGGTCGACCTCGAGTACCTTCACGCGCACGACATCGCCTTCCTTGAGCTTGTCGCCGACACGCTCGACGCGTTCGTCGGAGATCTGCGAGATGTGCACCAGGCCGTCGCGCCCGGGCAGGATGGTGACGAAAGCGCCGAAATCCATCAGCCGCACGACCTTGCCCTCGTAGATGCGGCCGACTTCCACATCGGCGGTTATGAGCTCGATGCGCCGCTGCGCCTCGCGCCCGGCGGCGCCGCTCACCGAGGCGATTTTCACCGTGCCGTCGTTTTCGATGTCAATGGTCGTGCCGGTCTCTTCGGTGATCTGGCGAATGACCGCGCCGCCCTTGCCGATGACGTCGCG
>PLIX01000132.1 GCA_003140135.1 Gammaproteobacteria bacterium
GTCTCCGCCTGCTGGGGGCCGAGGCCCTGTGCTGCAGACCAGTTGCGCGGCAGTCCCAGCTCGCCGAGATCCTGCAGCGCGGCGGCGGCGTGCGCGGCCTGGGGCGACACCAAGCGTGCGAGCTTGTCTACCGTCAAACCTTCCGGGGTCAAAGCCGGACGCACGAGGACGGCGTGCGCAAGCTCCTCGGCGTCGGTCAGTGCGCCAATGATGTGCGCGGCTTCAACCCCCAGGACGAGCGGCGCGGCGGTGCCGCTGCCCGCGCTTTCGATCGCCGCGGCGGCCCGCGCGATAGAGTCGCGAATCCACGGTGGGCAGGTCAGTACGGTTTCCACGGCGAGCGCTGTATTTGCGTTAGGAGTCTTGCGGCGTGTAGCGGCGTGCGATCTGCCGCCCTGATCTGAACGCGCGACGGTCGAGGATAGCGCTCCTATCGGCGGATCGATACAATGCTCGCGTCGCAAGTCCTACCGCGGGGCATGCGGGCCGTCAGTGATGTGAGTCCTGGGGGAGTATCGCGTCGGCTCCTGGCCGTAATCCTCTCCACGCGGGGAGCCGTACGGCGCAAATCACACCGTGCGGGCCAGGGCAGTCGCGCTGCAGCGGAAACCCACCGCAGAGACTGTGAACGCAGGTTCACAGCTCCGTAGGATCCCATCCATTCATGGCGGGGAGGATGTCAAAGCCTTTGTCTTCACGACGCCGCCGCAGACGTGAGTATTGAGAGCGCTCGTTTTGAAGGGTATGGTCCCGGCGGCGCTGCAGTGATCGTTGATTGTCTCACCGACAATCCCGCTCGTGCGCTCGCGCAGCTGCGCCAGGTGTTCACGCAATTCGGCGGCAGCCTGGGCGCTCCCGGGTCGGTCGCGTATCTCTTTAAGCCGGTGGGGCGCATGAGCTATCCATCCGCAATGGACCTTGCGGGTCTGCGCAGGCTCGCCTTCGATGCCGGAGCGGAGGATATTGTCGTGGGACCTGCAGGTTCGATCGACGTGCTGACCGACCCGTGGGAGTTTGACGCGGTGCGCGCGCGGCTCTCGTCCGCGGGATTTGTGCCGGCGCACTTCGGTGTGACCGAACGCGCGTCGCTGACGGTGCCACTCGCAGGCTCCGCGGCCGTCTGGATGCTGCGCCTGCAGGCGGCGCTGCGAGATCTCGAGGAAGTACAGAGCGTCTATACAAATGCCGAGATACCCGACGAGGTCGTGGCGCAACTTTGAGCCACCGGTGGCGGTCATGCGCTTCGCGCCGCTCGCAAGCCTGCGAATCCTGGGCCTCGACCCGGGCTCGCGGCGTACGGGATTTGGCGTGATCGACTGCCTGGGCCCCAACAGTGTGCATTTCACGCACGGCTGCATCAGCGCCTCCGGCGCGACGCTCGCTGAGCGCCTGCGGGTTATTTTCGAGGGCGTGCGCGAGCTCGTATCCCTGCACCGCCCGCAGGAGGTGGCGGTGGAGCAGGTGTTCGTCAACCGCAATGCCGACAGTGCGCTCAAGCTCGGCCAGGCCCGCGGCGCGGTGCTCTCCGCGCTGCCACAGGGGCTGCCCATCTTTGAGTACGCGCCACGCACCATCAAGCTCGCCGTGGTCGGCTTCGGCGGCGCCGAGAAGCAGCAGGTCGCGCATATGATTCGTGCGTTGCTGCGGCTCGAGGGCCGCATTGCGGCGGATGCCTCCGATGCACTCGCGATCGCCGTGTGCCACGCGCATTCGCGGCGCTTGCGCGAGCTCACGCGATGATTGGCTCCCTGCGCGGCCGCATCGCGGCGAAGACGCCGCCGCAACTCATGATCGATGTGGGGGGCGTGGGCTACGAGCTGGAAGCTCCGATGTCCACGTTCTTCCATTTGCCGGCGATTGGGCAGGAGGTCAGCCTGCTCACACATCTGGTGGTGCGCGAGGATGCCCAGATGTTGTACGGATTTGCGACGCAGGATGAGCGGCGCCTGTTCCGCAACCTTCTGAAGGTCTCAGGCGTCGGACCAAAGATTGCCCTCGCGCTCTTGTCGGGAATCAGCGTCGAGGCGTTCGCACAGTGCATACTGAACGAGGACGTTGCCGCGCTCATCCGCGTGCCGGGGATCGGGCGCAAGACCGCCGAGCGCCTGTTCGTCGAGATGCGTGATCGCGTCGCGCACCTGGAGGCAGGGGCAGGAATGACGCGCAGCGACGGCGCGAGTCCCGAATCGGAGGCCTTGGGCGCGCTCATTGGGCTCGGCTACAAGCCCGCCGAAGCCGCCCGTTTGCTGAAGGTCGTCGAGCCCGGTGCGCACACGACCGAGGACCTGATCCGCCGTGCGCTGCAGGGCGCCGCGCGCGACTAGGAAGAGGTGCCCATGATGCCAGCCGAACGGGTCATTGACGTTGCCGCAAGCGGCGAGGACGAAGCGGTGGAGCGCGCCATCCGCCCGCGCCGCCTTGCGGAGTATGTCGGACAAACGCAGGTGAAGGCGCAGCTGGAGATATTCCTGGGCGCGGCACGGCAGCGCGCCGAGGCGCTCGACCACGTGCTCATCTTCGGCCCGCCGGGACTGGGGAAGACGACGCTTGCGAACATCATTGCTACCGAGTTGGGCGTCAATCTGCGCCAGACCGCGGGGCCGGTGCTCGAACGGCCGGGCGATCTGGCGGCGATTCTCACCAATCTGCAGCCGCGCGATGTGCTCTTCGTGGACGAAATCCACCGGCTCTCCCCGGTCGTCGAGGAGGTGCTCTACCCCGCCATGGAGGACTATCAGCTCGACATCATGATTGGCGAGGGGCCCGCCGCGCGCTCGATCAAGCTCAATCTGCCGCCCTTCACGCTGATCGGCGCGACCACCCGCGCGGGGCTTTTGACCTCGCCCCTGCGCGACCGGTTCGGCATCGTGCAGCGCCTCGAATTCTACGGGGTCGAGGAGCTCGAGCGCATCGTCACGCGCTCCGCCGCCATTTTGAAGACGCCGATCGATGGCGCCGGAGCGCAACGCATCGCGGAGCGGGCGCGCGGCACGCCGCGCATCGCGAATCGGCTCCTGCGCCGGGTGCGCGACTATGCGCA
>PLIX01000135.1 GCA_003140135.1 Gammaproteobacteria bacterium
TGTCAGGCCATAATGTCTAGGGTCTTGAAACATCTGCCGGCAACCCCATTGACGAAATGTCGGCGGTTTTTGCGCCGCTCACATGACTGTGTGACGGAAGCCGGCATCGCGGGCTTAAGCCATTGGTGGTCGGGGAGTGCGTTCTTTACATGAGTGAAGTAGTTCATATCGTCTGCCCGCATTGTGAGGCGATTAACCGCATTCCCGGTGCACGCCTCGATGACGAGCCCAAGTGTGGCCAGTGCCACCAAGTTCTGTTTACTGGTCATCCGATCGACCTTACGAGTGCTGCTTTCCAGCGACACATTGGCCGCAGCGACATTCCAATCGTCGTGGATTTCTGGGCTCCCTGGTGTGGTCCGTGCAAGACCATGGCGCCGCACTTCGCTGCGGCCGCGCAGCAGCTCGGGCCCCGAGTGCGCTTGGCCAAAGTAAACACCGAGGCCGAGCAGGACCTCGCGGCTAAGTTCGGCATCCGCAGCATCCCGACCCTGGTGCTCTTCAAAGGTGGTCGAGAAATCAACCGCCAGTCAGGAGCAATGGGGACGTCCGACATCGTTCGCTGGGTGCAAAGCGGGGCTGCATCGGCTGGGTAAGCTTTGATCACGCTCCGGGTCGGAAGGATCCAGACTGGACCTTCAGTAGCCGCATGCGTCTTGTCATTTGTACCATCATGGCCATCAGGCAGGTCCCGCCACTGCTGCGCGCAGGGTCGACCGGATCCCGAGCCCTAGCGTGAGATGCCGCATCTTGCGGGCGGCGGTTCTTAGAAAGCTCACGTAGTCACACGGCCGATGAGGGATGCAGACCGTTTGCGCCGTGTTTGGAAACACGAGCACGTCGGCGTCCGAGCATCATTGCTGCGCCATGTGACGCTGGGATGAACTGTCATGAAATTCGCCCCCGCCGTGCCACCACGCGCCGCCGGTAGCGCAGGCGGCCGCGTCTCGCGAGGCGAAGCAGGAATACGCAAAGGGGTTGCTCCCCGCCCGGCAAGCTTGAATAATCTCAATACACGACCTCGATAGTCACTACTTGGATGGTCTGTAGCGACACGCGAGTGCAACCCGTAGCCCCGATGCAGCTAATTCCGCACAGTGTGATTGCGTTGCTCGCCATGGGGGTAGCTGCCGCCGTCGCGGCGCCGTTATCGACGGCGCAGCATATCTTCGTGGACGTACGCAGTTCGCCCGACGGGCGTTACGTCGCCTCCGTCGAGGGCGATGCTGCGCCGTCAGGGGGCAGCCCAGTTGTGCGCGATCTCATCATCCGCAGCGCCGATGGCAGGGCAACAGTCGTCGTCAACCTGCCCTGCGGCAGGGTCACGGAGTGCTGGCCCGCATCCCCGGCCTGGACGCCCGATTCCCGTAAAGTGAGCTTTGCCCTGCGCACCCCGGGCACCCACGCGCGCTCGATCTACGTAGTGAATGCTGACGGCAGCTCTTTGACGCAGGTACTCGCCTTCAACGGCACGATCGACGCACTTCGCTATAGCCCGGATGGACAGCTCGCCATGCTGGCAACCGAAGGCGCGACCAAAGAACTCGGCGCCGTCGAGGCCGGCGCCCCAATCATCGGTGATCTCGATGCGGCCCCGCCTGAACAGCGCATTGCCGTACTCGACAAAGGCAAGCTGCGCTGGGTCTCTCCACCTGGTCTTTTTGTATATGAATATGACTGGCGACCTGATGGCCGCAGTTTCGTAGGCACCGCTGCGCCAGGCGACGGCGATAACAATTGGTGGGTGGCCAAGCTGTACGTATTTGACAGCTCAAATGACGGGGGACGCATCCTCTACGCGCCAACGAGCCCGCAACAGCAGCTGGCGGCGCCAAAGGTTTCGCGGGATGGGAAGCGGGTCGCCTTCATCGCCGGCATCATGAGCGACTTTGGTTCAACCGGTGGCGATGTCTACAGCGTGCCGCTCGCGGGCGGATCGGTGACTGATATCACGCCGAACCTACCCGCATCGGTTACCGCCATCCATTGGGGCTGCAATGGGCATCTCATGGCCCTCGCCATCGCTGCTGGTCAGACCCAGCTTGTCGACTTTGGGAGCGCCGAGGCCAGCGGACCGGGCAGGCTATTGTGGCAGGGACAAGAGCTGCTGGGAGACCACGCGCGACAGCTCATGGGGGACTGCCCGGCGGGCGTCGTGGCCCTGACGCACCAAACCTTCAATCGCCCGATGGAAATTGAAATAGGCGCCATCGGCAAGTGGCATGACCTCACGCACGTCAATGCGCAAAGCACAGCGCCATTTCAGGTGCAGAGTCTCAACTGGAAGAGCGATGCATTCACAGTGCAAGGCTGGCTCGTGTTGCCGGAGGCTGCGCACGGCGCAGACAAGTTGCCGCTGGTCACGGTTGTGCACGGCGGGCCGGCATCAGCTTTTCAGCCGAATTTCCTGGGTGCCGGCCGGGAGCGCCTGCTGCTCGAACACGGCTATGCGCTCTTCTTGCCCAATCCTCGCGGCAGTTACGGCCAAGGGGAGGGCTTTACGCGCGCCAATGTGCGTGATTTTGGTTATGGGGATCTGCGCGACATCCTGGCTGGCCTCGACGCGGCCGCCCGCGCAGGACCGATTGACCCAGAAAAAATGGGCATTACCGGCCACAGCTACGGCGGGTTCATGACCATGTGGGCCGTGACGCAGACTGAGCGCTTCAAGGCCGCCGTCGCCGGCGCCGGCATCAGCAACTGGCAGTCTTATTACGGGGAAAATGGCATCGATGAATGGATGATTCCGTACTTTGGCGGCTCGGTTTACGAGGATCCGGCCGTGTATGCGAGATCATCGCCCATGACTTTCATCCGCCAGGCGCGAACTCCGATATTCAGCTATGTCGGTGCCGCGGATATTGAGTGCCCAGCGCCGCAAACCCAGGAGTTCGGTCATGCCATGAGGGCGCTGGGCATACCATCGGCCACCGTTATTTACCCCGGCGAGGGGCATGCCATACATGACCCGGGTCATCTGGCTGATCTTAATCAGCGCACGCTCGACTGGTTCGAGCACTATTTGAAGTAAACAGTGAGCTCAACTCGAGTCAAGCGCCTGGACCACGTGCAGCTCGCCATGCCGGTGGGTGGCGAAGAGCGCGCACGTAGGTTCTATCACGACGCTCTTGGAATTCCGGAGGTTCCTAAACCACCCTATTTGGCACGCCGCGGCGGGTGCTGGTTCGAGCACGAAGAGCTCAAAATCCATCTGGGCGTTGATCCGGATTTCCATCCGGCGCGGAGGGCCCATCCGGCGCTGCTGGTCGAAGGCCTGCGCGGGCTTGCCGATGCGCTGCGCGACCGTGGGTATGACGTACAGGAAGACGAGCGTCTGCAGGGCTACTACCGGATCTATGTCCAGGATCCATTTGGCAATCGAATCGAGCTCATGGAGCCAACGGCGGCATGACTGTCGGCAATCCCACCGCTTGCTCAGTTCAAGAGCGCACAGGTCCAAGGCAATGCAATTGACACGAACGCGGCTAAGCCCGCGAGCCATTGCGGCACGCGCTCTAAACCGTATTTGATGTGCGGCAGCGCCGCGGCTGCACCGATGAGGACGCCGACGATAAATCCTGTCGCGTGCGCGACAAGGTCGGTGCCTTCGCCTGCGGAGCCGAGCCAGCCTAAGAGAACGACGCCCGCGACGAGCGGTGCCCAGCGCAACGCCCACCGCTGTGGCAAGTGAAAGCGCGTACGCCACGAGTGCGCGGCGAGCATGCCGAGCGCGGTGAACACGGCGGTGGAGGCTCCCACAGAGCGGTGTGTCGCAGGTCCGAGTTCCGCCTCGAGCCAGTTGGCCAGCGCGGCACCGTTCACAATCAGGAACCACGAGCTACCGCTGCCGAGCTCGCGCGCGGCGAGGTAGCCGAACCAGACGCCCGCGCCGAGGTTTGCGGCAAGGTGCCCTACGTCCAGGTGCAGGGTGAGGGCGGTCCAGGCGCGCCACCACTGACCGCTCTGCACGCGCGCCGCGTTGAGCTCTCCTAAGTCGAAGGCGTCGAGCCGCACGAGTCCGTTCGCGATTGCATGAGCAACGCCTAGGAGAACAGCGACATAGACCAGGCAGCCGAACCAGGCGTACGGGTGCCCGCGCGGTGGTGGGGGCGCAGGGGGAGAGGGACGGCTTTCCGCTTCGTAGTGAGCGAGTTCCGAGACGGCAAAATGCATCTGCGCGTCGTCCACCTCCAGGAGAAACACAGCACCGTCGGCGCGGATCGAATTGGCGATACCCACGGCGGCGAGCACGAAGGCGCGCTCCTCGCAAGCTGATCTGCGCGCGGATCGATAGATTTCAGTGGCAACGGCCGACATGGTGATCGCCGGGGATTGTAGGGTGCGCGGTGCGGCGTACCGAGATTACGTCGATTATGATCACCATGGGGCGCAGTGTGCCGGGTTCAATACCGCATCGATGGGGTGGGACCCGCGTCGGACTGGCTCGGGCGAGATTTCTCTGCAAGCTATGAAACCAGGCGACCAGGTGGGCGACGAAAGACAGCACAACCCGAAACCGCGGGCGGGACTCGTCGATGAGATGGGTGCGGGGCTGAACGGCCTTGCGCAGCTGCGCGCTTTGATCGCCTCTGGCAGGCGGCCGGGAATACTGGTTACGCTCGACTTGCAGCTGGTCGAGGTCGATCTGGGCAAAGCCGTGTTTGCAGGATCTCCCAGCGCGGCCGCCTACAATCCGATCGGCGTCGTGCACGGTGGCTACGCCGCAACGCTGCTGGATTCAGCCTGCGGCTGCGCCGTGCATTCGCGCCTGAGCGAGACGCAGGCCTATACCACGCTCGAACTCAAGATCGCGTATCACAAGGCGATGACGACCGAGACGGGCTTGGTGCGGGCCGAAGGGCGCGTCTTGAGCATGGGGCGGCGCGCCGCCTTTGCAGAGGCGATGCTGACTGACGCCGCCGGCCGGCTGTACGCATCAGCGACGTCGACCTTGCTGATCTTCGAGCGTTGATCGCGACACGTCGGCGGGTTTCGCCGCCGGCGCGCATGGCAGCGCGGGTAGCGCAAACGCGCGTGCTTCAGCGCTCTTTGCGGAATGCGTAAACGAAACGATCAGTCTTGCCCAGCGCTGGTGGCTTATAGGAAATCTTGGTGCGATCGTCGCTAGGATCGCGCAGGAAATCCGCGTGGGCTATGAGTTTGAATCCGTGTGATTCAATGTCGCGCCGCGCATAAACGTCATCGATCCTGTGCAAAGAGTCTGCATCCGCCGATCCGGTGCCCGCCTTTGCGGAATGATCCACGACCAGAAGGACGCCGCCCGGCTTGAGGGCAGCTGCAATCTGATCAAGGATGCTCTTCGCATCGGTCTTGGGCGGCCCGTCGGTAAGTTCTTTCCAGTACAAGTCGTGATAGACCTTGATGAGGAGCGCCGCATCGAAAGTCGCGTTTCCCAGCTGCATGGCGCTTAGGTCCACCACCCGGTGGGTCACGTTGGGCAGCCGGTCACCCGCCAAGCGCTTGTTCCAGCTGGGATCATAGCTGTCAAACCCCGCGTTGTTGACCAGCAGCACTTCGCCTTTGGGACCGACCAAGTAGCTCAAGAGCTCGCTGTAGTAACCGCTGCCGCCGAGCACATCGACGACGTGCATCCCCGGGCCGATCCCCGTCAGGCGCAGGACGCGCGCCGGTTGGTCTTTCGAGTCGCGTTCGATGTCGGCGGCACTTCTGCCCGGATGATTGACCGCCGTATCGTAGCGATCCGCGGCCGCGGCTCCTTGGCCGACCAGAAGCGCTGCGATGAAGGTCAGGATGGCCGCAGGGACGATTGCGCGTTTGCCGCTCATGGACTTTGCCTCTGGAGGTCTTGTTGGAATTCACACCGTCGACTTTTGACTTTAGCACCGCGGCCCTTGCCGGCAAATCGATGCGCGGTGAAGCGCTCCAGCGCAGCGACGAGCATTTACGGGAGGTTTTGAAACCCGTACTTCGTAAAGACGGCTCGGCCGGCTGGGCTCTTCATATACCCGACAAAACGGCCCGCGCCCGCCTTCGCGGTCGCTATAAGAGCCACCGGATAGGTAATGGGCTGATGCGAATCCTCGGGAAAGGTGTCGACGATACGCACGCGTTTCTCGATGAGGGCATCCGTCTCATAGACAATGCCGAGCGGCGTCTCGCCGCGCGCGACGAAGGCGAGCGCGGAGCGCACGTCCTCCGCGGGCACGATGTGCGAGGACACCTCACTCCAGACCCCTAAGTTTGTGAGCGCAGCGCGCGCGTAGCGGCCCACGGGCACGGAACCGGGATCACCGGTCGCGAGGCGCTCCTTGCCGAGGGCGGCGGCAAGCGCGAAATGCGGCGCAATTTTGAGCTTGATGTCACTCGCAGCCGGCGCGATCAGCACTAGGCGATTCATGACGATGTCGTGGCGGGTTTTGGGCTCGATGAGCTTGCGCGTCTGCAGATAGTCCATCCAGTCTTCGTCGGCGGACACGAACACATCGGCGCGCGTTCCCGCTTCGATCTGGCGCGCCAGTACTGAACTTGCAGCGAAAGAGAAACTCACTTGCTGTCCCGTTTGTGCGGTGTACGCGGTGCCGATATCCTGCAGCACGTTCGTGAGTGACGCCGCTCCAAATACCACGATTGGCGATGGCGGCACGTCAACCGCGCGGCTTGGTGCTCCAAGTACGACCAGCAGGCAGCCCAGGAGCGAGCGCAAAACGAGCGACATACGACGACCCCGCGCTATATCAATTTGTACTTAACGATAGGCATACGAGCGCGAATAAGCAATTCCAAGTCGCATGCCGCGCCGCTGTTCGCCAGCCGCGGCAAGGCTGCAAACACCGCGCTCGGCCAGGCTCGCAACCGCCGGTGTTCAGGGAGCGGCCCGGGACGCCCTTCACGAGCTTATGCGCCAAGATCGAACCGCCGGGGTGCAACAGCGGATGCCGCAGCGCACTTGGGGGATGGGAGCCACACGAACACTCAGGCCCGCGGGATCGCGGTAACATAGCGCATGATCGAGAAGCCCCGTATGGATATTCGTCTGCGCATCGATTTTGGTCCCACGGCCTCCATAGGCCCCGGCAAAGTAGCGCTTCTTGAGCACATCGATCGCGTGGGTTCGCTTTCGCAGGCGGCGCGCGAACTTGGATTGAGTTACCGCCGCGCTTGGCTGCTGCTCGACGATCTCAACCATTCATTCGCCGAGCCGGTTGCGAGTGCCAGCGTGGGCGGCGTCGGTGGCGGCGGCGTTCAGCTGACCGCATTTGCCAAGGAACTCATCACGGCGTATCGAGATGTTGAACATGCCGCGCTCGCTGAGACGCGCGCGCGCTTCACCGCGCTGATCAAGGACGTCGAGCCGCGGAAAGGCTTGAAATCGAGGCTGCGCCGGCTTCTCAGCCGGCGCTCTCCAAGGTCTCGCAAAGCCTCCGGTGCACGCTCCCGTTCGACTCTTTGAACGCCCGCTTCGAGCATCGTGAGCGCGTATCTATTGATTCACGGCGCGTGGCATGGAGGCTGGTGCTGGCATAAGGTGCTGGCACGGCTAAGAATGGCCGGAAAGAGCGCAACGGCGCCAGATCTGCCGAGCCTCGGCCGCGACCGCACAGCCGTCGAAGAGATCACACTGCAAAGATGGACCGACAGCGTCTGCGGGCATCTTGATGAGGAAGGTGAGCCCGTCATTCTCGTCGGTCACAGCCGTGCCGGCGCCGTGATCAGTCAGGTGGCCGAAGAGCGTCCGCAAAAAGTGCGCACGCTCGTGTACCTTGCCGCATATCTTCTGGCAGATGGTGAGTCGGTGTCGCAGACAGCGCTGCAGGATGAGCGCTCGCTCGTGGTGCCCAACATGGTCCTCGCGCCGGATCGAAAGAGCTGCACCCTGCGGGACGCTGCCATCAAAGACGCCCTCTATGGTGAGTGTCGGGATGAGGATGTGATCCTCGCGCAATCGCTGCTCGCGCCGGAAGCGCTTGCGCCCCTGACGACACCGATCCGCACGAGCGCCGCAAACTACGGGCGGGTGCCGAGGGTCTACATCGAATGTCGTCGCGATCGGGCGGTCTCGCTGTCCGAGCAGCGCCGGATGGTGAGTGCAATGCCCTGTCAGCAGATCATCTCCATGGACACCGACCACTCGCCGTTCTTCTCAGCGCCGGATGAGCTCACGGCGCATCTGTTGTCGCTGCAGTCGTAGCGGGGTCGAAGCCATGTTCGGCACTCATGATGTGGGATTGTTCATTGCGGCGGGACTCCTTCTGAACATCACACCTGGGGCGGATTTTCTATTCATCCTCGGGAGGAGCGCCGCGGGAGGATTCGGCGCCGGAGTGAGGGCGGCGCTCGGGGTAGGGGCGGGCTGCTGCGTGCATATGATGGCTGCTGCGCTGGGGCTGTCCGCTTTGTTGGCCACGTCGGCCGCGGCGTTCGGCGCGGTGAAGTGGGCTGGCGCCGCTTATCTTGTCTACCTGGGCGTAGCGCTCCTGAGGAAGCGCGGCGGATTTGCAACGCACATGAGCGAGCGGCGGGAAGTGACTTCGACGCGCCGGGTTTTCTGGCAGGGTTTCTTGACGAATGTGCTAAACCCCAAGGTTGCGCTCTTCTTCCTCGCCTTCGTGCCGCAGTTCATCGATACCGGCAGTACGACGAAGATCCAGGCATTCCTTTTACTTGGGGTGATATTCAACATCAACGGCACGGCTTGGAACGTGTTCGTCGCATGGTCCGCATCGGCGCTTACACGCCGCCTCGATGCGACCGCGCGTATCGGCCTGTGGGTGAATCGCTGCTTGGGTGGGTTGTTCGTCGCGCTCGGCGTGAAGCTTGCGTTTTCGCGGCTTGACTGAGCCGGTATCGTTGTTCCGCTTATGCGCTCACAGGACGATGCAGTGATGACCGATTCGGCTCAACTCGCCCGCCGCGCTTTGTTCGGCTTCATTATCACGTTCATCGCGGCGCGCACCGTGGTGGTGCTCATCATGTCGCACCGGATGCCGAATCTGTATTTTTTCCTGCATGGCACGCACGTGCACCATTTGAACTACGGCATTTTTCTGCTCGCCGGCGTGGGTGCCTACCTTCTGTTCGGCATGCCGAGCGGCAAGAACCTACGCCTCGCTGCGCTGGCTTATGGCATCGCCATGGCGTTGACGTTCGATGAATTTGGAATGTGGCTGCATTTGGGAGGCAGCTATTGGCAACGGGCGAGCGTGGATGCAATCGTCGTCGTTGCGGCACTCTTCAGCCTGATTGCATTCGCCGCAGCGCTACGCAGCTTCGAAGCGCGCCATGTAAAGGCNNAGTGGAGGGTCCACGGCTGGAGGCGCTGGAACTGTCGTCGTCGCCATAACGCTCGCCAATCGATGGTTCTGCGGCTTACAGCTATGGCATTCAGCAAGGATGGTTTTGTTTTCGTTGAAAAACTGGCGGTCCTGATGGGCGGCTCGCCTCTCAGGAAAGCAATCCTGGCTCGTTAGCGGATGGTCATTAATGAGCTCCTGGGTCGACTCCCGCGCGAGTTGCAATCGTGCGATGAAGAGACCTTCGCGAACGCCGTAAGGGCAGCGATTAGCGGCACTCCCGAGGAGCGAACTGCATTTCTGATGGCAAATAAGCTGTGGGGTGGCCCAGGTCCATTGCGGACCAAGCCGGAACGCGCGCAGAACGCAGTGAAGGCCACAGGCTGATCGAGGCGGCGTCACGAGATCTCGGCCACGAGCAGCTGCGGGCAGGGATAGTGAATTCGCGCACGCAAATGTGGGTAGAGGTATCCGAGAAATGGGCCGCGCGGGGTATTTGATTTCGAGGGACGATTCTTCGGGGAATCTGCCGAAGTCTTCACGCTTTATACTTGCAACGGATTACTTGCGTGCGAAGAGCGCGTAGGCCGCCGTGAATGCGGCTTGCAAGACGAAACAGGAGTATCAAGGGCCGCGCACCAGCGGCCCTTTGAGCGGAAGACTAAGGTTCAGTCATCCATCAGGAAGCTGCGCAGCTGCTCGCTGCGGCTTGGATGACGCAGCTTGCGCAGCGCCTTCGCTTCGATCTGGCGGATGCGCTCGCGCGTGACGTCAAACTGCTTGCCGACCTCCTCCAGGGTGTGGTCGGTGTTCATGTCGATCCCAAAGCGCATGCGCAGCACCTTCGCCTCGCGCGGCGTGAGCTGTGCCAGCACGGCGTGGGTGGTCTCGCGCAGACTCTCCACGGTCGCCTGGTCGATGGGCGAGGAGACTGATGTGTCCTCGATGAAGTCTCCCAAGTGCGAATCCTCATCATCGCCGATGGGTGTCTCCATCGAGATGGGCTCCTTCGCGATCTTCAGGACCTTGCGCACCTTGTCCTCGGGCATCTCCATGCGGACCGCGAGCTCTTCGGGCGTCGGCTCGCGCCCCATTTCCTGCAGCATCTGCCGGGAGATGCGATTCAATTTGTTGATCGTCTCGATCATG
>PLIX01000246.1 GCA_003140135.1 Gammaproteobacteria bacterium
CGATTGCCCCTGCGATCAACCGGATTCAATCGAGTATCTGCGGCCAGCATATATTCGCGATCAGCGGTAAGCGGGTGTTCCTCGAGAAATTCTAACCGCTTTGTGGAAACGGCATTGGCAGAAGATACCGCGGCGCTCGAGTAAGGGGAGCCCCACGTGCGCCGGACTACGCCGTTGAATGCTGCGCCGTCCGACGAGCACGCCTGATGCACCGGAAGATAGAGTGGACCGCAACGAGTCTTGATTGATCGATGCGGCGAGCTATCGAGCAACACGAGGTTGCGAGCCGCCAGCGAATTACGTAATCCCATGGAGCAGGAGCGCCAGCGAAAGTGAAGGATATATCTCAGGTCATGTCGGTCACGCGCACGATCGCGCGCCACCCTCCGCTGGATCGCGTGCGCTACCCGATTTTGGACCCCACCGCAATGCGCAAAGCCTCTGCAAATGACTGGAATGTCGGTCTATCCATCTGCGCGGTCTCGTGTTGAGATGGCCTTGAGAGAAACACCAGCCGCTCGCTGTCCGCCCAAAGCTCTGCCGTCAGCGGGCAGAATCTGCTACGCACGTCCTGTTCGGCCGCGAAAATTTCTCCGCGCGAGCGTCGCCCATGGGAGAACTGAGCGCGACGCGGCCGCTCGCGCGGCAAGCATCTTCCGCGCTGACGGCAAGTTCTTGCCGCCGGAAGGGGGCATTCGCGCCGCACTGTACCCATCGCCGACGGCGGCGGCCAGCGATGCCGAGCGCTCGCACTGCCATCTGCGTTCGGCCCGTGGTTGCGTACAAACCGAGGGGTATGCTAAGAGCGAGTGCAGCGTCAACCACCGGATGAGTGGGGCATGCGCGGGGCGGCTTTCTACGCAATGACATGGATCTGGTTGGCGAGCGCTGGTGCGCCCGTTCGGGCCGCCGCCGTGCCGCTTGAGGTCTACGGCCGTCTGCCCTCGCTCGAGGATGTGGCGCTCTCACCGGATGGCTCGCGCATCGCCTTCGTGCGCACCACGCAGGACACGCGCCTGATCGCCGTTTTATCGCTCGTAGACAACAAGGTTCTGGGCGCATTGCGAATAGGGGAGCAGAAACTGCGCCAGGTCGCCTGGGCGGATAACACCCATCTCATGATCGTGACCTCTGCAACTACGCTGCCGTGGGGCCTCATGGGACAGGACTCTGAGTGGCAGCTGCTGCAGCTCTACGACGTCATCAGCCACAAGAGCGTTGGCGTGCCAGATATGCATGCGCTATCCGAAGTCAGAATGATGAACGTCGTCACCGGCCGGACCATGGTCAGACACATCGGCGGCCACACCGTGCTGTATGTCACGGGACTTTGCGTGGACAGACAACTGCTGCTGGCGCTTTTCAGCTTTGATATTGACACCGGAATTGAAAAGCTGGTCGGCAAGGGATCCTCAGCAACCCAGGGGTGGCTCGTCGATTCGGGCGGGGAGGTCATAGCGGAACAGGACTATGACCAACGCAGCCAGGAGTGGAAATTAAAGATCCACCGAGACGGCCGTTGGCAGGAGGGCATCTCCGGACACGACCCGATCGATACGCCGCGCATACTCGGATTTGGACCCACTGAAGACACACTCCTGATGCAGGCGGTGGAGAGGGAAGATCCGGTGTGGCGACTCCTGTCACTCAAAGATGGCACGCTCGGCGCGCCGATGGCGGAGAGGCGGCAGTTGAGCATACCGATCGAAGATCTCTCGACGCGCCTGATCGGTGGCGTGCGCATCGAAGATGATGCGCACTATGTGTTTTTCGAACCCGCAATCCAGGCGCGCTGGGACGCCGTGATCCGCGCATTCGCCGGAGAGCGTGTCGGCCTCGTATCGGTGGCCAATAGCTTCAGCAGGTTCGTCGTGCGCGTCGATGGCCCGAAGGACGGATATGTCTATGAGTTAGTTGACCTCGATACTCACGCCGCAATTTCCCTGGGCGATGTCTATAACGGAGCAGGGACGCCCCTGGAGGTGCGCCGCATCACCTACGCTGCGTCTGACGGGTTGCAGATCCCTGCTTACCTCACGCTGCCGCGCGCGCGTGCCGCCAGGAATCTGCCGCTCATCGTGCTGGCGCATGGCGGCCCGGCCGTGCGCGCCACGGCCGATTTCAACTGGTGGGCGCAGGCGCTGGCGGACCAGAACTATGCGGTTCTGGAGCCGAATTATCGCGGCTCGGATCTCGACCGGCGCTTTCTGGCTGCAGGCTTCGGCGAGTGGGGCCGCAAGATGCAGACCGATCTTTCCGACGGCGTGCGCTATCTTGTGAACGATGGCATTGTGGACCCGGCGCGGGTCTGCATCGTCGGTGCAAGCTACGGGGGATATGCGGCGCTTGCCGGCGTGACACTGGATCCGGGCGTGTACCGGTGCGCCATCGCGGTCGCCGGTATATCGGACCTGAAGCGCTGGCTTGAATGGGTCAATGCAAGGCATTCCCACAGCCAAAATGTGAGCCAGCGCTACTGGGATCGGTTCATAGGCGTCAGCGGTCCGAGCGATCCCATTCTCGACACCATCTCCCCCATCAAACATCTGGCTGGCGTCAATGTGCCGGTGCTTCTGATCCACGGGCGCGACGATACGGTGGTGCCCTTCGAGCAAAGCAAAGTCATGTTCGATGCGCTGCGGCACGAAAAGAAGGACGTCGAATTCGTCACCCTGCAGCACGAGGATCACTGGCTCTCCCGCAGCGAGACGCGGCTGCAGATGCTGCAGGCCTCCGTCGCCTTCCTGCGCGCCCATAATTCGCCGGATTAGTCTTAATGGGAGGCACTTCCCTCACGCCATGACCGTTCGGTGACACTCTGGCGTCGGCCGATATGGTCTCCTTATCTGTCATGGACCATATCGGCGTCGTCGGTCTGTCATATCGCCACGCAAGCGTCGAGGACGTTGCGCGCTTTGCCATTCCCCGATGCGACGTCGAAGCGCGTCTGCCGGACTTGCGCACGGCGCTGCACGGCGCTGAGGTCGTGTTCCTCGCGACCTGCAATCGAGTCGAAGTCATCTTTGCCACCGGTGATGCTTCGGCGGCGGGGGATCTGCGCGGCGCGGTCTTCCGAGCGCTGCGGGGCCGCGATCCGGAACTGGGCGAGGCCGCCGAGGCGCTGCGCGCCTGGACGGGCGAGGCGGCGGTCGAACATGTATTTCTTCTGGCTTGCGGTCTTAATTCCGCGCAGGCTGGCGAGCATGAGATCACCGCCCAGTTGCGCAGCGCGTGGGACATGGCACGCGCCGCTGAAGTATGCGGACCGACGCTCAATCGACTCATGAACGAAGCCTTGTCCATGGCGAGCCGCGTGCACCGCCTGAGCGCTGCCTCGCGGCCGCCGTCGCTTGCGGATCTGGCCGTGGAGCGCTTGCTCGCCTACTGCGGGCAGCGCCGTGATCCCGTCGCGCTCGTGGGCGTCTCACCGATGACGCGGCGCTGCGGACAGTCCCTGCGCGCAGCCGGAGTGCCGCTCGTGATCGTCAACCGCTCAGCCGAAGTGGCCGAGGAGTGGGCGCAGTCACTGGGTGCGCGGTGCGTGCCGCTGCATGAGTTTCGCTCATCGCCGCCGGATGTTGCGGCGATTATCGTCGCCGCAGGAGGCTCCGGGGCGATTCTCGATGAGGCGGCGCTGCGTGCGCTTGCCCAAGCCGCCGCAAGCTCGCCGTTGATCATCGATTTTGGCCTGCCTCCCAATGTCGAGCCTGCCGCGGCGCAAGCCGTCAGTCTTGCGCGCATCGGCATGAACGAGCTCATCGAGGCCACTCGCGAGCAGCGTCTGACGCAACTTCTGCGCTTGGCGCCCGTGCGCGCCGCCATCGATGAGCGCCTCGCGCGCCTGCGCAACGAGCTTGCGACGCGTGCCATCGGTCACAGACTTGCTGACCTCAGGGATTCCTTTGAAGGCATCGCGGCTGCGCAAATGGATCAGCTGCTTGCGGACGACTTGCGCGGCCTGGACGATGCCGAGCGTCAATTGCTGCGGCGCTTTGCGACCACGCTGGCGCGGCGTCTTGCACACTTGCCGCTCGCGGGGATCAGGGCAGCGGCGGCGCATGCGAGCCCGGATACGGTGGATGCCTTCTTTCGCGCGGCACGCCTGCAGCGCGCTCCTCACACCCACGATGCCGACAGTAGAGAAAAGGAAACTCATGAACGATGAGCATGCGCTCGCGGCAGTGACCGGCGCGCGCTCGAGCGAACTCTATGCGCGCGCGTGCCGCGTGATTCCCGGCGGTGTGAACTCGCCGGTGCGGGCGTTTCGGGCGGTGGGTGGCACCCCTGTCTTCATCGAGCGCGGCGCGGGACAGCACCTGTACGACGTCGACGGGCGCCGCTATCTGGATGTGGTGAATTCCTGGGGCGCGCTCATCCTGGGCCACGCGCATCCGGCGGTGGTCGAGGCGATGTCGCAGGCGTGCCGCAAAGGCACGACGTTTGGCGCTCCTTGTCCGGGTGAGGTGGAACTGGCGGAGCGGATCACGGCCGCCTATCCAGGGCTTGAGCAGGTGCGCTTCGTCTCCTCCGGCACCGAAGCGGTCATGAGCGCGATTCGCGTGGCGCGCGCAGCGAGCGGGCGCGATCTCATTGTCAAATTCGCCGGCTGCTATCACGGCCACGCCGATCATCTGCTGGTCGCGGCGGGTTCAGGCCTGGCAACCTTTGGGCGGCCCTCCTCAGCCGGCGTGCCTGCGGCGTTCGTCGCTGCAACTCGCGTGCTGCCGCTCGATGACGAAGAGGCGCTGCAGGCGCTCTTTGCAGCCGAAGGGGACCGCATAGCAGCGGTGATCATTGAGCCTACCCCCGCGAACCACGGCTTGCTGCTGCAGCGGCGCGCGTTCCTTGAGGCGCTCGCTCAAACAACGGCCCGCCACGGTGCCCTCCTGATCTTTGACGAGGTGATCTCCGGATTCCGGCTGGCACGCGGCGGTGTTGCGGAGTTGACGGGAATCACGCCCGACATGGCGACTTTCGGCAAGGTCATCGGCGGCGGAATGCCGGTGGGCGCCTTCGGCGGCTCCCGCCGCGTGATGGCGCACCTGGCGCCGGATGGCGATACCTACCAGGCCGGCACGCTGTCGGGCAATCCAGTCGCCATGGCGGCGGGATTGACGACGCTCAATCTCCTCACAGCAGGCGCGCTCTGGCAGCGCCTGGAAACTCTGGGTGTGGCACTGGAAAAGAAGCTCGCACCCATACTGGCGCAGGCGCCGTTTCCGGTGAGTCTCGTGCGTGCGGGATCCCTCTTCTGGCTGTCCTTGCATGCAGGCGACGCGCCGCGGCGGGCGGCAACACTCGAGCCCAAGGCCCTGCAGCGCTTTGCGGCGCTCTTTCACGCCATGCTCGCGCGCGGCGTCTACCTGCCGCCATCCGCGTACGAAGTCTGCTTCCTGTCGGCAAGCTTCGGCGAGCAGGACCTTGCGTACTTCGCCGACGCGCTCGAGGAGTCGCTCCTCGTCGCATCGAAGGGCTCATGAAGACAACGCGCGTCTTTCAGATCACGGCGCTCCTGCTGGTCATCGTTTCGGTGATCCAGGTCGGCTGGTGGGTCTATGATCAGCATGACTACAGCACGCAGAAGCTGCGCGATGCGCGCCTGGCGTACTCCCGCGAGGTCGCCGCAGCGCAGGCGCTGCTCGCAGCAGGAGCGCCCGTCGAGCGCGTGCACGAGCTCCTGCCCGAGGTCGCCGTCGTCGACGGCCACGCTGCCTCTTCAGGCGCCATCGATGCGGCGTTCGTGGCAGAGCGCTACCGGCGCATCAATCAATACGCGTGGGAGAGCGGCTTCTTCCTCCTGGCGCTTGCGCTGTGCGTCGGGGTGATCTGGCGTGCATTGCACGCCGAGACCAAGGTGCTGCAGGAGCAGGACAGCTTCCTCGCCCTGGTCTCACATCAGTTCAAGACGCCGCTTGCGAGTTTGCAGCTCTCCCTTGAGACCATGGCGAAGCGGCAGCTGTCGGCCGAGCAGTCGCGTACGTTGATCGAGCGCATGCTCGCGGATTTGACGCGCATGGAATCGATGGTTTCGCGGATTCTCGATAGCGTGCGCCTCGAGCGCGGACGCGTGGATCTGAAGAGCGAGCCTGTGGAGCTCGCCGCCGCAGTGGGACGCGTCGTCGCCCAGTTCGAAGAGCGTGCGCGTCAGGAGCGCATAGCGCTGAGCGCGGACGTGCCGCACGGTCTCACCGTCCTTGCCGATCCGCTTGCCGTGGATGTCGTGGTGCGCAACCTCCTGGAAAATGCGCTCGCGGCGGTTGCCGCCGTCAGCGGCGGCACTGTGACGTTCGCGGCGCGCGCCGCGAATGGCGAAATCGAACTCTCGGTGCGCGACAGCGGCGTTGGCTTTCGCGCGCACGACAGCGCGCGGCTCTTCAAAAAGTTTTCGCGGCTGCATCCAGGCGGCGGCAGCAGCGACTACGGCACCGGGCTCGGGCTCTTCATCGTGCGGCGGCTCATGCAACTGACGGGCGGCCGCGTAAGCGCCCACAGCGTCGGTGTCGGACAGGGCGCGCTGTTTGTTCTCTCATGGCCGGCGGCGCCGAGGCAGTCGGCGTGAACACGGCGCA
>PLIX01000243.1 GCA_003140135.1 Gammaproteobacteria bacterium
CGTTGAGCCGTCCACCCGAGCTGCTCGGCAGCACGAAAAACCCGGAGCCCGGACGGTGTGCCTTGCCTTCTGCAAGCCGTCTTCGCTCGCTAGAGGGGACATTCGTGGCTTCGGAAACAGTGGTCGCTGTCGGCCAGATTGCGGTCGTTCAGCTCGATGAATCCGTGCGAATTCTATTTCCTAGATCCGCGCCTGGTGTCCATTGACGGGCAGGCGCGGGAAGGTGGTCGTTCTCGCTGATTTGCCAACGATTGACAGTATCCGAATTCAGACAGCCGATAGGAGACCGACATGGAACGCAAGAAGACACTTCAACTTGGCCAGAAGAGGCCAGATGGTTCACTCGAAAACAAATATTGGATTGGAATGGACCCCATGCAAGCAGGGGTCCAGCATGGCGATGGCCTAGTTATATTGGGGCGAGAATGCCGCTCGCTGGCTGATCTGGAAAATGTAGCGTCTGAAATTAGGGAAGACCTTGATAGGGCATTAGAAGAGGCGCGCCAGAAAATTCGTCAGGACTCAGGTAGTCAGCGACTGGCCTAAGGCCGGCATCGCGCGGCAGTCTCGCGCTACAACCGAAGCCAACGAACACTCGCGTATATCTCCGGGCACCTTTCCGCCGACTCGATATACCCGCCCCAGTTCACCCCAGCGGACCCCGCCGAAGTCGCGCACCGTGCGCTGCGAACAGAGCGGGAAGAGCGTACTTGCCCTGTTCCTTCTGACCCTGCCACACCGTTCTCGCCATCGAGGCGCTCCGATGCTCACTCGCTAATCTTGTTCCTCTACTCGCCTTAAGTTGGGCCACCTCAATAAACGGAGTTTTTAGCACGCTAACGGTGCGGGTCGGCTACCCGATCCAGTGCGCCGGGCAGCGGCGGCGGACTTGTCGGTACATCCGGGTGTGGGAGTTGCTGCACGGTTTTTTCCCAGCCTCCGCCCAATGCCCGATACAGCGACACAATGTCGTTGACAAGCTGGACGTTCGCCTGCACCAGAGCCTGGCGATCTGCCAGTACCGTGCTCTCCGCATTCAACACGTTGATGAAGCTTGAGAGGCCGTGGTCGTACTGGTTGCGAGCCAGGTCCCAGGTCACCTGCGCCGAATCCAGCGTATCCTGCAGCAGATCGCGTGACGCGCGGTCTACCCGGTAAGTGACCAGCGCGTCTTCGACTTCGCGCAGGGCGTTCAGCACCGTGGCGCGATAGCTCAAGGCGGCTTCCTTCTCTTCGGCACGTGCGAGTGTCAGGCCCGCGCTAAGCCGCCCACCTGAGAAAATAGGCAGCGAGACAGCCGGTCCGGCAGTGTAGAAATGGCTGGCCCAGTTGGTCAGATAGGAAGCATCCAGAGCGCGCATGCCAATATTGCCGGTCAGCGAGATATCAGGATAGAAGCTCGCCACCGCCACGCCCACATTGGCGGTAGCGGCATGCAGTTTCGCCTCGGCCTGGCGGATGTCCGGGCGTCGCCGTGCCAGTGCCGATGGCACCCCCACATCCACGACCTTGGGGATCGGCGGCACTGGCTTGCTCTCGCGCAACTGCTCGTCCACCGCGCCGGGTGCATCGCCGATCAATACGCTCAACGCATTCATGGCCTGCTGGACCTGCCCGTCATAGGCAGGCAATTGTCGGCGTGTGTCGTCGAGCTGCGTGCGCGCCTGGTCTACGTCGAGCTCGGTGGTCAACCCATTTTTCTGCCGACGTTGAGTCAGATCCAGGTTTTCCTCGGCAGTTTTGACATTCTCTTCCTGGCTCGCGTTCAGGGCCTGCGCACCGCGGAGTTGCACGTAAGACTGCACGATCTCGCTTTCCAGGATGATGAGCGCATCGTTGAGCGCTTCGGACTGTGCCTGGGACTGAGCCCGCGCCTGCTCCACCGAACGGCGAACCCGGCCAAACAGATCGAGCTCCCAGGAGGCATCAAGCCCATACTGATAAAGGTTCACCGGTGCCGTGAACCCGTTCAGCGCCTGAGTGCCTCCATTCAGGATGTCGGTGCTCAAGCCCGGTACGGTCGCATCGTAGGGTTTCAGTCGGTTGGCGAGTGTGTTGAGCTCCTGGTATGCACCCTTGGACTCGAGGATGCCCTTGGCGCCCAGCTGCTCGCGCTGGTAGCTGGCATTGCCGCTAAGAGTAGGCAAACCCGCAGCGCGTGCAGTGGCAATCGACTGGCGAGCCTCCAGCACCCGGATGACTGCCTGCTGTACGTCCAGATTATTCTTGATCCCCTTGTCAATGAGTCCGGTAAGGATGGGATCATTGAACGAAAGCCACCAGCTGGGATCCGGGTCGCTCTTCTGATCGACCAGGATGCCTTGTGCCGCCTGGTCTTTCCACTTGGGAACGGCGGGAGGATCCGGCGGTCGATATTCGGGTCCCACCGTGCAGCCGAGGAGACACATCGTTGTGCCGGCAGAAACAAGAAATGTCCGGAAGGTCATTTGCCGGTCTTTGCTTTTGCTTTGCCGCCGGACATGAAAAGGCCGAGCGGCACGAGCAGCAACGCAAGGACGCCGGTAATGATGAAGGCGTCGTTGTAAGCAAGCACCGCGCTCTGGGTCTGGAGAATCTGGAAGACTTCGCCGGGCGCCATCTGCTTCGCCATTTGCGCCGCGTGCCCGAGGCTCATTGCAGCACCCTGCAGATTCTGCAAGAGAACATTATATGGCTGATTCGTAGGATCCAGATGTTCGGCCAAGTAATGCTGACGAATCTGTTCGTGGTTCGTGATCAGGGCGGTCGAGACCGAGATTCCGATCCCACCCACCACATTGCGCGACATGGTAAATAACGCGGCGCCGTCACCGTGCTCATCTTCCGGCAAGGTGACGTAGGCGGCCGTGCTGATGGGCACGAACAGCAGGGCCAATGCCGCCGTCTGGGCGGAACGAAAGATCCACAGGTGAAAAAAGTCCAGATTCGGAACCAGATTATCGGAGAAAAAAAGTGCGCCCGACAGTGCCAAGCCGCCGGCAGCTATCACGTATTTCACCGGGACGAATTTCATGATCCGCCCTACGACGGGAATCAATGCGATAAGCACCAGGGCTCCCGGGGCCAGGGCAAACCCCGCCCAGGTCGCCGTGTAGGAAAGCTGCGTCTGGGCGAACTGGGGAATAATGACCGCGCTTGCGTACAGCACGAAGCCCATCACACCTATCGCAACTGTGCCGAGCGCGAAGTTGCGATCGCGAAATACTCTCAGGTTCACCACTGGATTGCGGGCGTTTAGCAAGTAGACGATACCCACGATAAAGCCGCCGAGGGAAACACCGTAGAGAGTGCGGATCGTGTTGGACCCCAGCCAATTGAGGTCCTCTCCCCGATCGGTCGCTACGTCAAGGCACCCGAGCGCCATGGTAATGAACACCACCCCCCAGTAATCAAACGGCGGGGCGCGTTTCGCTCTGCGTTTGCTCTCGGGAGACTCCTCGACCAGGTGCAGAACTCCGAAGAAGGTGCCTATTCCGATCGGAATATTCACCAGAAATATCCAGTGCCAGGAATACTGGTCGGTCAGATAGCCGCCGACCACCGGACCCAGAGCGGGGGCGACAATCGTCGCGATCGCGGTGATGGAGAATGCCGTCTGGCGCTTTTCGGGCGGGAATGTGTCGAGGATGATTGCCTGCTGAGTCGGCTGCAGGCCGCCGCCGAAGAAGCCCTGCACTGCGCGGAAGACCAGCAGTTCGAGGAAATTGGTGGAGATGCCACAAAGCAGTGACGCCACCGTGAAACCCGCTACGCTTATCAGAAAGTAGTTCTTTTGCCCCAGGCGCATGCTCAGGTTGCCGGAGATCGTCAGCACGATCGCGTTAGCCACGAGGTAAGTCGTCAGCGACCAGGTGCTTTCATCGTTGCTGATTGCGAGCGAGCCGGCGATGTGCGGAAGCGCCACATTGACGATCGTGGTATCCAGAACCTCCATGAACGCGCCCATCGTGACGACGATGGCGATCAGCCACAGATTTGGTTTGCCGGGCGAGCCACTCATTTGAAATATACTGTCGGCTCCACCGATAGCCCGAGTGGCAGGAAGGGCCAGTTCTCCAGGCCGTGATCGATGAGGATCTTCACGGGTACCCGGCGAACGATCTTGACGAAGTTGCCGGTCGCGTTCTCGGCGGGAAACGCAGTGAAGCGCGCGCCACTGCCGCCCTGGATGCTCTCGACATGGCCGGTTAGGTGCAGATCAGAATAGGCGTCTACCTTAATATCGACTCGCTGCCCGACGCGCATCCGATCAAGTTGCGTCTCCTTGTAGTTTGCAACCACCCAGACATTTCGGGTCACAAGGTAAAAAACCTGCTCGCCGGCCTGCGCGAAGGTGCCCACATCAACATTGCGGCGCGTGATCTGTCCGTCCTGGGGTGCCGTGATGTCGGTATAGGAAAGATTCAGTTTTGCCTGGGCCAGGTTTGCCTGCGCCTGCTCCGCCTGAGCTTTACGTTGCTTCAGTGTCGCCTCCGCCGTCTCGATGGTCTCCTTTACGAGGGCAGCGACGGACACCTGAGCCTCAGCCGACTGTACGTTCGCGGTGTTCGAACGCACTGCCGTTGTCGCCTGATCGACGTTGGTTTGCGTCGTTGCGCGAGGATCCACGCCGTGCTGGCGCTTTGAATCATTCTCACTTTGCGCCAGATTGGCGCGCGCCTGCGCCAATTGAGCCTGCGCCTCGGCAAGGTTCGCCGGCGCCCGGACCTTTGTGGTGTGCAGGTCCACTTCGGCGCTTGCCTCCTGAGCAAGAGCGGCGTCGAGGTTGGCCTGGGCCTGGTCGCACGCGACGAGGTAGTCGCGCGGATCAATCTTCAGCAGCAGATCACCTGCATGGACAAACACGTTGTCGTTAATGCGGTTTTCCACGACGTAGCCAGACACCTTGGGAGCGATCGATACGGCGTTACCCTCCGTATAGGCATCGTCCGTGCTTTCCTGATTGCGTGTCATCAGCCAGAAGATGAGCCCGGCTATGATGGCGATGACCGCGATGACGATCAGAATGATGATCGGCGTACGGTTCCCGGGCTTCTTCTGTCCATCATCGCCGTCCTTATCCTTCTTGTCGCCTTTGCCGCCATCCCCGGCCTTTTCGTCGTCCTTGTTCTCGCCAGCCTCGTCCTCGTCCTTGCCCTTCTCGTACTTGTACTTGTACTCGTATTTGTAATCACGGGGCACGTCTCCTCCGTCCGGTTCGCGAGACCCTTTGCTGGGCGGAGCCTCCTGCCTGTTCTGACGCGCACTGACTTCGGCGGTATCGTCCATCGCTGAAACTTCCTGGGCAAAAGTGACACAGTATGTTGCAAGCAGCCTGGTGGCCGCCACCCGCTCCGTTCGCTATCGACTTCTCGAACAACCGTGCCTCAGGCCAAGAGGGCCAACGCCCCGTCGACCGGATGATCGCGCTGCGCCTGATGCCTGCCACTTGGGAATCGTGGAAGGCATTGAGACCGCCCTTTCTGCCTCAAAGATTGATGCCAATCAGGGCAGGCACCGTCAGCCCGCGGCCGGCGTGTTCACCAAAGTGATCGCCATGAGCACCGAAGGATCCGCCGAGCCGCTGAACTGCAGTATGAAGTCCTTGCCGGCAGCCAGATCGAACTCGACGATCTTGTGAGGCCGCTGGCAGTCGCGGGACCCTTGGAAATCTTTCGAATTGACGAGATGGTCGCCATCATCAACCACATCGATCCAGTGACCGCTGCTGATCGAGATACGGTATAGGCGTCCCTGTCCACGTGAAATCGGACAAGGCCACCTTGCGCACTGTCGTTCAGTGTCAGCTTTGCCGGCTTGGCCGAATACATGACTGCAGCTTGTGGGGAGAACTTCAGTTCATACAGTTTGTCGAGTTTGAGCAGCGGTACCTTGGAGTCCGGCTTTGTCGCGGCGGCGAGCGCTTGCGGGGCTTGCTTTATCACCGTCAGCTCATGCGATACATCCCACTTGAAGTGCGCGCAACCGTCCGCGTCTGCTGCGAGCGCACACTGCCCGCAAATGCCCATTGCGGCGGCGATGAGAACCACAACATTATTGGAAAGCGCCACGACGCCTCAATCTATCGCGATCATCACACTTGATGCCTTGATGACCGCATACGCCCGATCACCAACCTTCAGCTGCAAGCTTTTGACCGCATCAAGCGTAATAACGGAGACCACCGAGAGTTCGCGCGAGAGCTCGATCGTGACCTCAGCATTCACGGCTCCCTGGTCGATCTTGCGAATGGTTCCCGGAAGGGAATTGCGTGCGCTTAGCTTCATTACAGGCTCCTTAGGCATTAGTCCGATGCGTGGGACATGGTCGGTTACGACCTCCCTGAGATACTACTCGAGCTCATTGGCCGCGAGAAAGCCTAGGAGCGGGCGAAGCCCGCGAGCCGGGTGCTGACCCCCATCCGCCTTGGCAGATGGGAGTTCTCGCGTGGGCGGCACCGTGTGCTCGCAGACTATGTGAGCCTACTGCACCTGAATAGACGCGACTCCAACTTCCAATGACAATATGAAATCTGTTTCCTCCCCGCCGCGGCGGACCCATACTGCCGCTGCATACCCTCCGCAGCGCTGTGTAGCGTGATGGCGCATTTGCCGAGATCCGGAGTGATGAGCGCTTTAAGGTGTCGCGCGGCAATTCCTCCGACACAACAACAATAATATGACCATCGGTTTCCCAGGAGCGCAGCTCCGGCTCCTAATCCAATGACTTTGATAGACCGAAGAAAAAGCCGCGCCGCGGCCCGAATTGCGGCGCGCCCACGCCCACTCCGGTGCCGTTGCGGATTTCGTAGACTTTGTCGAACACATTGATGACGTCAAAACGTGCCGTCAGTGTGCCGGCGTTTGGAATGTGGAACACATGCGTAGAGCCGAAATTGATCTGCGTATAGACCGGCAGGCTCGCGCCATTCGGGATTCCTGTGCCACCATATGGCGTCAGCTCGCCGGGCGGCAATTCCAGATCCGCCCGCAGGCCGGAGCCATAGAGAAAGTCCGCGCTCAAACGCGTATCGTTCCAGAGGTAAGACACTCCACCCGAGGCGGTATGTTCCTGCTCGTGATCGAGGTGAATGTAGTTGTTAGCGATGTACGCTAGATCGTCCGGAGCGAAGTTGAACTGCGCCGAGTCGATCTCCTTGCCTTTGGCACTCTGCGCCGCAAGGTTGAGATAGACCGACAGATTGCCGGTCGTGTAATTGCCCGCGAATTCGACGCCGTACTGTTTGCCATAGCGGTAGTTGAAAGGCGTCAGTATGATCGGCGCTCCGAACTGACCCTCGTCGATGAGATTGACCGACTGCTTGTAGTACGTGTCGAGTCCCAGTGTCAGCGCGCGTGCGAATTTCTGCTGGATGCCAATGTCGTAATAGTTGGCGCGCTCCGCGAGCGGCGCGGTGGCTTGCGGTGTCAAGGGTGGAGACGTCGTATTCTCGAACAAGGCGATGTCTTTGCCGCCCACGAGCTCGAAGGGCGGCGGGGAGAGGTAGCGGGAATAGCCAGCATGTACAGTCGTGTCGGGTAATACCTGCCAGACGGCGTTGAGCCGGGGGCTCGTTTGGCTCGCGCTCGTGAAGGCCGTGAATCGATCGAGCCGCACGCCGTAGTTGAGTGTGAGCGCCGGCGCAAGCTTCCATTCATCCTGCAGGTACGCACTATAGATGTATTCGGTCTTGCCCCCATTGTCGACGATCGAGGTGGGTACATCACTGAGCGGCACCCCGGCCGAGTCGGTCAAAAGCACCTGCGAGGTGGTGTCGCTGATCGAATGATCAGACTGCAGGAAGAGTCCCGCCCGAAGCGTGTGCGTGTCGTTGAGCTTGTATGCACCGTCGCTCTGGAGGGCATAGGCGACGTTCTGCTTGAACGCATCCTGAGCAATGCCTGTAAACAGCAGGTCGCCCGGGAAATCGGGTATGAACGTGAGGCTCGAGTAGCGGGAGGTGAACGAGGTCTGTACATCGAGCGCGCCCGCCGAATGTTGCCAGCTCAAGACGCCGAACTGCGTCACTTCGCGCTGGTGTTCGTCAAGATTTTGGCTCGGAAACGTGGCTTGACCGTTGACGGTCAATCCGAGTGGAGGCTCAAGGCCATACTGGTTCGGGATCTGGAACTGGCCGACCGAACTGCCGAGCATCACTGCAACGCGATTCTCGCTGTCGAGGATGTCTTCCAGATAGCCGAAACCGTGGGTTTGCGTCGTGTGGTCGTGGATGGGGTTCGAACTGCCGTCCGGCGACTCAATACCCAGGTCGTTGCGCAGAAAGTCGCCGGATACGAAATAGCTGATCGAGCCTGAGGATCCGCCATAGTTGGCGCTGGGTTGTATCGTACCGTGACTTCCGCCATAGACAGACACAGCGCCACCCGGCTCGAGCAAGCCACTCTTAGTCGTAAGGTCGATGATGCCTGCGGTGCGCAATCCATATTCGGCCGGCAACGCCCCGGTGACGAGCGTCATCGATTCGATGAGCCGGGGATCGAGGGACTGACCGAAGACGCTGATTCCTTCCGGAAGAATGATGCCGTTGATGCGGTATTGCAGGCCATTGTGTTCGCCACGGATGTGGAACTGGCCAAACGAGTCCTGCGCCACTTCGGGTGCCTGCATGACCACTTGATTAAGAAGTGTATTGTCACCCCCCGGGGTTGCGGCCACTGCTTCCGCTGTGATGGTATAGGTGCTCGCGCCGGTCTGAGTTTGGATGCCACTGCGAGCTTCATTCAGACGCTGAGCGGTAACCACGATTGTTGCCAGCGGCCCGGAGTCATCAGCAGCTTGTGCAAAAAGCGCCGGACTTACGGGTATTGCGGCCGCGGCAAGCGCGGCCGCCCGTCGAAGAATGGGATATGACATGGATCTGATCCTGTGCAAATGGGACAAATGGCGTGCAGGCCACGGCCTGTACGCAAATCACCAAAGGTGCAGGGCGCCGAGGACTCGGGCCCGGAAGGATCAGACGCGCGGCGGACCGCGGCTACGTGGAGGAAGAGCCTCGGCGGCTACTATTGAGTAGAGAGGTGCAGGAACGTAATCACGAACGGTCGCGACTGCAGGCAGAACCGCAACCGAGGCAGATGCGGGATTTCCCACCTGCGCGAAGGCCGCACAGGTATCGCAGAATTTGCTGGCGAGGAGGTCGTTCTCGTAGCGAACCTGGTCGCTGCCGACTGGGTGGATGTGACTGAGTTCGTGCAGCATCGCGCCCTGCTGGGCGAAGACCAGCAGCAGGGGAAGAACCAGTGCAAGGCGAATTCGGGAAGTATTCATGGTCTTGCGAGGAACGGCTCCACCGAGACTACCACAACATCCAAAGAGCAGCATTTAAGATCTGCGCTCCACTCTGTAACTCCTCTAATCGCACGCTGTTGCGATCGCTACGGCACATCAACGTAGCTAGACAGAACACCATCTTTAGCCTCGAAAACTCCCATGAGGATAGAGCATCCAGAAGTTGCATCGAGTCACGCTGAGGGGCACCACCATCGAGATCCCGGTGCTCTCGGGATGCGTCCGGACGAAAGATCCAGCGCCCAACCACCAGCAACCGACCACCATACGGTCGCTGAGGAAAGCCATGCGATGGCCTCCGCTGGCATCACGGTTCGCCATTTCCCCACGAATCGTCCATAAGTGCCCACAGGTACTTGGTACGGCACTGGGCCGAACCCTTCCAGCCAGGCCACTTTGCTCAAGTGGAGACGGATCACTCGCCGCTGTCTTGCTACTGGCCTCGCAACGATCAGTGCCAGGGGTCCGGAGATGGCGCTGGCGACGCCGGCGGCGCCGGTGCGCTCCAGGCGCTGGCCAACAATTGCCGCCTTCCTGGATAGTCTGGGCCGACATTCGATCCAGCTCGCGCCGGCGGCGCCGAGTGTAAGAGTGGGAATCGCAAGCGGTCACGACCGTCTACGCCTGGCATCGGGGTTGCGCAGCAGCAATGCCAGCGTATGCTCTCATCCAGCCGGCGTTTGCCGGCGCTATACCTTATCCGACGTTCGAAGGGGGAGAAGATGAACAAGAAATTTATCGTCGCCTGGATAGTGCTGTTCGTCGCATGGTTTGTGGGCAGCTTTGTCGTACACGGTATGCTGCTGCGTACCGATTACATGCAACTGACCAGCCTTTTCCGGCAGGAGGGCGACGAACAGAAGTACTTTCCGCTCATGGTGCTAGCGCATGTGATCCTTTCTGGCGCCTTCGTCTGGATCTACGCACGTGGCGTCGAGGCGAGGCCGTGGTTGGCGCAGGGCGTGCGCTTTGGTATTGCGGTCGCACTGCTGACGATCGTACCAACCTACATGATCTACTTTGTCGTGCAGCCGATGCCGGGGGAGGTGGTTATTAAGCAGATCATTTTCGACGGCGCTCTGTTGGTCATACTTGGGACGGTCGTCGCGTGGCTGTATCGAAACACCGCGCGGCCGGTGCAGGCGGGGTAACGTAAGAGGGATTTGCAGTCGTGAATAATTCATTGTATGGAATGGTGTTTTCCATGTCGGCTTGATCCAGGTGCGCTCCGCGCGCCTTGCTGACTCCGTTCCATCGGGTACTGCTCGTGGCGACGGCTGGCAGGGAGACGCCGCGCGCAAAGTTACCGCAGGTCCCATTACGTAATCATTCTGAAGGAGAGCCGCGCATGCAGACGCGCGTGGAAGAGAAGAAATGGAGCACTACCAGGCGCATGGTCGTCATGGCGGCGCTGGTACTGTTGTTGATCGGGGTCATTGCCGGCATCAAAGTGATGATGGTCATGAAGATGATCGCCGGCATGAAACCACCCCCACCGGCCGTTGTCAGCACGACAAAGACCACGTACCGGGAGTGGCAGCCAGAATTACGTACGGTGGGCACGCTGCGTGCGGTGCGCGGAGCCGATCTGGCGCTCGACGTCGCCGGTCTGGTGACGCGAGTGAATGTGCAATCCGGCGAGGAGGTCAAGGAAGGCCAGGTGCTGCTGCAATTGCGCGACGCTGAGGATATCGCCCAGTTGCATCAGCTCGAAGCCGCTGCCGTGCTTGCCGAGGTGACCTTCGGTCGTATGCAAAAACAACTGGCGGTGCAGGCAATCAGTAAGGCCGACTTTGACCAAGCAGCGGCGGATCTCAAAGCCAAGCAAGCGGCGGTGCAGCAGCAGCAGGTGAACGTCGCCAAGAAACTGTTGCGTGCGCCGTTTTCCGGCCGTGCCGGCATCGTCACGATCAATCCCGGTGCGTACCTGAATTCCGGCACGATGATCGTGACTGTGCAGCAGATCGATCCGGTGTTTGTTGATTTCCACTTGCCGCAGAAGAATCTTTCTGAACTCAAGGTCGGTCAGAGAGTTGAGCTGAGGCTGGACGCGTTTCCGGGCAAGGCGTTCGAGGGCGCGCTTAGCGCGATCAGTCCGAAGGTCGACGACGATACCCGTAACGTGCAAGTCGAGGCGAGAGTCCCGAACCCGGATCGGTTGCTCACTCCGGGCATGTTCGCCGGCGTCAACATCGATGTCGGTGCGAACCAGCGCTATCTGACGCTGCCGCAGACCGCGGTTGTCTACAATCCGTATGGCGAGACCGTGTTCGTGGTTATGAAGAAGAGCGAGGCGGATAAGAAGCGGGCTGCAGAAGCCGCGGAAAACGCCGATCATAATGCGCAGAAACCAGCCGCGAAGGACGCAAGCAAGGACAAGGCCCCGCCGCTGCCCGCCGACGCACTCGTCGTACAGCAGACATTTGTGACCACCGGCGCGACGCGCGGCGACCAGGTTGCGATCATCAAGGGCATCGACGAAGGCACCGAGGTGGTCACCAGCGGGCAGATCAAGCTCAAGAGCGGTGCGCCGATTACGATCGATAACAGTGTGCAGCCGGCGAACAATCCAAACCCGACGCCGCAGGAGCATTAGCAATGTTGCGTAGGACTTCTATGGCGCAGGACGCGTCGAGCCATCGGGCGTTTTTATGCGTGGCTCGGCAAATCGCGCCAGGATACCTCGTTATGCGCATTGACCTTTGAGCACGGCGATGAATTTTACCGATACCTTCATCAACAAACCCGTGCTCGCGATTGTCGTCAGCGCGCTGATCCTCGTGCTGGGGCTGCGCGCGCTCGCTGATCTTGCGGTACGCCAATACCCGAAGACCGAAAACGCGGTCGTCACGGTGACGACCGCCTACTACGGCGCCGATGCGCAAACCGTGGCTGGCTTCATCACCCAGCCGTTGGAGCAGGCGATCGCGCAGGCGCAAGGCATCGACTACTTGTCCTCGACCAGTGTCAGTGGCGTATCCACGATTACCGCAACGCTGCGCCTCAATTACGATGCGAACCGTGCGCTAACCCAGATTCAAACTCAGGTCAGTTCGGTGCGCAACCAATTGCCACCACAAGCGCAGCAGCCTGTGCTGAGCGTACAGGTCGGCGAAACGATCGACGCGATGTACATGGGTTTCCGCAGCGACGTACTGCCAGCCAACAGCATCACGGACTATCTTGCCCGCGTGGTCAAGCCCAAGCTTGACGCATTACAGGGTGTGCAGACTGCCGAAATCATTGGCGGCCGCCAGTTTGCGCTGCGCGCATGGCTTGACCCGGCGCAGCTTGCTGCGCACGGCGTCACCGCAAACGATGTCTACAACGCTTTGTCAGCAAACAACTATCTCGCCGCAGTCGGCGCGACTAAGGGCCAGATGGTTAGCGTAGACCTTACCGCCGCGACCGATCTGCATTCGGTAGACGAATTCAAGGAGCTCTCCGTTAAGCAGAAGGACGGCGCGATTGTGCGCCTCAAGGATGTCGCCAACGTCGTGCTCGGTGCCGAGGACTACGATTCCAACGTATCGTTCAGCGGCAAGCTCGCCGTGTTCATCGGGATCAAGGTCGCGCCAGATGCAAACGTCCTCGACGTAGCCCAGCGCGTGCGCGATTCGGTGCCGGACATCCAGTCGGAGTTACCAAGCGGTCTGTCAGGCGAGATCGTCTATGACGCCACCGGTTTCATCACTTCATCGATCCATGAGGTCGTGAAGACACTGGTCGAGGCGCTGCTGATCGTCACCCTCGTGATCTTCTTGTTTCTGGGCAGCTTGCGTGCCGTGGTTATTCCGATAATCGCGATGCCGCTGTCGCTGGTCGGGACGTTTTTCATGATGCTCGCGCTCGGCTACTCAATAAACCTTTTGACCCTACTCGCGCTGGTGCTGGCGATCGGCTTGGTCGTCGACGACGCAATCATTGTGGTCGAAAACGTCGACCGGCATATGAAGGAAGAAGGTAAAACTCCGATGCAGGCGTCTCTGGTCGCCGCCCGAGAGCTTGCCGGACCGATCCTCGCGATGACCGTCGTGCTGGTCGCTGTGTACGTGCCGATTGGTTTCCAGAAAGGACTAACCGGTGCGCTTTTCACCGAATTTGCGTTTACGCTGGCCGGCGCGGTGACCGTCTCGGCAGTCGTCGCGCTGACCCTGTCGCCGATGATGTGTTCGCGCTTCTTCAAGGCCGAACACGACACCGGCGCCTTCGTGAAAATGATCGATCGTCAGTTTGAACGCATTCGCCACGGCTACCAGCGCGCACTTCACGGCGCGCTGACGACGTGGAGCGTTATCGTGGTCATGGGCCTGATGCTGTTCGGCGCCACGATCCTGCTTGGCATGACCGCAAAATCAGAACTTGCGCCCGAGGAGGACCAGGGGTTCCTGTTCTACCAGCTCAAGAGTTCACCGAATTCGACGGCGCAACAGATGCTTGGTTATTCCCAGCAGATGTTCACGATCGGTAAAGCGCTGCCGGAATACGCAATGATGTTTCAGATCATCACGCCTGGCACTGGTTTCGGCGGCATGTTGTTCAAGCCCTGGTCCGAGCGCACCAAGAACGCCCGCGAGCTGCAGCAGGAACTGCAGGGAAAATGGAGCGCGATCGCCGGCGGCCAGATATTCGTATTCTCGCTGCCCGCATTGCCAGGGGCCCAGGGCGCGCCAGTGCAGGTCGTCGTCAACACCACTGAACCTTTTCAGAATCTAAACGACGTCGTGCAAGCAGTGCTGAAGAAAGCGCAGGCTAGCGGTAAGTTCTGGTTCATCGATGCTGATCTCAAGATCGACAAGCCGCAGTCGACGGTGGTGGTCGATCGCGACCTGGTTTCGACGCTGGGGATGACCCAGCAGGACGTGGGCAGTGCGCTCGGTGCCGCGCTCGGCGGCGGCTACGTCAACTATTTTTCGATCGCTGGCCGCTCGTACAAAGTGATCCCACAAGTGTTGCAGGTTGACCGCTTAAATCCGGATCAAGTACTCGACTACTACGTTCGTGCCCCAAACGGCTCGGTGATTTCGGCCTCAACCGTCGCGACTTTGAAAAGTGAGGTCGTGCCGCAATCGATCAACCGTTTCCAACAGCTCAATTCGGCGACGCTTTCCGGCGCAAGCGGCATGTCGCAAGGCGAAGCACTACAATTTCTGCGAACCGCGCTCAGAGAGGCTGCACCGAGCGGCTATGCGATTGACTATGCGGGCCAGTCGCGCCAGTTTGTGCAGGAATCCGGCGGTTTCGGCACGACTCTGCTGTTCGCGGTCATTATCGTGTTCCTGGCGCTGGCGGCGCAGTTCAACAGCCTACGCGATCCTATCGTGATACTCATCTCGGTACCGATGGCCCTGTTCGGCGCGCTGATTTTCGTCAACCTCATCTCCAGCCTCAACATCTATACGCAGGTCGGCCTGGTCACGTTGATGGGCCTGGTCTCCAAGCACGGCATACTGATCGTGCAATTCGCGAATGAATCACAGCGCGGCGGTATGAGCAAACTCGATGCGATTGAGCACGCCGCCGGAGTGCGCCTGCGGCCGATCCTGATGACGACGGCCGCGATGGTGCTCGGCGTAATTCCGCTGGTTATCGCATCGGGCGCAGGCGCTGCGGGCCGCTTCGCGATGGGTCTAGTGATCGCGACTGGCCTTTCAATCGGCACGCTATTCACTCTTTTCGTGGTGCCGGCGTTTTACATGTTGGTCGGTGCGCAGCATTCGAGTTCCGAGGTGCCCGTCTCATGACAACATAGGCCGGTTTCTGTGCTGGCTGACGTTAGCGGCTGTGGAGGCTATGGCTTCGAATCTAGCGTTCTTATAAGGCTTTGCGAGCGCGAGTCAATCGCACGGACGCGAATACTCCTGCGCCTCCGGCATGTGGTATTGAGCGCGCGCTCAAGTACCGCAGAGCGGTTCCGAGCGCCGACCCGTGTTTTGACGTGGAGAGGCATATTCCTTATTTAGAAGAGTTGCTCTTTCGCGGGGGAATAGGGGATGGAGTGGGTGGAGCGTTTTCTGTTGGGCGGTTTAATCGTCTCGGGGCGCTGTGAACTCAACAGCACGCGGGTGCGCGAGTGACATCGTTCGCTGGACCGCGCGTCCCTGCGCGCCGATGTGACTTCATGGTCTTACTCTTTGCGCTTCTGGTTCTTCTCATTCGGGTTCGACGTGTATTTAGGCCGCGTGTTGCGCTTCCGTGATTCTCATCTGGATGACCGTACGCTCCATTAGCATATCTCGGGCACTGTCTGCAGTCATCGCCTTCCCGAAGTAGTAGCCTTGGCCAAATTCGCATCCTTTGGCAGCCAGCCGCAGGAGGACCGGTAGATGTTCGATTCCTTCAGCCACCGTCGGCAGATTGAGGCTCTTCGTAAGGCCCAAGATGGCGTCCACAATTTTTTCACTCTCCGGATTGTTCACCATCGACTGAACAAACGACCGATCTATTTTGACCTTGTCGAATTTGAGCTCCCTGAGGTGATAAAGACTTGAGTAGCCTGTGCCGAAGTCGTCGAGGCACACCTTTATCCCTGCGCTCTGGAGCGTCGTCAAAATTGACTTGGCAGTTTCTATATCGCTGACTAGGGCTGTCTCGATGATCTCCACGTCAAGGCGCGCAGCAGGGAAGCCCTGCTCTGCGAGGATCGCCAAGAGCCTGCTTGGCAGGAGTGGATCCTTCAGTTCGGAAGGCGAGATATTGACGGAGAGGCGGATATCTTCAGGCCAGTACTTGGCGTCCCGACAGGCTTGGCGGAGGACCGACGAAGTAAGGTCAGTCATCAAGCCAAGCTGTTCGATCACGGGAATGAATAGATCCGGTGGCACAAATCCCCGTTCTGGATGTTCCCAGCGAGCAAGCGCTTCGAATCCACAGATGCGATTATTTCGAATCTCAACTAACGGTTGATAAAAAGGTTTTATCGCACCTTCGGCGACGGCCCGTTTGAGATCCGTCTCGAGAGATTCTTGGGCTCGAATGTCGTCATCCATGCTCTGCTCAAAAAAGCGAAACGCGCCTCGGCTATCCCGCTTTGCGCGATACATCGCAACATCGGCTGCGTGAAGCAAGCTTTCGGCATCGGTACTGTCCTTATGGCAGGGTGCAATCCCAATACTAGCGCCGAGCTCGACGCTCCTTTCACCGACCAGGATCGGTTTTCGGATAGCGCTCAGCACTTTGCGCGCGAGGTCCCTTGCTCCGTCCAGATCGATCTGCTGGGTCACATCGCCCTTCGCGATGATCGCAAACTCGTCGCCTCCCAAGCGAGCCACCGTGCCGCTGTTCCGGACGATCCGCTCGAGCCGTCGCGCGATTTCGCACAACACCGTGTCGCCGAACGGTTGGCCTTGCAGGTCATTGATCCGCTTGAATTGGTCTAGGCCGACGAGCAGCACCCAGTAAGGTACCGTACCCCTAGGCGCACCGGTAAGGATAGCTTGCAGTTCAGCGGAGAATACCCGCCGGTTAGGCAATCCGGTGAGGGCATCGTGTCGCGCCAGCGAATGCACCTGCTCCTGCGCCGCACGAGTAGCCTTATGAGCGTGTTCCAGCGCCAATGCATTGGTACGGAAGATCTCAAAGGCTTTGGCCATTGCACCGATCTCATCGGCACGCTGGAGCTCCGGCACTCGGATGTCACGGTTTCCCGCGGCAAGCTTGGAGAGGGCCTGCGTAATGGCCTCGAGAGGGTAAGTGATCTGGGTGCGGACCCGGATCAGGAGCCACATCGCGAGTAAGATTGATACCGCAGAGACGGCGATAGCGATGGTAACGGACCTATCCGTGAGCAGATCGACCGCCCTGACCTGTGCGTGAGCAGCCGACGTATTTGTTGCAATTAGGCGATCGACGGCCAAATCCGCGCTCTTGTAGAGCCGCTGCAACAACTGGTTGTGTCGCTCCGCATTTTCCAGCGCGCCCTCGAAGTCACTTTGCACCCAGGCATCGTGCTCCGTGGAGTACGCATTCCACGCGGTGCGAAACGAATCTAAGTCCGCGCTTTGGGCGTCGTCACCGAGGAGCGTGACATAGCTGTTCTGTAGCTTTTGAATTTCACGTCGGTGACCGTTCGCGAGCACCTCGGCTTCCTCGCGACCGCTCGGCCCGGGAGCTAGAGCCCTATAGCCCTCAGCGATCCTATACTCTGAAATACGATCCGCTATCTCCGCGAGCGTCGCTGTTGCGGCGAGCCACTTTTGGTCGATTTCCTTCGTCTTCAGATCGACGGATCTCAAGGTGAGTACGCCGCTTACGGCCACGCCGACGACGATTGTGACGAACGCCATGATAAAGAGCGTCAGTCGTGCGCGAATGGAGAACCTGAAGCGCGTCATGAGTCTTCCCTAACAACAGCTGCAGCACCGCCGTTGGCACTGCCTTAAAGCGCTGAACGTTTACTCCAACGTTCACTCCGCATCTCGAAGCTGCTCTAGCTTCAGCGTCGCTTTGGATGCGGCGGGATATTCGGCTAGCAATCTGAGCATTTACACAGCACTTGTCGCGGCCGCGCCAACCAGTCTCGGAATACTGATGGTCAGGCACCGTGCCGTTTGGCCCTTTTTGGTGAGATTGAGGTCTCATCTCCATTGATTATGTACGGGCTCGATTGAGCCGCGATTAGGCGATCTTGTCGGATGCCGGTTGGTGCACGGGAAAGCGGCGCATGTTGATGATGAAGCTCGAAACCCCGATGAGCTGCTCGATTGGCGCCATGATTGCGGCGGTAATTCCTTATGTTCGGCATCGCACCGAAGTGCACATCTCAGCCGCGCAGCTCGCTCTCGTCGAACCTGGCCTCTACACCGCCTTGGCGGAGGGCTTCGAAAATCTCGCGGGTCGCCTCCACATCCTGCGACGCATAGCTTAGGAACACAGCTTCGCCGCGGCGTTGCGGTAAAACCGGCCATTCGGAGCTCACCCGATAAGCCCCCAATTGGCTGACTCGGTCGAGTCCATACCACGACTTGAGGCGTCGCAGCTGGTTGCGAGCGGTGCTCAAGTACCTGGATCGGAACCAGCGGATTGGGAGTTCGAATCTCTCCGGGCGCCAATAAATGCAACATTTACCGTTATCGGCGGCCTCAGCCACCCTGGGGCGCGGGCTTGGTTGCAAACGGTAATTGGCGACCTGCGTGCGCTCTCCTATCGGGCCCTGCGATGCTTACGGTGCAGGGCCCCTCCACCGAGTATAACGTAGTGTCAAGGATACGCCTCTCAGGGAGATGGCATTCGACGCCCGTCAGTTCGGCTACGCAATACGCGGCCCAAGGTGCTTCCGCCTCATCATCTGCCGCGCACAAGGATAAGACGCGGTGCGCTTATTGACCGGCCTCAATGGTACGAGCCGCAGGCGCGTGATTTCGGAAGGCGCGCCAAACCTGTTGGGTATGCCCCAATATCCGGTACCGCGGCTTACATAGATCCATAGATGGTTCAATCGGTGCAGCCCGGCCGTGAATGGCTGCTGCAATCTTACGAACAGGTTCCAGGGCCAGAATTGGCCGCCGTGAGTATGGCCGGAAAGCTGCAGATCAAACCCGGCGCTTGCCGCCGCGGTCGCGGAGCGCGGTTGGTGCGCCAGCAGAATTCTTACGCTCGCCTCTGCCGGCGCACCTGCAAGGGCAACGTGGGGATCACTACGCTGGGACGGATCAAACTGATGTGAGTTGAAATCGGTCACGCCCGCGACGACGAGTGATGCACCCTGATGCTCAATCACGGTATGTTCGTTCAGCAGCACTCGCAGTCCAAGGCGCACAAATTCCGCCGTCCAAGCGCCTGCGCCCGAATAGTACTCGTGGTTTCCGGTTACGAAGAATGCGCCATGCACCGCGCGCAACTCGGCTAGTGGCGCGGTATGCATCGCTAACTCGCGAACCGGTCCATCAACAATATCCCCCGTAACGGCGATAAGATCTGGCTTGAGCGCATTGACGGCCTTGATGATCCTTTCCACATACCTTTTGCGGATGGTTGTCCCGACATGGATGTCGCTGATCTGCACGATGGAGAATCCGTGCAGCGCAGGTGGAAGGTTTTGCAGTGGCACGTCGACGTTTACGATGCGCGCTCGCCGCCGCGCCCCGACGAGCCCAGCCAGAGTCACGAAGACGCCCAGTCCGAGGACGACGGATGCCGATACCGATTCGTATGTCCGCAGATGAGTTTGCGATGCCAAAAGAACGAATGGCACGAGGAGAGCGTCACGGAGCAACGTCAACACGAGTAGCGACGAGAAGAACCCTGCCATGAAATATCCAGGCGCCGCCATCCGATCCGCAAGCGGTCTTGCCCACAATGATCGTGCTGCAAGGCTCAGTGACATCAGGCCGTAAGAAAGTACGAGCAGGAAGGTGCCACTCAGCCGAACGAAAACATCGGGCATCGACGGCAAGATGCGCATCCCGATGTAGACGTGCAAGGCGCCCAGGAGGGCAGGAATCCACAGGGATCGGCGAAAAGTCATTCAGGTATCCGAACGGTGGTAGGAGGCGAAAAGCTCAAGGCGATACTAATGTTCGTAATTGGGGGCGACGGTGGTAGCTTTAAAGGCTGTGGGCGCGCTGCCCAACTCTCCCGACACTCACGTCGCGGTTATGCACCGTGGCGTGAACTTGGCACGCATCGTCGATCGGCTCATCACGGAGGAGGAGCTGTTCAACGTGCGAGGCTCGCCAGTCGCTCATCACTCGTCGGTTGGGCGACTCCGCCCAGTGCTTTGTAGATGGCGACCACCGCCACGTTGACTCCGGTCTCGGCCTGCGCGACCGCGTCCTCCGCATCGAGCTGAGTCCGCTGCGCATCGAGGAGCACCAGGAAATCCGCCACGCCTTCGCGGTATTGGATGTCGGCAAGTTCCGCGGCGCGGCGAGAAGCTTGCGCCTGCGCGCTCAAGCTCTTGAGTTGCGCCTGACGCTTGCTGTAGGTGCGAAAGCTGTTCTCGGTGTCCTCGAGTGCCATGAGCACCACTTTTTCGTAGTTCGCGGCGGCAACATCGGACTGTGCTTCGCTGGCGCGCAGGCGCGCGCGCACGGATCCTAAGTCAAACGCCGCCCAAGTCACCGTCGGCGCGACCGACCAGGCGCGCGCGTCGTTGGGCAGCGTCGTGTTAAACAGCCGTCCGATGTCCCCGGATAGGAAGCCAACGAACCCCGTAACGTTCACGCGTGGAAAGAGGTCAGCGGTCGCAATGCCCACCCGTGCCGTGGCACTCGCAAGTTGCCGTTCTGCAATCCGCACGTCTGGTCGGCGCCGCAGCAGTTGAGTGGTATCGCCGATAGGCAGCGCCTTCGCATAGGTTTGCACGGGCTGCGCCTTGAGCTCCTCATCCAGCATTCCGGGACGCACACCCAGAAGAACGGCAAGGCGGTAGTCGCTTTGGCTTTCGGCCGCCTCAAGCGGCGGGATTGTCGCTTCAGTAGCATCGAGTCGCGCATGGCTGCGTTGCACGTCGAGCTCTGCCCCGCGACCCGTCTCGTCCAAAAGCTTAGTAAGCTCGAGTGTCTGCTGTTCGCTCGCGAGATTCGCGCGGGCAACCTCCAAGCGTCTCTGCGTGCCGCGAAGCTCGAAGTAGTTTCTCGCCACCTCGGCCGCTACCGTTACTTCGGCATCGCGAAAACTGGCGCGCTCGGCGCCGAGGTCGGCGCGTGCGGCCTCTACGGATCTGCGCACGTGGCCGAAGAGATCAATTTCCCAGCTCGCATCAATTCCGAGGCTGTCGCTTTCAGCGGTGATACGGCTCAAACCAAAGCCAGGCTCCTGCTCGACACTTTTGGCATAGCCGGATTCAAGGGTCGCATGCGGCGCGTAGTCATAGTTGCGCTCGACAAAGACGGCGCGGGCGGCGCGTACGCGGTCAAACGCCATCCGGAGGTCGAGATTCGCCGCGAGCGCCCGATGCACAAGGCTATCGAGCTCCGCGTCCTCGAACTCCTGCCACCACGAGGCTTCGGGGTCCTGAGCGACAAAGTCGGCAGCCGTGGCGTTGTGGACAACTGCCGGAGCAGGATCGACTGCGTGATAGTTTGGGCCGACCGCACAGGCCGCGAGCAGCAGCAGGGCGAGAACTGTGCCGATGTGTTTGTTCATGTCACGTCCTGGAAACCGTTCGCAATGGTCGGTGATCGCCCGTAACCCGGGTCAGTGCCTGCGCCTACGCCACGCCGTCGCTTGATGCGGCGTGGTGCAGCAGCACGGGCGTCGCACTATCGATGGGGGCTAACCTTCGACGCGTGAGCTTGCGTGCAACGACGTAAAAGAGCGGTGTCAAGAGCAATCCAAATACCGTGACGCCGATCATCCCGGAGAACACGGTCACACCCATCGCGTGGCGCATCTCTGCGCCCGCGCCGGTCGAGATCACGAGCGGCACGACGCCCATGATGAATGCGAGCGAGGTCATGAGGATGGGCCGCAGGCGCAATCTCGCCGCATCGAGCGCCGCGCGCACGGGACTTGCGCCCTCGAACTCACGGTCGCGCGCGAACTCTACGATCAGGATTGCGTTCTTGCTTGCGAGTCCCACAAGAACGATGAGGCTGATCTGCGTGAAGATGTTGTTGTCACCGTGCGAGAGCGTCACGCCCGTGATCGCCGAGAGCAGCACCATCGGCATGATGAGGATGACCGCGAGTGGCAGGCTCAGGCTCTCGTATTGGGCGGCGAGCACGAGGAACACGAGGAGGACCACGAGCGGGAAGATGAGCACCGCCGTGTTGCCGGCGATGATCTGCTGGTAGGTGAGCTCAGTCCACTCGAAGCTCATGCCGTTTGGCAGTTCCTGCCGGGCGAGCTTCTCCATCGCCGCCTGCGCTTGGCCTGAGCTGTAGCCCACCGCCGGTCCACCGTTGATTTCGGCGGTCGGGTAGGAGTTGTAGTGCATGACGCGATCAGGACCTGCGGAGTGCTTGACCGTCACAAAAGAGCCAAGCGGAATCATGTCGCCCGCGCCGTTGCGCGTCTTGAGTCCGACGATGTCCTTCTCCTGCAGGCGAAACCGCGGCTCGGCCTGCGCCGTCACGGAGTAGGTACGGCCGAAGGCATTGAAATCATTAACGTACAGCGAGCCTAAGTAGACCTGCATGGTGTCGAATAGATCCTGCACCGAGACACCCTGCGATTTCGCCTTCTCGCGGTCCACGTCTGCATCTACCTCCGGCACGTTTACCTGAAAGCTCGAGAAGAGGCCCTGCAACTGCGGCGTCTGGTTGCCTTTATTGATCAGGTTCTGCGTCTGCTTGTAGAGCTCCTCGAAGCCGAGGCCCCCGCGATCCTCGACCTGCATCCGAAAGCCGCCGATGGTGCCTAAACCCATCACGGGCGGCGGGGGGAATACGGCGATGAAGGCGTCCTGGATCTTCCCGTACTTTTGATTCAGCGCCATTGCAATCGCGCCGGCGGCCAAGTCCTTGGACTTGCGCTCCTCGAACGGCTTGAGCGTCACGAACACGATTCCCGAACTCGGGCTGTTGGTGAAACCGTTGATGCTAAGACCCGGAAAAGCGACCGCGCTCTCGACTCCCGGCGACTTCAGAGCGACATCGCCCATGCGCCGAATTACGGCTTCCGTTCGGTCGAGCGTCGCGGCATCCGGAAGCTGTGCGAACGCCACGAGATACTGCTTGTCCTGCTGCGGCACGAAGCCTGTCGGGGTCGTCGCGAAGCCGAGATACGTGAGGCCGATGAGCCCTGCATAAACAAAGAATGCGATGCCGCCTGCGCGGATCACATGGGCGACATTGCGCACATAGCGTTCCGAAAAGCGCCCGAAGAAGTGGTTGAAGGGTCGGAAGATCCCGCCCAGTGCCGCGTTAAGAACCCGCGTCAGGCGATCCGGAGCCGTGCCGTGCTCCTTGAGTAAGAGCGCGGCGAGCGCCGGCGAAAGAGTCAGGGAGTTGAATGCCGAGATAACGGTGCTGATCGCGATGGTGAGCGCGAACTGTTTATAGAACTGGCCGCTCAAGCCACTGATGAAAGCCGTCGGCACGAACACGGCGCACAGTACCAGCGCAGTCGCGATGATAGGGCCCGTGACCTCGCGCATCGCCTGCCGTGTGGCAGCGATGGGTTTCAAGCCGTTAGCGATGTTGCGCTCGACGTTTTCAACAACGACGATGGCGTCGTCCACCACGATGCCGATCGCCAGCACGAGGCCGAATAAGGAGAGCGCATTCAGGGAAAACCCGAATAGATGCATGACCGCGAAGGTGCCGATCAGCGACACGGGTACGGCGATCAGCGGAATGACGGACGCGCGCCATGTCTGCAGGAACAGGATCACGACCACAACCACGAGCAGGATCGCCTCAAGCAGCGTGTGCACCACTGCATGGATCGAGCCGCGTACAAATACCGTGGGATCGTAGACGATCTGGTAATCGACCCCTTCAGGGAATTCCTTCTTCAGTTCCAGCATCTTGGCCCGGACATGCTCGGAGATAGCAATCGCGTTGCTGCCTGGGCGCTGGAAGATGGGGATAGCAGCGGCGGCCTTGTTGTCGAGGAGTGCTCGCAGCGCATACGTGTCGGCACCGAGCTCGACTCGAGCAACGTCCTTCAAGCGCGTGACCTGGCCGCTGACGCCGGTCTTGATGACAATGTTACGGAAGTCGTCCGTACTCGTGAGGCGCCCCTTGGTGTTGATCGCCACCTGAAAGTCGGTGGCATTCGGCAGTGGCGGGGCACCGAGCTGTCCGGCTGCCACCTGCACGTTCTGCTCACGGATGGCTTTTACGACGTCATCTGCAGTTAGGTTACGACTGGCAATCTTTTCGGGATCGAGCCACACGCGCATCGAGTACTGGCCAGCGCCAAAAACCTGTACGTCACCCACGCCATCGAGGCGCGCAAGCTCGTCCTTGACACGCAGCAGCGCGTAGTTGGAGAGGTAGAGGGTGTCGTAGCGGTTGTCCGGAGAAACAAGATGCACGACCATCGTGAGGTCGGGCGAGGCCTTGTTGGTTATCACGCCCAGGCGCTGCACGACGTCCGGCAACTTGGGTAACGCCTGCGCCACACGGTTCTGTACTTGGACCTGGGCCTTATCGATGTCAGTGCTCAACGCGAAGGTGATCGTGAGCGTCATCACGCCATCGGCCGTCGCCTGCGACGACTGATACATCATGCCTTCGACGCCGTTTATCGATTGCTCGAGCGGGCTCGCCACGGTATCGGCGATCACCTTTGGATTCGCGCCCGGGTAGCTCGCTTTCACCACCACGGTCGGCGGCACCACTTCCGGGTACTCGCTGATGGGCAGCAAGGGCAGGGCGATGAGGCCCGCCAGCAGGATGAGTGCTGAGAGCACGCCGGCGAAGATCGGGCGGCTAATAAAAAACTCGGAGAATCTCATGACAAATCCTTCGCGGGTTTTCAGCGCGGCGGGGTGATGACGGCGGCGAACCCAATCGCTGCCTTTGGATCGGCCGCATGCGGCTGCGCCACGACTTGGGCAAGGCCGGTTGCGTTGCTGGCCATGGCGACCCGCGTGGGGGCGACCGTTTGGCAGGGCCGGACATGCTGCAGCCCATTGACGACAATGATCTCGCCCGGGGTAAGACACTGACGTACAACGCGGAGACCATTGATTTCGGGCCCCAACTCAACGAGTCGGTACTCGATCCGGTTGTCGCCCGCGAGGGTCAATACAAACTGCTTGGATAGATCGGTCCCCACCGCGCGGTCCTCGATCAGTATGCTGTCGCGATCCTCGCCGCCGACCAGGCGCACGCGGGCGAACAGGCCAGGCGTATAGCGACCGTCCGGGTTCGCAAGGGAGGCCCGGGCACGAATGGTGCCCGTGGCCGGATCGACCTGATTGTCAACGAAATCCAGCCGCCCCGCGTGCGGATAGCCCTCCTCGTCCACGAGTCCGATATAGACGCCGGCAGCATCGTCGCCCCCGTGTGCGTCCCGCTTTGCCTTCGCAAAGCTCAGGTAAGTGTGCTCGTCGGCATCAAAATAGACGTAGACCGGGTCGTCCGAGACCAATGTCGTGAGAAGACTCGCGTTGGTCACAAGGTTGCCCGCAGTGATGATGGCCCGCGACACATGGCCGTCGATCGGGGCGCGCACTTCGGTGAACTCCCGGTTGAGGCGCGCCTCGCGCAACGATGCATCGAGGGATCCGAGCCCCCCCTGTGCGGAAGCCTCGGCTGCCACGAGACGCTCGTACTCCTCGCGTGAGATTGCATGCGCGCTGATGAGGCGTTCGGCGCGGGCGCGGTTTGCTTTGGCGAGCTCGAAATCGGAGACGCTGCGACTGCGCTCAGCAATTAAGCGGTCGACCTCGGCCTGAAAAGGTCGTGGGTCGATCTGGAAGAGAAGTTGGCCTTTCTTTACGCGCGTGCCATCTTCAAAGGCGACGCGGTCAATATAGCCGCTGACGCGCGGGCGAATCTCGACCGTATTTACCGCCTGAAGGCGCCCGGTGAACTCCTGCCATTCGCGCAGCGGCTGGTGAATCACCTGAGCGACCGTAACCTCAGGCAGGGGTGCGCCGGCGGCGACGGGTGGCTTTGTTTTCGTCTGCCCGAGAGTGGCAAACAGCACGAATGCCGCGAGCGCGGCGCCGCCTATTGCGAGCAGTGCACGGCCGTTGTGAACTGCGAGAATCCTGTGAGGCATGGACGACTCCAATCGAGACCTTTGTAGAAGCGACGCCGGATCTACCGGCCCCCGTCGACTGACTTGTCCGGTTGCCAGGTTCCGGACTTGACTTACGGCCGTAACAATCCGATGCTATGTGCCGTGTGTTACCGGTCAGTCACGTGAGAGGATGATATGTTAGTGACCGGTCAGTAACGTGTCAAGTAGGGTTCGGTATGAATCGATCTAGGACAAGGCAAGCGGCTGAAAAGAAGACACTTGTGCGTCCGCCAACGAAGGACAGAGTGCGGGATCGCATCATGCGAACCGCCTCGAAGCTGTTTTACTGCCGGGGCATCCATGCGGTTGGCGTTGACGCCATCGCCTCGGAGGCCGGCACCAACAAGATGAGCTTCTACCGCAACTTCGGCTCCAAGGGTGAGCTCGTGGCGGAGTACTTGCGCGAGGCAGAGGCCGAAGCGTGGGAATGGTGGGACAAGATGGTCGCAGAGCATGCAGGGGATCCGCGGGCGCAGGTCGAGGCGCTCTTTGGCCTGCTGGTTGAAAAAACCTGCACGGCGGAATCGCGCGGGTGCGCCCTTGCCAATGCCGCCGTGGAAATCACCGACTCAGAGCATCCGGCCCGGCCCATCATTGAGAAGTACAAGGCCGAGATGCGCCGGCGCTTCAGGAGCCTCGCGCGTGAGATGCGCGCGCGCGACCCCGACGCCCTTGGCGACTCGCTAATGCTGCTATGGGAAGGCAGTTACCTGAGTCGCCTGACGTCTGATAGTCAGCACGGCCCGGCGGAGAATGCTGTGAAGGGAGCGCAGAACCTAATAGCAGGAATGACTCAACCGTAAAACTATGCGGGGCTGTAGGTAACGAGGTTCATCAGTACGGCCCAAGCGTCGCTACCGAAGCGCATGCAATCGCGTCGGCGGCCTTCCCTGCCCATCATTGACACGGATTCCCCCGGTGACTACCAAGTCAATGGCAGTGGGTTGACCCCACTGATCAGTGCTTCCGGTTCTCACGCGGTTTCCCCTTGTGCAAACCGCGGCGCACGTACGCGGGCCGTCGAGAGTTCGACCGCCTCGCAGAACACGGGCGTGACGTAAAGCGTCACCAGCTGGGAGAACACCAGCCCTCCCACTATGGCAACGCCCAGCGGGGCGGCGTGCCTCGGCGCCCATGCCAAATGACAATGCAATCGGCAGGGTGCCAATAACCGCCGCTACGGTCGGCGCGGGCAGCGTTCTGGCTATCGTCGGCAGATCGTCCACGGTGTGGGGGCGAACCGCAAATTACTGCAGGAGAACCGCTTTCGAAGGCCTTAGCCTGGCGTAGCTTGCCGCGCATAGCTTTTCCCTGAGTAAGCCGGGAGCCAACGTGCAGCTCCAAGAACCCTCAGCGTCAAGAGCTGAGAAAGCCTCGGACCAATTCGGCGATCTCATCTGCAGCCGTGTCCAACGCGAAATGACCGGCGTCGAGGACGTGAACTTGAGCGTTCGGCACATCACGGCGGTACGCTTCCGGCTCCGAGAGGTCGAACGATGGGTCGTGCTTACCCCATATCACCTGCAGGCGCGGCCGCTTCTCCGTCATCCAAGCCTGCCACGTGGAGTACACGTCGACGTTGGTGCGGTAGTCGTAGAAGAGGTCGCTTTGAATGTCGGCCTGGCCCGGTTGGCTAAGAAACGCAAACTCATCGGTCCAGAGATCCGGGTCGTAGCGTTCGACCTTGGGATCGTTCCCTACATGACGCGTCCGTGTCGTTGCTAGCGACGGCAGATTGGTTCGCAACGTACTTTCGTTGGTGGCACGGTCGGCCCAAAACGCCCGGCGCGGCTTCCAAATCGCCCCCAGGCCTTCGTTGTGCGCGACAGCATTCTGTACGATGAGACCCTCGATCCGCTCCGGATGGGCCAAGGCCATGCGAAATCCCACAGGGCCGCCGTAATCCTGCATACAAAGCGTGTAGCGCGAGAGCCCAAGCGCTTCGGTGAAGCGATTGATGATCTCGGCAAGATGATCGAACGTATACGCGAACTTCTGCGGGTCCGGCCAGTCGCTGTGTCCGAAGCCCGGATAGTCGGGCGCGACAAGGTGGCAGTGGTCGGAAAGCCGAGCGAAGAGAGGCTCGAACATTCGCGATGAAGAGGCGAGTCCGTGCAGGAGGACAAGCGTCGGTGCGTCTCGCGCGCCTGCCTCTCGATAAAAGATGGTCAGCCCATCTATCTGCGCGGTTCGATAGAAAGTTGGATGCCCCACGTAACGTTCCTCTCGTTAGTCTCCGCGAGACTGGCAAGTATCAGATCCAACGCGGCGAACTGAAAGGGTGCATCACTCGCTGGGCAGCTCGGCATAGAGTGAGCCGATACCAGAAATATCATGGCATCGGAAGCCGAGACTGTCGCGTCGCAGGTGGCGCTCGCAGACAATTGCGATGGTGCGGTATACCACTTTCTCAAGTCGAGTCATGATGGAAAGCTCCTGGGAAGTTTCGCTGCGCATAGCCGATCTTCAAGTACGCGATTCACAAGACACGTGCCCGATTAAACACGGCGGCTGACGGGAAAGGAATTCCACCATGGTGTTGGTTGATACTTTGGAATCATTCAGTGCACGAAGCGGTCGGGTAGAATGACGCACGACAGCTCGATGCCCAGATCAACAGCGGATTCGACAACGCATCAGGTCAATCTGCACCGAAAGCCTGCGGTTCCATCGTTCAAATTTGCGGTAGAGCGTATGCGAGCAGACAATCTCAAGCGTGTCGCAACAGCCGACTGCGAGAGATCAGCCGCCGTCTCACTCGTTCATCAAGCACTTGAGGAAATACAGGATGTCTAGTGGAGCGTGTGCCCACCTTGCCGCGATCAAATCGGTGAAGCAACCGAAGCTGCGCGTGTGCGAAGAGTGCATAAAGACCGGCGACCAATGGGTGCATCTACGCACTTGTCAGGAATGCGGAATTACGTTGTGCTGCGACAGCTCGCCGAACCGCCACGCCAGTAAGCACGCGCACGCCAGCAAGCATCCCGTGATCGCGTCGGCAGAAATCGGTGAACGCTGGCTGTACTGCTACCCAGATGGCCAATTGGCGGACTACTGAAGCCGCGTAGACGGAAATAGAGGCGCAGGCTATTCTCGCGCCTGGTTTGAGGGCGACATGATCTTTCGACCCCTCGAGCCTCCCCAAATCTGCGCTGCGGTGCACTATTTCCGATTCTCGCCGACGTCACGGCGAGTTGCTCTTTAGTAATCGCGCTCAAATGTATTCGTCGCGGCAGTCGCAAACTATGTGACCGCTCGGTTCGGCGCACCGACATCCAACGTGACGGCCTCGGGTGTCGGGAGACTTCGCCTGCAAGCCTCCAAATAATGTGCAGCGACGCGCGAGATTCCGGTGCAGTCGGAGAGAGAGATGAAGGGCCTGCTTGCTGACATCATAAGCGCTCATGGTGGCATGGAGCGCTGGGATCACTTTGCGAAGGTGCAGGCGTCCATGGTTAGCGGCGGCGGCTTTTTCTGTGACGCTAAGTGGAGCGACGGCCGCAAAGTCAACAGCGGAAATGCTCTTTAAGCATTGATAGAAGTCTGGAGTGTGAATGCACCGCGCGTGGGCACGATTGGACATCCCAAATGAAACGCATGGGCTCGAGTTTTCGTTATTGCATGCGGCCTTAGCGCCCTATTAGACGGATCGATGGTGCCGCAACAAAGTGAATAGCCCAATGCACATCCAAACGACGTTGAGAGCGGCCGACGGCACCGCGCCGTTCCACCCACTGTTCACAACAAGACACGCCGCCCCCGATATATTGGTGAGCTGATAAAGTGGGGAACGTGCCCGCAGGGTTCCGGCCGAGATCAACCCATACGCGGCCAGAATTAACAGCGCGCCAATCCAGCCAATCACCTCGATCAACGCTTTCAGCATTGCAGCCTCCGAGTAGCACAATGGTACCTTTGCCAATGGGTATTATGTGGCATGCTCATCGGCGACTCCCGGACGATTAGGACCCCGTCGGAGAGTGTTCCCGCAGGAGCACTCGAATAAAGAAGCCCCTCGATGTCGCGGGAGTGGATCCGGGGTCACCATGATTGCCTCCACGCTCGTAATTACCAACACCAAAGACCCCGGCCGATCTTGAAAGGGGCGGTGACAGGAGCGGACCTGCATAGGAGTCCTTCACACCGCAACACGCGTCATCTTGAGGCCCAGAGATATTCGACCTGCAAACCTACTGTGGACTCTGCTGCGGCGATGCCATCGGCTGCGGAGAAACTGTCGCTCGAGCCTCCCGGCTCGTGGTCTGAAATTCGCGGCCTCGTGGAAGGGTGCCTACTGTGCAGTCCACGCCCATCCTGTGATGCGCCAACCGGATCCGCCTTTCTGCAGGGCCAATGTAAATATTCCCGAATCCTTCACGTCCTTCCCGCTCTGCTTGTACGCAAGATTCACGGGAACGACGACATATGCTCTATCTGCAGTGATATCGATGTGCCGTGGCTTCATGAGCGAAGCTAACATATCAGTGATCTCATTTTTCTTGAGGAAAGCGTCATAGTCATTCTTCCACTGGGAGCAAGCTCCAGCACCGTGCCATTCGTGCGGCGGCATATCATCGATGATGGACGTTTCATCCGCGCAAGTCGCGAGTTCCATCTTCGAATTGCCCTTGTTGAAGCCGTCCGCCCATTGATGCACGACTCCCATGACATCCTTCTTATCAGAAGCCGCGCCGGGTGCTGCTGCCAGTACAGCAATGGCGAGTGCAATAAGTATCCTGTACATAGCCTCGTTACCCCCTTGTTTATTTGATCGGACGAACGCGGATTGGCTAGCCACGCTCCATATGATTGTTTCCCATGATCCTAGCTACCTCAGGTGCATCGATCCAGCGCCAGGGATCGCTTCCTGACCGCGAAGCTGGCATTCTCAAAGACCGAATGCGGGTGGGCGATTGGCACGCGTGCGCACACGAGGGGATTGCTTCCACGACCTGCACCGCAATAGAACAGCCCGGGATAAATACCTGTAGCCCGTGATGGGTCACGCGTAAGAGCCTTCTGCACCGCCGATGCCTGTCTGCGTACATCGCGAGCCGCAGCCCAACAGATCGACAAGTGCATGCCACCACGGTGTGGCGCTGCTCGCCAAGGCCCTCGATTCCGAGGCACACGACGTCACCTAGGGACAGAAACACCCGCGGCTTTTGCCCGAGACTGACGCAGGGCGGAGGACCTGAGGCGTGTAACCGCAGCTGGCAAGGCGAGGCTCAAAGATTGGGCGGAGGTTGATCCTTGGAATGCGGTGTAGCTGATTTCTTGCCAGTTCCACTGGCCGCCTGAATAAACTGCGCCGCCGCATTGGCGCCCTCGAATGCAATCGAAGGACTGTATGCAGTCACTGTGTAACGCGTGACGAGACGGTCGGCACGCAGTGCGCCGCCGTTCGCGGTGTAGTGGTCTTCGGTGACGAGCACGGCTCCGCAGCGCTCGACTTGAACTCTGAAGTCTTCGGGCGTTCCTTTCAAGGCCAGATTCTCGCGGGCCGTTTTAGCGGCGCTCAGTTCACCGAGTCCCCCAAATGTCCCGCGACGATTACAAAGATCGCCCACCTGCACACGGCCGTCGCTCTGAAAGCGCCACGTCGGCGCCTCCGGCAGGTCATTGGAGCCACTGAAGCTGCCGAATTTTTTAACTAGCCCACTCTCGAGAGCGATTTCGTGAATGGCGTTGGCGGGCGAATAGCCCACTGAGTGGACGATGCCCATCGCCCGCTCCTTGCCCGGGACGGGCGTGAACATGACTTCGAAGGACTCCCCGTCCACGGCGAAGGTATCGGCGGCAGCAGAGAGCGGAGGCGCAGTCCACGCTGCAATGACATTCACAAAACGCCCGTTGGGTATCGCCTGCATAACACCCTTGATTGAGTCCAGATAGCTCAGTGTCTCGGCTGACTCATTGTAGTCAAGCAGGTGCTTGGATTTGAGCACCGCGCGCACTTCCTCGGGCGACATTCCGAGTTTCACGCCGCCAATATCAATCTGGTCGGGTGGTACAGCGACCCGGTTCGCCGATGAGGTGGGTGGCGGCGCGGGAGTATCCGCCGACGTCCGCGCCTGAAGCGCAGGCGCTGTTGCGCGGTCGGCGAGCCCACCCAGAGCATACCCGGTAGTGACAAGCATCCTCTGCTGCTCTGCATCGGCACAGCTGTACTGTGAGACGGCAATATTCTTGATGCCGGTCATGCCGCCCGCGCGCGGGACAAGCTCACCCAGCACGCCAAGAGGATCTCGATTGCCGGTTTTGGTGCTAATCAAGCAATAGTAGCGGCGTACATTCGGCGGCGACCCGAGGTCAAAATGGCCGCGCACCGCCAAAAGATCGGGATTCTCTTTGAAAGACTGCTGCATTGACGAGAAAATGCCGACCTGAGGGAGCGACTTCGGCGCATCGCTCGTAGAGGAAGCGGCCGACCCTCCGGCTTCTGTGCCGGCCGGCGGGTCAGCCAATGCGCCGCTCCATCCGCCGCAGAACAGTTCGAGGCCCAGTACTAAAGCGCCATACCGTACTCGTTGCGAGGTCCCCACGCTTTCCCCCAGCACAGTGTTCGATTGCTAGCTTCCACGATTCTAGTCGCTGACGGGGGATTCCGCACTCCGGCATTCATGCCATCGCCCTCACGGGTTCTATCCGTGCCTTGCGCGAGCGGGATGCTCGGCTCGGTGGAACCCGCGGGGACGAACGCTCTGTCCGGTTCACGGACACCGATCCCTCGGCGCGAAGCAGGATGTATCGCGTTGCATTGGCTTCCCGATCGCGCCGCCCACCACGATGGGCGCGCACCCGTTGGCTCACACGCTGCCCGTTGACGCCGTAAAGTCCGTAGCAACTTCCGCGGACGAGCCGGAGCGGCTGGTGTTTCTCTTAAGGCCATCTCAACACGAGACCGCGCAGTTGGATAGAGCGATATTCGAGTCCTTCACAGAGGCTCTGCGCATTGCGCTGGGGTACAAAATGGGGGTAGCGGACTCGAGTCAGCGGAAGGTGGCACGAGGGCGTGCGAGTGACCGAGAGGGCGTGAGATATATCCTTCACTTCCGCCCGCGCCCCTGCTCCATGGGATTACGCAATTCGCTGGCGGCTCGCAACCTCGTGTTGCTCGATCGCCCAACGGAGGGTTGAAGAACGCCGGCCGGGGCGGTCGCTCAAGGGACTTGACGGAGAATCGTCAGATCCTTGCGGGACTCACGAGCACCCAGACAACTGAGTTACTCATGTTTGAAACCATCGTGCTTGTCCGTTGACGCAACCGCAGTCGCTGGTGTCGGGATTCAGAACCAATCGATTCATCGTGCACGTGTACGATCTGTGCGGCGACGTGGGTGCAGGAACGAGTTCTCGTCGTTCGGCTGCCTTGCGGGCCTTGTACTCGTTGAAGTCGATGACTTGCATTCGCATCAGAGCCTGTACAAACGGACATTCCTGGACGAAGAAGACAGATCAAGGCACGGTGGCCCATTTGGAGCAGTGACCTATTTCACAGGATCGCCGGAGGGCGGCGGCCGCTGTCATCAAATTGAGACGCTTGCAGCATGAGCACCGCGACGGCGGCATGCCAAGGCACGGTACGGTGCCAAGCGGGCGCCATTAAGTTCCTGTGGGTCATCCACGACCGTGGCAGCGGTGGGCCAGTAGGGTGTGAGCCGACGACCTTCAGGCATGGCGCAAAGTGGGAGCGGCGCATCGCGCGCCCATCGAGTGCAGGGTAGTCAAGACACCGTATAAGCATCTGAGCGGATCAGGAAGGCGTCTAATACTAGAAAGCCGGTCCTTGGCTGGGCCAAGGCTTAAAGTCGCGTGACTCCCAAAGATATGTGATCGGCGGGAGCGACTTTTTAGGATGTTCCAAAGAGTTGCGCACAGCCGAACGCCAATCTGCGAACCAGGCGCCGCACTTCAATAGTTTGAATCATCCCGGCTCGAGCCGTCGCAGTGGAGCGGCGAGGTAGCAGCCGAACTCCTTGACGAAATCGACGGAAACCCGGGCATGGACGCGGCCTTGGCGATCGAGGAACTCCGCCTCATCGTCCAGTGGTACAACCGCTCCGTGCCATATGTTTGGATGTAGATACAGGCCGCGAGCCCCGTCGCACCAGAAGGTGACGAATTTATCCGGTGTGACATCGTCCCCGGGCAAAGCAAGCGGCACTACGAAACTGCGGCCGTTGAGCGGATAGAACAGTTGGCCGCCGTCGGGGTGATAATTGGCGCGCCAGATCAGGGCGCGCTCGCGCAGCCTATCCGAGGTGCTCGTCGCCGCCTCTTCCGGCCAGTTGCTCCAGCCGAAGAGATAACTGTCCCCTACCGCGTTGTTTCGGGCGTACAGCGTCTCACCCTTCCAGCAAAATTCGAACACTCCTTCGACAATGCCGCCCTGATTGCCAGAATTCTTGTCGATTGGGCGCCAGCCTTGGGCTGGCCAGCGTACGATCTCGATGGGAAACGTCTTGGGGTCATCCACAAGACAGCCATACCCCTTGAGACTAGAGTCTGTGGCGGCAACGAGCGGGGTTTCATGCACCCGCCGCACGCCGGTTGTCGGCGCATAAGCGATTTCCCGCAGATCGATATCCATGATGGCTTTCGTCCCGGCTGGTCAGGCTGCTGATTATGCACCGCGGCGGGGTGGCGTATTAACAGCCTTCCTGCTGCGTCTCTGCATCGACGAGCAGAAACAGCGCCCGTTCGACGACATCGCCGCTGCGATGCGATGCGGGGCGTGCCGGACGAGATCAGGCGCAATCGGGTCGCGTTGTTCGCGCGGGCTAAGGCGCGCGCAGCACCGGCAGCGGCGGGGCGGCCGCCGGAACGGCCGTACGGAAGTCGCGACCGAGCAGCGCAGCGATGGTTGCGGCGATCTGACCCTGGGTCACGGCCGGCGGCCCGGAGCGCTCGCCGAGCGGGGGCGTGTCCGGGCCCATGACCGCGACCCATATGTTTTCGGACCCATGCTGCTTGACGCCGTGCTCCTTCCATTCCTCGAGCCCGCTGCCGCGGCCGTGATCACAGGTGATGATGAATGTTGTCCGCCCGCGGTACTGGGGCATCGCTTGCATTGTCTCCCAGAGCTCCCGCACGAACGCGTCCATATGGTGGGCGCTTTCGAGCACGAGGTCATAGTGGCCTATGTGCGCCCACCAGTCGGTCTCGCCGTAGCCCACAAATAGCACGCGCGGCTGCGCCGCCTTGACGTAGTCGATGAGCGGGATCTGCAGAAAGGCATCCCAAATGTCGCCCGGCTCGAGCTCGCTCGTTTGCTCATAGAGTTGCGCGAGTAGCGCCTCGCGCGGGCCCGAGCGGTTCCCTTCCGGGCGCGTCGATCCCGCCTGAAGTACGAGATGGCTGCGCGGCTCGTTGAAGATGTCCGTGAAGGCGTGCCAGGATGCGAACGCGGCCACCCGGCCTTGCAGATCCGGTGCTTGGTTCAGCCACTCGTAGACGCTGACGTTCGGATTCGGGCCGTACTCGTTGCTGTTGATGCGTGGATCCGGATGCCCGGTCAGCATCTCGTTGTAGCCGGGGTAGGAGAAGGCGAGCCCGTTCGTGACCCGGGCAATGCTGCCCCTGGTCTGGTTGCCGAAGAGCTGGCCCTGCTTGGCGACCACGTCCCAGAGGAACGGAAACAGCAGCCGACGGCGCACCGTCGGATCGTCGTTCCAGAAGCGTTCCCGAAGGCTCGCTTCGGTAGCCCAGATACCGCCGTGCTTCTCGTTGAGGAGCTTGGGATCGGCGCCCGTGAAAATCTCCTGCCAGCGCAGACCGTCGCTGACGATCAGGACCACGTTGTCGGTCTTGAGTTGCGCAAGCGCTGGCGCGCCCGCGGCAAGGGCGAGAACCGGTAGGAATGGGAGCCAGGGCGTCGACTTCATGCAGCCTCCGGTCTAGCAGCCCGTTGGGCTGAGTTTTCGCTAAGCGAAATCAATGATTCGCCTCGGCAGCATTTCCCACGACCGCTGAGCCGCACTGCGCAGCCTTCGCGGGTCGGAACTTCGAATCTCTTCGAGCGCTTCATCAAATCCAACGGTTACGAAGGCGCGGCACGAGCGACCGAGCATTTTGGACGGCAAACTGATGTGCAAAGGACGCAAAGCACCTTCTATCCAGTTCATACCACAAACTGGAAGCGGACTGTGCCAGACGTTGACGCCGTGGCGCTCAACGCCTAGAAATATCCACAACCGTGGCGCTAACGAACTCTGATCCATTGAGCGAATACTATCTCACAATGCAGCAAACGAAACGCTCGACGAGCGATGTTCTGTGAACATGAGCGGCTGCTCATTGGAAGGCCGGCGGCGAGCATGCGAAACCCTATTGCGCATGGCTCACGGCGGACGCGCTCAGTATCGATAGAGCATTTAATCGATCGTCGCGACTGAGCGTGCGTCCGCCCCGCAAATAAACTAAATTTATCTAACTCCGGGGGCAATTGATTGTACCCAACGCCAGCTCTTCCTGAAATTCGCGCGAGGGCCGTATGAGCGTCGATACGACACCCCAATTCGCGATGGCAGATGCAGTATATTTCGCGCGCGAACTTTATGGGCTGACTGCCGCGGCCTCTACGCTGCCGAGCGAGCGAGATCAGAATTTCGCCCTGGAGACTACCGCAGGCGAGAAGTGTGTCCTGAAGATAGCCAAGTCGGATGAAGACCGGTCGGTACTTGAACTGCAAAATGCGGCGCTTAGACATGCGGCACGCCGTGCCCCGCACCTGGCGCTGCCGCGGTTGATGCCGGCGACCTCGGGCGAGGAGATGGTGACGATCAGGGACGCCCATGGCGAGTCGTACTTCATGCGCCTCTTTACATGGCTTGACGGTGAAATATTCGTTCACGCCCTGCCGCATGATGATGCGCTGCTCGCCTCTTTGGGCGCAGTGCTGGCGGAAGTCGATTGGGCGCTGCAAGGCTTCGCACATCCGGCAATGCATCGGGAGCTGCATTGGGACTTAAGGCGCGCAGACCTGGCGCTTGCGCACCTGTCACTGTTGACACGCGAGCAGCGACCGATCGTGCGCCAGTTCATGCAAGCGTGGGCAAGCGTCGAGTGGAAAGCCTTGCGCCACAGCCTCATTCATGGTGATGCCAACGACTACAACGTGCTGGTAAGAAACGGGCGCGTAGTCGGCTTGCTCGATTTCGGAGACATGGTGTATTCGGCCGTGGTTTGCGATTTGGCGATTGCACTCTCCTACGCGCTGCCCGATCAGCCGGATCCTCTGGACGCCTCGGTGCCTATCATCCGCGCCTACCACGCTCGATTTGCCCTAACCCCGAGCGAAATCGCGGTACTCTATCCCCTCATGACCGCGCGCCTGTGCATGAGCCTGTGCTACGCGGCGTACAATGCACAGATGAAGAGCGGCGATGCGTATCAACTCGTGACGGCAGGACCGGCCTGGAATTTGCTGCAGTACTTGGTCGCCATACCGAAGGATACCATCCACAACCTCTTTCACGGCGCCACCAAGAAAATATGAGTGTCAACGAGGACTCGACAGGCGTGCTTCTCGCCGCCCGCCGCAGGTTGATCAGCCCCAGTCTGACGTTGAGCTATCGTCAGCCACTGCACATCGTTCGCGGGACCATGCAGTATCTTTTCGATCAAACTGGCCGGCGCTATCTCGACGGCTACAACAATGTGCCACATGTGGGGCATTGCCATCCGGAAGTCGTAAGCGCGGCTACCAAACAGATGGCATTGCTCAACACCAACACGCGCTATCTGCACGAAACCCTGGAGCAATATGCCGAAAGCCTCACATCCACGCTGCCCGAGCCCCTTAGGATGTGCTTCTTCGTCAATTCGGGGAGTGAGGCAAACGAACTCGCCTTGCGCCTCGCACGCGTGCATACGCAATCGACCGATCTCATCGTGCTCAATGGCGCCTATCACGGCAACACCACGACGCTCACCCACATCAGCCCTTATAAGGCTGACGGCTTGGAATCCGGCCGCCCGTCTTGGGTACACATTGTGGCCCTTCCCGATGTGTACCGAGGCGAACACAAATCCGACGATCCGCGTGCAGGCGAGAAGTACGCCCAGCCCGTGGGCGAGTGCATCGCGCAACTCGAGTCGCAGCGCAAGGGTCTTTGCGGGTATATCGCCGAGAGCTGCCCCAGCGTCGGAGGGCAGCTCTTATTTCCCGAGGGCTATTTAGCGGCAGTGTACGCCAAGGTCCGCGGGGCAGGCGGCGTGTGCATTGCCGATGAGGTGCAAACTGCTTACGGCCGCCTCGGGGAATATTTTTATGGATTTGAGCAGCAGCGTGTCGTGCCCGACATCGTGGTACTCGGCAAACCCATCGGCAATGGTTATCCGATCGGAGCGGTGGTCACGACGGCCGAGATCGCGAGATCCTTCGACAATGGCCAGGAATTCTTCAGCACTTTCGGCGGAAGTACGGTCTCCTGCACGGTGGGAGCCGCCGTGCTTGAGATTGTGAATCAAGATCGGTTGCAGACGCACGCCAAAAAGGTCGGTTCGCACCTGTTGGCAGGGCTTCGCTCGCTGATCGATCGCTACTCACTGATTGGAGATGTGCGCGGATCGGGCTTCTTTCTCGGCGTCGAACTCGTCCGCAACCGTGACACATTAGAGCCGGCCGCGCAGGAAGCGACCGATGTCGTCAATCGCATGCGCGACACAGGAGTTCTGATCGGTACTGATGGGCCGTTCCATAACGTTCTCAAAATTCGTCCGCCCATGCCATTCAACGCAGAAGATGCGGACGCGCTGGTGACGTGCTTGGATGATGCGCTGGCGAGATCAGAGATTAGCTAATATCCGCATCCGCTCGCAACGCCACTTATTCTAAAAGGTTGTCTGTCACGGGGGCATTTTGTGAAGATATCCTGGGTATTTGACGTCATATCTCCATTCGCCTATTTAAGTCTGAAGGAGCTGTTTCGTCTTCCGCCCGGCATAGAAGTCGAATTGGTTCCGGTATTGTTTGCCGGACTTTTGAATCACTACGGACAGGTCGGCAATGCCGAAATCGAATCGAAGCGCCAATTTACCTATCGCTTCGTCCTNNCGGCTGATCGTTGCAGCGGGCAGCAATCTGCAGGCGGTCGAGACGGTCTTCGATGCCGTGTTCCTGCACGGTCGCGACGTCACAAGTGCCGCCGCCATCGCGGATCTCGCGCAAAAACTCAACATGGTCGACCCTGAGCGAGAACTGAACGATCCGGCCGTCAAGCAGAAGCTGCGGAGGAATACGGAGTGGGCGATTGAGCAGGGCGTGTTCGGTGTGCCAACCTTCGTGATCGGCGCTGAGATCTTCTGGGGCCATGATGCGCTGGACATGGTGATCGACTACATACGCGATCCAAGGCAGTTCGAAGCTGCCGATCTGCAGAGAATAAAATCCCTGCCCGTCGGCGCAGTTCGGGCGCACAAGCACTGAGCGAAGATCATTGCGGATTCTGGAGCGCCGTTCGGCGAACGAAAGGTGCCATTCATCCCCACCTACGGGCCGCCAGCAGAATGTACACCGTGAAAGCGTCCGAACCCGCGCGCCTGGATCACCCTGCGTACCCAACGGTGAAATTGAGAAATCCGCAACGCACGTTTACTGTCGAAGAAGGCAGCCCTCGGCTAGGCGGCTTGGCGAACGCACTTTGCAAGGGACGCCCCAGCACGCGACTCGCAAAGAGCGGATTAGCGATAGACTTTCCGGCGCTCGCGGATCGGACATGTCGCGGTGGCCTTAATGCCGAAATGCCGCGCAAAAGGATCCATTCCTTCTCTCTCGGTCGCGGCACATCAGCGCCGCGTGTGACCCAGCCGGAAAGTTTTTAGTTCTGCGCATTTGTGCGAGTGTCTAAAGAGGCGCAATCGCTCTCTTGCTCCGGTTGTCACGCGTCCGTAACGATTGCCAAGTAGTCTAAGCTTTACATTCTGCGGCGCGGCAATCGCAGCATGTTCATTGGATTGAATCAAGAGCGACCAGTTCTTGGGTCTCTTTCATTAAGCCTCCTCTGCTGTGCATTCGTGTGCTCCGTGGCGTATCGATTGATTTTAAGTTTGCTACTTCTGGCTGCGTGGATCGGCTCAGAAAGTAGGGCCAACGCCCGCGAAACTGTCCGCGACCCCTGTACTCGCCCGGCGCCAGGAAGCATGGTTCCGGAACCTGAAGACCTGCGAAGCCAGGACGGTGTCCTGACAGTCGCGCTGACCATCCGCAACTACAAGGAGAAGGACGGCTCGATTCGCTACTGCTACCTTCTCGCTAACGGTACTCAATCCCCGACTTTGCGCCTGAATCCCGGCGACCTGCTCGTGCTGAATCTCAAGAACGATCTGACCGAGCCCGAATCTGCCGTGACACGTTCGAATGGATCACACGTGCACGCGATGTCGCAGGCGCAAGGCGATCCGTGCACGAGTGGTGCGATGCTGCCCACGTCGACGAATCTGCACTTTCACGGACTGACTCTGCCGCCGGTCTGTCATCAGGACGATGTCTGGAAAACATCGATTCAGCCGGGAGATCCTCCCTTCGAATACCGGTTTCGCATTCCTGCTAATGAGTCTCCGGGCTTGTATTGGTACCACCCGCACATTCATGGATTCAGTAAAGCTCAGGTCCTCGGTGGGGCCTCGGGCGCACTTATCATTCAGGGTATCGAGCGCGCTAATCGAGATATTGCAGGTCTGCCGGAGCGCGTGCTCGTCATCCGTGATCAGGAGCTGATGAATCCCAATGCTCCGCCCGCAAAATCCGAGCCCGTTGTGCCCAGAATGTTCATCGACCGCGACGGTGATTCTGCAAACAACGGCACAGGATTCGGGCGGCCCGCAAAGGATCTCTCGGTCAACTTCGTTCCAGTGCCATACCCGGACTATCCGCCCGCAACCATCAAGATGAGACCCATGGAACGGCAACTCTGGCGCGTGTTGAACGCATCCGCGATCACCTACTTGAACCTAGCGGTGATCTTTGGCCGTAGTCCGCAGCGGCTTGGCATAGTCGCCATTGATGGCGTTCCGATCAACACAAACGGCAGCTCTGGGCCCGCGATTGAGTGGACCGATCACATCGGTGTGCCGCCGGGCGCGCGCGTAGAATTCATAATAACCGGCCCATCTTCGGGAGTACCGGGTCTCTTCGTAACACGGACCGTCGATACCGGACGGGGCGGCGAAAACGATCCAAACCGCACGCTCGCAATGATCATCGGCGCCGCAGATGCGCCGGAGCCGCGTTCAATGCTACCCCCGGCTTCCGAGCCGCTGCCTCCTTCCGTCTTATCTTGGTTGGGAAGCGTTACGCCCGTGCGCGCGAGGCGGCTGTATTTTTCAGAAAAACTGGAGGACCCCAGTAACCCCAACAGTGCCACGACCTTTTATATTACAGTGGATGGCCAGACACCCACGCCGTTTGACCCCATGTCAAGCGTGCCGAACATCGTGGTCAGGCAGGGCGACGTAGAGGACTGGATTATCGAGAACCGTTCCACGGAATTACACGCATTCCACATTCACCAGATTCACTTTCTGCTGCTGGATTGGTCCGGCATTGCGGTCAATGAGACCTTTCTGCGAGATACCGTCAACGTCCCGTTCTTCAACGGCAGGATGCTGAAATATCCGAGTGTGCGGCTGCGTATGGATTTCCGAGGCCCGAATACCGTCGGTACCTTTATGTATCATTGTCACCTTCTGGAGCACGAAGATGGCGGAATGATGGGGCTTATCCGCGTCGATCCCGCGGAAACAGCACACTCTTTAGAAGCACCGGCTTCTCGGGACCTTCACGCTGTAAGCCTGCCGTAGGTTCGTCCACGTCGTCGCGCGCCGCTCATCCGCTGCGCGCGCGTGCTCGCCGATACCCGTCGCGCACGGCCGGGAACGGCAGGGCGCGGTCGCAGTTCCGACGCCGGGTAAGCGAGAGACTCGTGAACGTGTGAATCCCGCAAATTGCGCTCATGTCGAATCGTCACGCAACAATCACGCCGATGAAACAAATGATTGGTACAAAGCTTACGCGGCATTTCTCGTGATATCACCAGGGAGATTGCGTATGAAACTAAAGAATATTGTGTCTCACACACTCGCTGGCGTGCGAATTAGTTTAGGCTCGCTTGCGCTCTTCCAGTTCTCGATCGGCGCCCAGCTGGCAAATGCAGTTGAACCTTCTGCATCCGGCCTAACCCGTACGCCCATCAAGCACGTCATCGTGATCATCGGCGAAAACCGCAGCTTTGACCACGTCTTCGCGACCTACGTGCCGCACAGCGGAGAAACGGTGTGGAACCTGCTTTCCGAGGGGATCATCAAGAGCGACGGCAGTCCCGGCGCCAGCTTCTACAAGGCGGAGCAACACGCTGCGCTGGATCCAACTGCCGACGCATTTCTGCTGAATCCTGCAAAGACTTCGTTTCCTAACGGCGTGCTGCCAGCTCCGCTCGTCGGCGGCCCTAAGGACTCCTTTGTTGAAGGTGACAGCTTGACTCTCGCGATGCAATCGGAAAATGGATTGCCCGCAGATTATTATCAATATTTGGTTTCAGGAGGCTCAGGCCTTACGTCCAAGACGCCAGATACGCGTATCACAGAGGTCAATTCGCTGCCCCCGGGGCCCTTTCAATTGACTAACGGCCAGAGCTTTGTTTACAACTCCTACGCTGCGAGTCCCGTCCACCGCTTCTACCAGATGTGGCAACAGCTGGACTGCGCGTTGGAGCACGCCACCCCGGAGCGTCCTTCGGGCTGCGACGGCGGCCTGTTCTCCTGGGTCGAGGTCACGGTGGGGGCGGGGACCAATGGCCTGCCACAGCCTGCCAATTTCAGTACCGAGTATTCGCCCAAGGCACAGACCACCGGTGAAGGCTCCACGGCCCTTGGGTTCTACAACATGCAACGCGGCGATGTGCCTTATTTCAAGCAGCTTGCGGACACGTACGCGATGAGTGACAACTTCCACCAGTCGGTAAACGGCGGCACGGGCGCTAATCACATCATGCTGGGTCACGGCGATGCCATCTGGTTCAGCGACGGAAACGGGCATGCCGCGATTCCCCCGCACAATGTCGAAGTCGCGGCGGGTACGCCGAACGCGGGTGTGGTCGATGAAGTTGAGAATCCGAATCCCGCCTCCGGCACTAACAATTGGTACACGGAAGACGGCTATGGTGGCGGATCATTCGGCTCAGCGTCGTATGGCGGCGGCTCTTACAGCAACTGTGCGGACCCCAAACAGCCGGGAGTTTCGACCATCGTGCGCTATCTGCAATCTTTGCCTCATCCCGTTGATCCGCACTGTGAAGTGGGCCATTACTACCTTTTGAATAATTACAACCCGGGCTACTTCGGAAACGGCAACAATGCCTTCACAGACACAAGCAAAAACAATACGGTATTCACGATTCCTCCGTCGTCTACGCGCAGCATCGCCGACAGTCTTCTGGAGAACCAGATCTCCTGGAAGTACTATGGCGATCAGTGGGATAACTATGTGCCCGACCCTTATCAACTCAACTATGGGGCCATCGGCGCGAAATCCGACGAGTACTGCAATATCTGCAATCCGTTCCAGTACGACACGTCCATCATGGCGGTCGCGGCCGTCCGCACGGCGCACATTCAGGATACCAAGGACCTCTACGCGGACATTGCAAACGGTACGCTTCCGGCCATTTCCTTCGTAAAGCCCAGCGGCCTCGTTGACGGACACCCGTCCTCTTCAAAGCTAGATCTCTTCGAAGGGTTCTCGAAGAAGATCGTCGATGCGGTTCAGGCCAACCCTGCACTTTGGAAGGACACGGCCATCTTCATCACCTTTGACGAAGGCGGCGGCTACTATGACTCGGGCTTTGTTCAGCCATTGGATTTCTTCGGCGACGGAACTCGTATCCCGCTGATCGTGGTGTCTCCCTTCACCAAGGCCGGGCACATCTCTCATGACTATGCCGATCATGTGTCGATACTCAAGTTCATCGAGAGGAATTGGGGCCTGAAACCTGTTACTTACCGAAGTCGAGATAATTTTCCAAATCCTGTCGTAGAGGCGAGCAATCCGTACGTGCCCGTCAATAATCCCGCCATTGGGGACCTGTTCGACCTATTCGATTTCTAATGTAGCAAGGATTGCCATTGAGATCCTTGCAGGGCAAAGGGGAGGGGCGGCCGTCCGGCCGCCCTTGTCCGTTTTGTGTGCGGGAAATGAGGCACTTTGTTGGGCATGAGCGTTCTCTCGAAACCCGCGGCTCGTGGAAGTGTTTGGCGAACGGCGAGGGTGCGCCGGGCGGACTGGGACCGCGTGAGCGCACCGAATTGCCGCTGCTTTCAGCCAGCGTGGCACTAAAACTTTAAACGTCGCCTGACGCCATGCATGGCATTGCTGGAATAGGCTATCGGCGGTGCGTGTGGGTCCAATCCCACTCCGCTGTAACGCATCAGCATTCCTGCATAGCCATCAGACCACTTGCCGAAGCCGTATTGGTCAGGTGTTGATTGGATGGCGCAGAAATGATTCCCGTGCGGGCTCTCGATTGAGCCCGCCGCGGGAAACGATCAGAAGGTGAAGCGACCACCAACTGTCGGAGCAATGTTGTTGTTGTAGAAATAGGGGACGCCTGGGCCGTGAGGAATGGCGATGGCCAGACCGCCGGTGACGTCGGAATACGCAATGCCAGCATAAGCGTCGAAACGCTTGGTGAAGTGATAATCCGTGTAGAGCGAAACCTCGTTGAGAGTGCCCGAGCAGGAACTGCGGAAGCCGGCGGCCGGCGAGCAGGTCGACGGAATACGGAAGTCGTTCTGCCACTCACGATAGTAGGACAAAGTGATGTCGGTTTTGCTGTCGAAGGCGTATTTCACACCCGTCCAGAAGACCTGCACGATCTTGGGCGAATCAAGATTGTTGTCTTCGACGCCGCTCAAGAGATAACCGCCCTGGGCCGTGGCGCCAACACCCAATGGATTCGCCGGATTAGTCATCCGGATGTGTTCGTAGCCGCCAAAGAACTTGAACGGNNCGTTCCGATCAGATTGGCCCCGCTGATGGGGTTTGTATCGATGCTGTTGACGGTCGACTGATATGGCGCCGACAGACTTGCAGGCCCCAGCAAGGGGTTGAGTACGCTGATCGCCTGGTTGACACGTTGGACTACGATGTCGGCGAAAAACCTGTCGTAGGCCCCGCCGAGGTCGAATCCATAGGCAGAGTTATGCGGCGTTTCCGGCGTACAGGTGGCGGCATCCCAGCTGGGGGATGCGGAGTAGCAGCCGCCCTGACCGTCTTCGACCTTATACATCGCGCCGAAATGGACCGGGCCATAAATGACGCGATATTTGATGGCGTCGTCCCAACGGGTGTCCTCGGTGTCGCCGCCGCCGGCCATCAGGCCGTTATAGCCGATGAACGAAAAGGAATAGGCGCCGCCGGCCGGATCGTAAGCGAGCATCGCATCGGTACCGAGAGCGCGCTGACGACCGAAGGTCAGCGTGCCGAATTGCGCGGACGATAGCCCGGCATAGAATTCGTCATTGAAGACTTGGCCCGCGCGCGCGCCGTCGCCGGCGAACGAGTAGCTGCTCCTGGGGAGGCCGGCGTTGCTGGTGTTGGTGGCTGCCAAGTTGGCAAGCTGGCCAGACTGCGGATTGATGCCGGTCGAAGCGTTGAACACAACGGACCATCCCTCCAGAAACTCTTCCCTGACCCTGAGGCCCAGACCCGTCTGCGACAGGTTGTTCGGCGCAATGAGGAATCGAGAGCGATTGCCGTTCCGATTGACCAGCGATTCGCCTTCATAGTTATAGCCGTTTTCCGGTAAGCCGTGGCTGACCCAGCCGACGCCGACGTCATACGCGCCGTACAGGGTGATGCCGTGCCAGGTCAGCGGGCAATTGGTGGCGAGGAACTCCTGGACGCTCGAGCAGGCTGCGGGGGTGGGTGCAGCCGCAGGAGCCGGTTCGGTGGCTGGAAGATCGGCGGCGCGCGCCGCAGGATTTAAAACGAAAGTTGAAGCGAGCGCCGCAAGGGCGCACCACAAGACGGACCGCATTGTACTTTCCCCCGGAAAAAGTCGTCACAAGAGCGAAGTATTCACACAAATATAACGATCGTAATGAAATTAGCAACTCCTAAGTGCATACAGCGGCCAACGAAATACATCGGCTCAATGTGCCATCAAAGCTCTGAAGTTGTAGTCGGCCAAGAGCGAAAAGATATTGGCGAGATATTGTTTGCCAACTTCTGGGGTAAAGATTCTCGGCAAATCAAGCTTGCTAGGCGTCGTTCAGCGCCGGCGGCAGCCGGCCGGCCGCGAGCGGCGTGGTCGTCATGAGTTCTGGTTTAAGGTTCGGTTACCAGATACAGTCGCCGCCGCGCCGAGAGCAAATTGGCGTTCACTCCGTGACGAAGTGCGGCCTCCGGCACCGATGCGCCAGACACATGAGTCTGCTCGACCCTGGAGCGCTTCTCGACAATCGAGTCCGCTGCGCGGACCAGCTTGTCCGTCATTACCACGTCCGCGGAAGCGTCCATTTAAAACTGGACAGACCCATCAGGACATTCGGGTTCGGACGGAGGAAGAAGGGGTCGCCCTACATGGCGGCGCACATCAAAGTCGGGTCGACTCAGGAGTCGGCAGCCAGTTACCGCCGACTTGCGCAGATGTTGGCGTCGCATGGCGCTGCGGGGATGGAGGAAGACCCGCATGGTCGGGGCAAACCTTGCTCTCAGACAAGACCTTAAATGACGCCGTACTAATGAAACCGTCTGAGAACTGGAAAACCTGAAAGGTTGCGAAAGCGCAGCGGACGACTTACGCGTGAGTCGTCGGCCCGACATGGGGGCATCTCACAGCGTGATCAAGACCACGCTCACGCCAGCCGGGGGAACTGCCGCTAGGGATTGGGCTCTACCGTCTTATCGAGGGATTCGCGGGGTGAGTTATGAGAGTCGCTCTTGAGGTTTTCGGCGGCGTCATGCTACTGGCGCTGGTAGCAGGTGGCATCGTGTACGAGTTTGCGCGTGGCATGATCGACTCACCCTGAGCGAAGCATCTGGCGCCATTCGAGCGCTGCGGTAGCACCGATTGGGGTGAGAGCCCGGGTGTAGGGGCCTCGCCTATGCATGCTGAACGGGCGCTGCGTCTCCGCGCTCCAGGCTCATCTTGCTTTATCGGGCAGATCTTCGATATTCCCCACGGCATGAAAAGCCTGCCTCAGTGCGGCAATGCAGAAGTCTCGACATTCGTGGAGTTGGTCCAGTCCAAGCTCTAGGAGGGACGTGATTCTGCAGGGAACTCTCAACCCTTGCGGTCGTTAGCTGGCTTGAGGTCCGGTGCGAAACAGGAGAGAAATCCATGTCCCATGATCTCATTTTCGCCTTGTGCTCTCTGGCACTGCTGCTCGGCACGATTTGGTTACTGATCGAAATCGCGCCTTATTCACACGTTGTCATGCTTTCGGGGCGCGCTCTTCAGCACCTGATCGGTCAGTATCTCCATTCAAAAGCTCACGGGGCCGCAATTGAATTTGGCGTACCGGCGCGCGCAAACAGTTCTCTGGGAAGCTGGTCACGCATTCGCCGAGCCATACGTGCGCGTCGATCTGTGCGCATGGCTGCGAAGTGAGCAAAAATCGTCTCCCTAGTCGGCGTTAGCACGACCCGCTGGGGAGAACAGTTACGCTTCCGCGACGGGACGGTTAGCTGCGTTTGGCAGCGTCAACAACCCAAAGGCCGCTCTACACGTCAGCACCCGATCTTCGCTGATCGTGCCGCTTGGACGCGCAACACGATGACAACAGAAGCACTGTAGGTGAGTTTGGGTTCATTGTTCCGTGCACCGAATGCTGGCGACACTTATCCCTCTCCTGAGCTCTATCAGGGCCAACGCAATCTACGTCATGACAGGTGGCAGGAGTTCATTGAGCGTATTCACGATACGAACTTCAACTAACTGAAGGGGCTGCGATCGCAGGCGGCCGCGATCCACTTCCATTGGCGAATTGGTCTTGCAGCCGAGGAGAGCGGCGAATATGCGCGTCCTTTCGGTGCGATAGCCCGGGACTCGCTACTCAGGCATCATAGTCGCAGTCAAGAAGGGGGCGAGGGCGATTCGGCGCACTTTACCAATGTCGGGCAGCCCGATCACGAGCAAGAAACCATGACTTACGCGATGCGCCTCCTGTCTCCGGCTGCCTATTGCCTGATGCTCGCTGTACCGGCCTTGGCCGTGGCGCCGTATTCATTCGACAACGCGCCCGGCCGTCTGCCGAAAGACATCGTGCCAATCGACTACACGATCGATATCGTCCCCAATACCAAGGCTTTGACACTATCCGGCAACGAGTCAGTGGGGCTGCAATTCCGGTCTGCAACGGCAACCGTTCAATTCAATTCGCTTGATGAGACCCTGCGGGAGGTCCGCCTGGATGGCAGGGCGGTCAAGAGCGTCGTCTCGGACGACGAGCAACAGCTGACCACAGTGACGCTGTACGCTCCGGCGCCGGTCGGGCGGCACACGCTGACTTTCGCCTATACCGGGAAAATCGCTCAAGAGCCGCATGGACTCTTTCTCCAGAGCTATCTTGGCCAAAATCGTGCCCAGAGGCCGCTGTTGTCGACGCAAATGGAAGCTACGGATGCGCGGCGCATGTTTCCCTGCTGGGATGAGCCCGCATTTCGCGCAACCTATCAGTTGCGGGCGACCGTACCGGCTGAGTGGCAATTAGTATCGAATATGCCGATCGCCCGGCGTGTCGTGCACGGCAAGCTGGCCACTACGACGTTTGAGCGTTCGCCAAAAATGCCATCGTACTTGGTCGAACTCACAGCCGGCGATCTTGCGCAGATCGGCGCCAATGCAGACGGCATCAAGTTCGCCGTCTGGGCCGTGCGCGGCCAGGAGCATGGTGGGGAGACGGCTCTCGGCAACGCGCAGAAGATCCTGGCCGACTACAACGACTACTTTGGGTACCGTTTCCCGCTGCCCAAACTTGATTCGATTGCGATACCGGGCGGCTTCACGGGAGCCATGGAGAACTGGGGCGCCATCACTTACAACGATCAGTTGCTCCTGCTGACGCCGGCTAGCACCGTCGGCGACCGACAGCAGGTGTTCAGCGTGCAGGCGCATGAAATGGCACATCAGTGGAATGGCGATCTGGTCACCATGGCATGGTGGGATGACATCTGGCTCAACGAAAGCTTCGCCTCCTGGATGGCCGCTAAGGAGACTGCACAGCGCAATCCGGATTGGAAATGGTGGGAAGACCAGGACGATGACAAGGAAAGCGCGATGAGCGCCGATGCGCGCGTGACCTCGCATGCAATCCAGCAGCATGTAACTGATGAGCTGCAGGCGACGATTGCTTTCGATCCTCAGATCACCTACAGCAAGGGCCAGGCCATTCTGCGCATGTTTGAGGCCTACCTGGGGCCGGATATTTTCCGCAGCGGCGTGCGCAGCTACATACAGGCACGGGCCTTTTCGAATGCAACTACCGCGGATCTGTGGAACGCGCTCAGCCTGGCGAGTAGCAGGGATGTTGCTGCGATTGCTGCCGAATGGACCGAGCAGGCAGGCTTTCCGCTGGTTGCAGTGGCTGCCCATTGCGATGCGGCTGGCGCGCGTACGATCAGCCTGTCGCAAAAGCGTTTCCTCCTGAGCGGAGCCGATGCAGCGTCCTCCCATTGGAGTATCCCGCTGCAGATCCGGACCGGGGCCGGTGGCACACCGCAGAGCATGCTGCTTTCCAAGGAAGACCAGCCTGCGCAGGCGGGTCGCTGCGATGAACCCTTGAGCGTCAATGCCGATGCAATAGGCTTTTATCGCGTCATTTATGATCCCGCGACGCTCGCAATCGACACGAAGAATTTTGATCATCTGCCTGACGCCGACCGGATCGCGCTGCTGGACGATCAATGGGCGCTGGTTGAATCCGGGATCGAACGATTGCCGAGCTTTCTGGCGTTGGCGTCTTCGATGGGTGCTGACCTTGATACCCGCGCATGGGAGCAGATTGCCCATGCCCTCGAGACGATCGAGTACGCCGAGCGAGGCACCGCGAGGCACGATGCCTTTGCTGCCTATGGACGCTCGATCCTGAGACCGCCATT
>PLIX01000308.1 GCA_003140135.1 Gammaproteobacteria bacterium
TCTACCGCAATCCGCGCGTCGGAGCATTCCCGGCGCAGCTCGCCTTTCTCTTCCAGCGCGCGCAGCAGCTCACTGCGCTCGCGCAGCAGGATCTGTTTGCGTCGGTGCGCGTGGCCGATTATCTTTTCGAGAAGGATCGGCTCTTCGCGCGCGTCACCCTCGATGAGGCCGAGTACGCGCTCTACGAGCAGGTGCATGCCAAACTTGACATCAAACCACCCAAGCCGGATCTCGTCGTATACCTGCAGGCGCCGGTCGATGTGCTCCTCGAGCGGATCGCCCGACGCGGCATCGATTTTGAGCAGCGCATCGAGCGTGCGTATCTCACGCGTCTGAATGAGGCCTACGCACGCTTCTTCCATGAGTACGATGCGGCGCCGCTGCTGATCGTCAACGCGGCGACGATCGATCCGATCTCGAGCCAGGCGGACTACGATGAGCTCGCGGCGACAATCGGCCGGATGAAGCGCGGCCGGCTCTATTACAATCCCCTGCGGCACCGTGTGATCTGAAACATGTACACCCATTTGCAACTGCGCGATTCGACGCGACCGCCGGTCACGCTGACGACGCTTGCGCGCATGAAGGAGGAGGGCGAGAGGATCGCGTGCCTCACCTGCTACGACGCCAGTTTCGCCGTGCTCGTCGATGAGGCGGACGCGGATGTGGTGCTGGTCGGGGATTCGCTCGGCATGGTGATCCAGGGCCATGACACGACCGTGCCCGTGACGATGGATCACGTGGTCTACCATTGCCGTGCGGTGGCGCGCGGATTGAACCGCCCCTTTCTCATGGCCGACCTGCCTTTCATGAGCTATCCGTCCAAGGAGCAGGCGCTTGCCAACTCCGTGCGCCTGATGCAGGAGGGCGGCGCCAAGATGGTCAAGCTCGAAAGCGGCGCGGGGCAGGCGCAGATCGTCGAGTTTTTAGCAAGCCACGACATCGCGGTGTGTGCGCATCTGGGATTGAAGCCGCAGTCGGTGCACAAGTCCGGCGGGTTTCGCGTGCAGGGGCGCGAGGGCGATGCCGGCGAGCGCATGCTGCGCGACGCCCAGCAGCTCGAGGCGGCAGGCGCCGACATGCTGCTCCTCGAATGCATTCCGACGGATCTCGGGCGCATGATCACCGCGGCGGCGCACGTGCCGGTCATCGGCATCGGCGCGGGCCCGCACACCGACGGACAGATCCTCGTGCTCTATGACGTGCTCGACATCACGACCGGACGCAAGCCACGCTTCGTCAGGAATTTCATGGTGGACGCCGGCACGAACCTGCAGGCGCTGAAGAACTTCGTGGCTGCCGTGAAGAAGCAGGAGTATCCGGCGACAGAACACTCGTTCTGAGCGCGCAGCTATAATTCGATGGATACGGTCACGACCAATGCCGCGGTGCGGGAGCGGGTGCGGCGCTGGCGCGCCGGCGGCGCGCGCATTGCATTCGTCCCGACCATGGGAAATCTGCATTCGGGCCACATCAGCCTGATTGAGGCGGCGCGCCGCGGCGCCGCGCGCTTCGTCGCCAGCATTTTTGTGAATCCGATGCAGTTCGGCCCTAACGAGGACTTTGCCCACTACCCGCGCACCGCGTCGCAGGATGCCGAGATGCTGGCGGCCGCAGGCTGCGACCTCATGTTCATGCCGGATGCGCAGGAGATCTACCCGGACGGGCTCGAGCGCGCCACACGTGTGGAAGTGCCCGAGCTGTCGCGCATCCTCTGTGGACAGTTTCGGCCCGGGCATTTTGAGGGTGTCACGACCGTCGTCGCGAAGCTCTTCAACATCGTCGCGCCGGATATCGCGGTTTTTGGCGAGAAGGACTTTCAGCAGCTGACGATCATCCGCCGGATGGTGGCCGACATGTGCTATCCCATCGAGATCGTGGCGGCACCGACGGTGCGCGAGGCGGACGGACTTGCCATGAGCTCGCGCAATCAATATTTGACGGCCGCGGAGCGCCGCATCGCCCCGCGCCTGTACGGCGCGCTGCAAGGGGCCGTGCGGCGCCTGGCGGCTCTCGACCGGGATTTTGCGGCCATCGAACGTGCGGGACGTCTCGAGCCCGAAGCTGCGGGCATGCAGAGCGAATATTTCGCGATCCGCGCTGCGCGCACCTTGGGCGCGCCGCAGGATTCTGCGCAGGAGCTCGTGGTGCTGGCGGCGGCGCGCCTCGGCAAAGCGCGGCTCATCGACAATCTCAAGGTGCCCTGACTTCTTCGTGGCGCGCGAGCGCCCAGGCGACGTGCTCGCGCACGAGCTGCGAGGAATCCTCGCGCCGGGCGCGCAGCGCCGCGAGGACCTCAGCCGAGCGCGGCGCGTTTCCGAGTGCAACCGCGATGTTGCGCAACCAGCGCACGTAGCCGATGCGGTAGATCGCCGAGCCGCGCATGCGCTGATCAAAATCGCGTGCCGTCCACGCGAATAGTTCCGTGAGCCGCGCCGCGTCGAGCGCGTGACGTACCTTGAAATCCGGATTGCTCGCCGCCTGCGCAAACTTGTTCCACGGACACACGAGCTGGCAGTCGTCGCAGCCGTAGATGCGGTTGCCGAGGGCAGGGCGCAGCTCTTCGGGAATGCTGCCGGGATGCTCGATCGTGAGATAGGCAATGCAGCGCCGTGCATCAAGCTGCTGCGGCGCGACGATCGCCTGGGTGGGGCACGCGGGGATGCAGGCGCTGCAGGTGCCGCAGTGGGCGCTTGCGGGTGCATCAACCGGCAGCGGCAGATCGGTGAGGATCTCGCCCAGGAAGAAGAATGAGCCGGCATCGCGCGCGATGAGATTCGTGTGGGCGCCGATCCATCCCAGGCCCGCATTGCGGGCGAGCGCCTTCTCCAGAACCGGCGCGCTGTCGACGCAGACGCGATAGCCGAAGGGCCCGATGCGCGCCGCCACGGCGCGTGCAAGTTTGGCGAGCGCGCGCCGCATGAGCTTGTGATAGTCGCGGCCCAGGGCGTAGCGCGACACGTAGCCGCACGTGCCATCGGCGAGCGCGCTCGTCGCTTCGCGTGCCTCCGCGGGCCAGTAGTTCATGCGCACGCTGATGCAACGCACGGTGCCGGGCGCGAGCTCNNTGCAGATGCCGCTCGTCGCTGCCGAGTTCGACATGGGCGACACCCAGTGCGTCAAAGCCCATGCGGCGCGCCAGGACCTGCAGGTCCTCTTTGACAGCGGCAAGGTCGATCGCGGCGGGTCCGTGCGGCATAAGGCCAGTATAATCGGCGGATGCCGCTGCCGACGCCGCTGTACACCGCCGCACAAGGTCGCGCGCTCGATGCCTATGCGACCCAGACGCTCGGCGTGCCGGGCTACACGCTCATGAAGCGCGCCGGGGAGGCGGCGCTGCGATTCCTGCGAACGCGATGGCCGACGGCGCACAGCATTGTCATCGTCTGCGGCGGCGGCAATAACGGCGGGGATGGCTATGTTATGGCGCGCTTCGCGCAGGCCGCGGGTCTGACCGTGACGGTGCTGGCGGCGACCCCCGTGGAAGTCTTGCGCGGCGATGCCCAACAAGCCTGCCTGGACTTCAAGTCGAGCGGCGGGCGCATGCAGCTGTTCGCGGCGCCGCTCCTCGCCGAAGGCGAGGTCATCGTGGATGCATTGCTCGGCACCGGACTTGCAACGGCCGTGCGCTCCGAGGCAGCCGCCATCATCCACGCCATCAATGTGTCGGAGCGCCCGGTCTTTGCACTCGACGTGCCTTCGGGTCTGGATAGCGATCGCGGCGTCGCATTGGGAGATGCGGTCCGTGCGACGGGCACGGTGTGCTTCATCACTCTTAAGACGGGCCTATTCGTCGGCGACGGGCCGGACTTTGCCGGCAATGTATTCTTCGATGACCTCGAGGTCGTAGCCCCTGCAACGCCGGAATTTCGTCCGCGGCTCGAGCGCATCATCGAGGCGGAAGCCGCGCGAGCCTTGCCCCCGCGCGCGCGCGCGGCGAACAAGGGCGACTTTGGCCACGTGCTGATCGTCGGCAGCGGCGTCGGGATGCCGGGGGCGGTGCGCCTGTCGGGCGAGGCCTGTTTGCGCGTGGGCGCCGGGCTCGTGACGGTGGCCGTGGCGCCGGAAAACGTGGGCGCCATCGCCTCCGGATGCCCCGAACTCATCTGTCGACCCGTCGCCCACGCCGACGACCTCACGGATGCGCTTGAGAATGCGGATGTGGTCGCCATCGGCCCGGGCCTGGGACGCTCGGACTGGGCGCGCGCAGCATTTGATCGCGTTCTCACCTGCGGCAAACCCCTGATCGTCGACGCGGATGCACTCAATCTTTTGAGCGCTGCACCGCGCCGGCGCGCTGGCTGGATCCTCACGCCCCACCCCGGGGAGGCGGGGCGCCTGCTCGGCACGAACGCGAAAGCGGTGCAGGAAGACCGGCTTGCCGCCCTCGATGCGCTCCTTGAGCGCTATGGCGGCACCGTGGTCCTCAAAGGCGCGGGCACACTGGTCGCAACGGCGGGTGCCGTACCGGGATTGTGTGAGCGCGGCAACCCCGGCATGGCGACTCCCGGCGCCGGGGACGTGCTCACGGGCGTCATCGCCGGAATCCTTGCGCAATGCCGTGACGCGGCGCTGGCCGCACGAGTAGGCGTTTGGGTGCACGCCATGGCGGGCGACAGTGCCGCGCGTAATGGCGGGGAACGCGGTCTTCTCGCGAGCGACATTGCGCGCGAGTTGCGCACCTGGGTCAACCGCTAGCGGCCGCGCGCATGCGCAGCTGGACGACCTCTGCCCGTGAAACCGAAGAAGAGGGCGCACGCATCGCCCGTGCTCGTCCCTCCGAAGCGGATCTTTTCGCGGCCATTTATCTCTCGGGCGATTTGGGAGCCGGCAAGACCACCTGGGTGCGCGGGTTTCTCGCAGGCTGCGGCGTCACTGCCGTGGTGCGCAGCCCGACGTATACCCTGATCGAGCTCTACGACTTAGGAGCCGTGCGGGCGCTGCATCTCGATCTTTATCGGCTGCAGGATGCGTCGGAGCTTGAAGCGCTCGGTTTACGCGATTGGGCGCAGCCCGGCTATCTGTGGCTCATCGAGTGGCCGGAGCGAGCTGCTGGACGCCTGCCTCCGGCGGATCTGCAGGTGAAGCTCAGCGCCACAACCCAAGGCCACGAGATCACGGTTGCCGCCGCCACTTTGCGCGGCGAGAACTGGCTCAGGCGAGCCCAGGCTTGAACTCATCGCGCCTTACTCGTAGATTAGGCGGTAAGTTCAACTGCGAAGTCCATGATAAGACGGATCTTTCTTTGGGGGGCGGTGACTTTCGCCGCTGCAGCTCATCCTGCTGCACCGACTGAGCTACGCAACATCGAGCTCGTAAGCGATGGCAGCGCCTCGCGTGTGGCGCTGGCGTTGAGCAGCACGACTACGGAACGAGTGTTTACGCTCGCCGCGCCCGCGCGCGTCGTAATCGACCTGCGCCACACTCGCATGCGTCCCGGAGTGCGCCCGCCGCCTGGCGCCGGAATCGTGGCAGCCATTCGCACCGGGCCGCGCGCGGATGGCACGCTGCGGGTGGTGATCGAGCTTAAATCCACGGTTGCCGCGCACAGCCGCTGGCTTGCGCGCGCGTCCGGGCCGCAACGGGAACTGCTCATCGAGCTCGGGGACGCCCCGCGAGCCGCGGCGGCAAGAGCGGCACCGCAGCCTGTGATAGTGCCGCCAGCGGCATCGCAGGTAGCGGCATCGCAGGTAGCAGCCGCGCCGCCAGCGCCACCGCCGCAGGTTCTCCCACCGCTCCCAGCGGCCGCTTCGCCGATGCGCGCGCTGCACGCGCCGTTGGATACCGATCGGCCGATTGTCATCGCGGTCGACGCGGGACATGGCGGCGATGATCCCGGGGCGATCGGGCACGGCGGTACGCGTGAAAAGGACGTTACCCTGGCCATCGCGCGCGCACTCGCGCAACGCATCAACTCCGAGCCGGGAATGCACGCCGTGCTCACGCGCGATCGCGATGAGTTTCTTGAGCTGGCGGCCCGGATCACACGAGCTCACAACGTGAATGCGGATCTATTTGTGTCCGTGCACGCGGACTCGATTCGTGACGAAAGCATCGCCGGTGCGTCGGTGTACGTGCTCTCCGAACGCGGCGCCACGAGCGAGGCGGCGAAATGGCTTGCGGATCGCGAAAATTCCGCCGACCGTATGGGCGGGGTGCCGCTCGCGGGCAAGGACCCGCAGCTGGATTCGGTGCTGATTGATCTGTCGCAGACCGCGACCATCAGCGCCAGCATGATTGCCGCGGAGCGCGTTCTCACCGCGCTCGACAGCGTCGGCGAAGTGCGCAAGCCGCGCGTGCAGCAGGCGGGCTTCTTGGTGCTGAAGTCGCGTGCCATGCCTTCGATGCTGGTCGAGACCGCCTATATCTCAAACCCACAGGAAGAGCGCCGTCTGCGCACGAGCGCGCAGCAGGAGAAGCTCGCCAGCGCCATTTTCAGCGGCATTCGCAGCTTCTTCGCAGCGAACCCGCCTCCCGGTACACGCTTTGCGCAACTGCGCCGCGGACTTGCCCGCGTCGCGCCCGAGAGCCCCAGCCTGCCGTAATCGCCTGTACACTCGCGGCTGAAGTATCCGTGAGTGTGCCTTCATGCCGATCCGGGTTCTCGCCAGCGAACTCATCGATCAAATTGCTGCCGGGGAAGTGATCGAGCGTCCTGCCTCGGTCGTCAAGGAACTCGTCGAAAACGCACTGGATGCCGATGCGCACCGCATCGACATCGACATCGAGCGCGGCGGCATCGGCCTCATTCGCGTGCGCGACGACGGCGTGGGCATGAGCCCGGATGAGCTTCCCATTGCGCTCTCGCGCCATGCGACGAGCAAGATCGCATCGCTTGCGGATCTTGCGGCGGTCACGACGTTGGGATTTCGCGGCGAGGCGCTGCCCTCGATCGCCTCGGTTTCCCGCCTGCGCCTGCTGTCGCGGCCGCGCGGCGGCGCGGAGCGCGCCGCTGAAATGGGGGTCGACGGCGGCCGAGTCAGCGCCGTGCGGCCCGCGCCGCATCCGCCGGGCACCAGCATTGAGATTCGCGACCTCTTCTTCAACGTGCCGGCGCGTCGCAAGTTCGTGAGGAGCGAGGCTACCGAGTTCGGCCACATCATGCGTTGGGTGGAGCGCCTGGCGCTCTCCCGCTTTGATGTCAGCTTTCGGCTGCGGCACGGCGAGCGCCGCGTCTTTGATGCGCCCGCCGTCGACGCCGCGGGCGAGGAGGCGCGCCTCACGGCGGTGCTCGGCGCTGAATTCCTTCCGGCTGCGGTGGCGCTGCGCAGCGGCGCGGGCCCCGTGGGCTTGAGCGGCTGGGTGGGGCTTCCGACCGCGTCGCGGGCTCACCCGGATCAGCAGTTCTGGTTTGTGAACGGCCGCAGCGTGCGCGATCGCCTGCTCAGTAATGCCGTGCGTCTGGCCTATCGCGACGTGCTTTACCACGGCCGCCATGCCGTCTATGTGCTCTATTTGACCCTCGATCCGCACCTGCTCGACGTCAACGCCCACCCGTCAAAGCTCGAAGTGCGCTTCCGCGACAGCCGCCAGGTCCACGATTTTGTGTTCCGCGCGGTCGAACAGGCGCTTGCCGGTACTTCGCCCGGCAGAAGTGCGGTTTCCGCCTCCGCCGACTCTGCGGCAGGGCCGCATGAGTATGCTGGCCGGGCGCAGTCTTTTGACTTTGCCGACGCACGGGGCGATCCCTGGGCGCTGGCGGCGAGCGTGCGCGACTCTGCGTCGGGGACGATGGCGGCGGCGGACATCGCGCAGGCGGCGCAGCCGCTCGGCACCGCGCTTGCCCAGCTGCATGGCATCTACATTCTCTCCCAGAGCGCCGAAGGCCTCATCCTCGTGGACATGCACGCCGCGCACGAGCGGGTGCTCTATGAGAAGTTCAAAGCCGAGGAGGCGGCCCAGGGGATCCTCTCGCAGCATCTTCTCGAGCCTGTCGTCATCGAGGTGAAGTCACACGAGCTCGACGCCGTGCTCGAGGATCGCGCGAGCTGGGAGCGTGCGGGATTCGAGCTTGATGCGCTGGGGCCGACGCGCCTCGCGCTGCGCCGCGTGCCGGCGTTCCTCGCCAGCGGCGATGTGGCGGCAACGGTCGGCGCAGTCATCCGCGACCTTGAGCTTGATGCCGGCGTGCATCACCTCGACGGCGCCGTCGACAAGTTCCTGGGCACGCTCGCCTGTCGCACTTCGATCCATGCGCATCGGCGCCTGACCCTGCCCGAAATGAATGCCCTCCTGCGGCAGATGGAAGCGACCGAGCGCGCGAATCAGTGCAATCACGGGCGTCCCACCTGGGCGCGCCTGACGCTCTCCCAGCTCGATCACCTGTTCCTGCGGGGGCGCTGATGGACGAGGTCGCAGCGATCGCGCAGCCCGTCTGGGTGCTCACGGGCCCGACCGGGACGGGAAAGAGCGACTGGGCGCTCGGTGCAGCGGAGCGCTATCCCATTGAAATCGTGAGCGTCGACTCGGCGATGGTGTATCGCGGGCTCGACCTCGGTACGGCGAAGCCGCCGCGCGCGCTTCGGGAGCGCATCCCGCACCATCTGATCGACATCTGCGAGGCGACCGAAAGCTATTCCGCGGGGCGCTTTGTCGCCGATGCGACTGCCAGGATCATTGAAATTCACGCCCGCGGCCATATACCGCTCCTGGTGGGGGGTACCTTACTTTATCTGCGCGCGCTCGTTTCGGGCCTGGCGCGCCTGCCGCAGGCCTCCGTCGAGTTGCGTCGTGAGCTTAACGAGCGCGCCGCCCAGACGGGCTGGGCAGGCATGCACCGGGAGCTCGAGCGCCTGGATCCGCAGGCCGCAGCGCGCATCCATCCCAATGATCCGCAGCGGATCCAGCGCGCCCTCGAGGTATGCCTCACCACCGGCCGCAGGATCTCCGAGCTGCAGCGCACGAGCCCCAGTGCGCTCGCGCCGTATCGCCTGCGCCGCTGGGCGCTCGTTCCTGCCGATCGGGGGGCGCTGCATGCGCGCCTGGAGGAGCGTTTCAACGCAATGATGACGCACGGTTTTCGAAGCGAGGTCGAATCCTTGTACCGCCGCGGCGACTTGAACGCGGACCTTCCCGCCCTGCGCGCGGTCGGCTACCGGCAGCTCTGGGCGCACCTGTGCGGTGCGCTCAGTCTCGCCGAGGCGGTCAAGCGCGGCATCGCGGCAACGCGACAGCTCGCCAAGCGTCAACTCACCTGGATTCGCGCGGATGCGACACTCGAGCGTGTTAACCCGTACGCACCCGGTGCGTTCGAGGACTGGAACCTTGAATTGGCGAACGAGTTATGCAGGCTTGGCCGCTGATTGAAGGCGCATGCTAAGATTATGCTCACGGAAAAATTAAAAAACCGTAATAAGAAGGAGAAAACGATGGCCAAAGGCCAATCGCTGCAGGATCCATTTTTAAACGCCTTACGAAAAGAGCGCGTGCCGGTATCCATTTATTTGGTCAACGGCATCAAGCTGCAGGGGCAGATCGACTCCTTCGATCAGTTCGTCGTATTGCTGAAAAACAGCGTCAGTCAAATGGTGTACAAGCACGCCATTTCCACGGTCGTTCCGGCACGCAACGTCAATTTGACGGCGGCCGACGAAGGCGACGTGGCAGCGGAGTCTGCTGCCGAATAATGCTTCCGCTCATGGAGGTATGAGTGTTCGAGCGCCCCAGGAGCGGTGAGCGCGCGGTGCTCGTACGGCTGGGATTCGGCGCGCCGGTCGATCCGGAGGATCTGCGCGAGCTCGAGCAGCTCGCCCGGTCCGCCGGTGCACAGCCGGTGGCGACGGTTATTGGCCGGCGCGAGCGCCCCGATCCGCGTTTCTTCATGGGCAGCGGCAAGGCGGACGAAGTGCGCGATGCCGCGGCCGCAGCCTCGGCCGACGTCATTCTCGTCGATCACGCACTCTCGCCCAGCCAAGAGCGCAATCTCGAAGAGCATGTCGGCCGGCGCGTGCTCGATCGCAACAGCCTCATCCTCGACATTTTTGCGCAGCGCGCGCGCAGCTTCGAGGGCAAGCTCGAGGTGGAACTGGCGCAGCTGAAGCATATCGCGAGCCGCCTGGTGCGCGGCTGGACGCACTTGGAGCGGCAGAAAGGCGGCATCGGCCTGCGCGGTCCGGGTGAGACGCAGCTCGAAACGGACCGCCGCCTGATCGGTCAGCGAGTGCGCGTGCTTACGAAGCGCCTCGAGAAGATCAAGCAGCAGCGCGAGACGGGCCGGCGCATGCGTGCGGAAATCCCGGTACCCTCGATTGCGCTGGTGGGCTATACGAACGCGGGCAAGTCGACGCTGTTTCGGGCGCTGACGGGATCGCAGGCCTACGTGGCCGATCAGCTCTTCGCGACCTTGGATCCCACGGTACGGCGCGTGAGCTTACCCGGCGGCACGCCGGTCGTGATCGCCGACACGGTGGGCTTCATCCGAGCGCTGCCGCACGAGCTCGTGGCCGCCTTTCAGTCGACCCTGACCGAAGCGCGCGAGGCGACGCTTCTCCTGCACGTCATCGACGCGAGCGACGCGCGCCGCGCCGAGCACATGACGCAGGTCGATGCGGTGCTCGCCGATATCGGCGCGCAGGCCATCCCGCAGATCGTCGTCTACAACAAGATCGATCGGCTCGAACTTGCGCCGCGCATCGACCGCGACGCGGACGGCCGGGTGACGGCAGTTTGGATCTCGGCCGCTCAGAATGCGGGTCTTGCCGCCTTGGAGCAGGCCATCACCGAGCGACTCTCCCGCGCCACACGGCGCGCGCGCCTGCGGATTCCGGCGAGCGGCGGCGCGTTGCGCTCGCGCCTGTATGCGGCGCACGTGGTGCGCGAAGAGCTGCCCAGCGAGGACGGCTCGATCGAGCTTACCGTGGAGCTGCCCATGCTCGAGCTCCTGTCGCTCGCCCGCACGAGCGGTGTGCGCATCCTGGAAGTCGCCGATGACGAATTGGCTTGTGTGCCCGCGGAGGGCTTCCTACAATCTGCGCCCTTTTCCGGCGTTACTCGGCTCCGCTGAAGCTTGCGGTAAACGGGCGCGCGGCACTCCTTAAGTATTCCTATGGCTTGGAATCAACCCGGCGGTCAACAAAGTCCTTGGGGGCGGCGGCCCGGCGGCGCCCCGCGCCTGGATGAGCGCATCAAGGAATGGCAGCGGCGCTTGGAATCGCTGTTTCGGCCCGGTGGAACCGAGGGCGGGTCGCTCATTTTCATGGCCGTCGTCATCGTGCTGCTGCTGTGGCTCGCGAGCGGCTTCTTTCAGATCAAGGCCGCCGAACGCGGCGTCATCCAGCGCTTCGGGCGCCTGACGCACGTGCGCGGGCAGGGGTGGGGCTGGCGCTGGCCCTGGCCCATCGAGACTCTGACGAAGGTCAATGTCGCGAACGTCAACAGCAGCGACTACAAGTCCCGCGTGCTGACCTCCGACGTCAATCTCGTCGAGCTGCGCTTTGCCGTGCAGTATCAGTACACGGATCCGGTGAAGGTGCTGTTTAAAGTGGCGGATCCCGAGGCGACCCTGCGCGGCGTCTCCGAGAGCGCCTTTCGCCAGATCGTCGGCCAGAGCACGCTCGATGACGTGCTGGTGGGCGCGACCCGCCCGCACATCACGCAGCGTACGAAGGAGCTTATCCAGACCACGCTCGATTTTTACAATGCCGGCATTACGGTCACCTCCGTAAACCTCACCGACGTACAGGTTCCCGACGCGGTGATTCCTTCGCAGCGCGATGCCAACAAGGCGCTCGCCGATCAGGAGCGCTTCGTGAAGGAAGCGCAGGCCTACGCGAACGGCGTGCTACCGGTGGCGCAGGGCGGCGCCTCGCGCCTGCAGCAGGACGCGGCCGGCTACCACGCGCAGGTCGTGGCGCTTGCCGAAGGGCAGGCGTCGCGCTTCACGCAGCTTGCCCAGGCCTACGCGCAGGCGCCGGAGGTGACGCGTAAGCGGCTCTATCTTGAGACCATCGAGACCATACTCGCGCGCTCTCACAAGGTGCTGCTCGATGCCAAGGGCGGCAACGGCAATCTCATCTATCTGCCGCTCGATAAGCTCCTGGATCGCGCGGCGGCGAAGGAGTCCGAGGTCACGACGGACCCGAGCGCGCGCGGCGCGCCAAGCGGCGACTCCGATACCACCATCGTCGATGGCCGCAGCCGTACGGACCGCTGATGCTCAGGAGATATTTTCCGCTGCTGGTGGTGATTGCGATCACGCTATTGATCGTGCTCACCTCGCTCTTCACCGTGCAGGAGACGCAGGTTGCGATCCGCACCGAGTTCGGCGCCATCGTCGGCATCGACTATGACCCCGGCCTGCACTGGAAGTGGCCGTGGGATCAGGTGGTGAAATTCGAGCGGCGCATTCTCTCGCAGTCCTATGAGGGCGAGACCTTCCTCACCAACGACAATCGCGGCCTCATCGTCGACTTCTACGTCAAGTGGCGCGTCAATGACGCCTCGCGATTCTTTCAGGCAACCGGCGGGGTCGAGGACATTGCGGCAGAGCGCCTGGCGGAGATCGTCAAAGACGGCATCAAGAGCGTGGTCGCGCAGCGCACCTTGGAGCAGATCGTCACCTCGGAGCGCGCCGCGGTCACCGGCGACATGTTTGGCAAAGCGAATCATGCAGTCTCAGGATTGGGCGTCGAGCTCATCGATGTGCGCGTGCAGCGTATCGACCTGCCGGAGGACGTCGCCACGCGCGTCTACGACAGCATGAAGCAGAATTTCGCGAAGATCGCGAGCCGCCTGCGCGGGGAAGGCTCGAGTGAGGCGGTGCGCATCCGCGCAACCGCCGAACGCCAGCGCACGGAAATTTTGGCCGACGCCGAGCGCGATGCGCTGCGCGTGCGCGGCCAGGCCGATGCCGAGGCGGCCCAGGTTTTTTCGCGCGCCTACGAGAGCAACCCCGACTTCTACGCCTTTTACCGCAGTCTGCAGGCCTACGAGCGCTCGCTCGGTAAGGATGGCGACGTGCTGGTCATCACGCCCGACGGGGAATTCTTCAAATACTTCAAGGATCCGGGCAACCCGGGTAATCCAGGTAAGCCCGGTAAGCGCTGATCGCCCGCGCAAGCTGCTCCGCCTAATCGCCTCATGCCCCACCTGTCGGATCTCATCGCCGCGGTCGCGCTTTTCCTGGTGCTCGAGGGCATGGCTCCCTTCTTGAACCCGCGCGGCATGAAGCGCGCGCTTGCGCGCCTCCTCGACGTGGGCGACCGGGAGCTGCGCATCGCGGGCCTTGGGAGCATGGCGGTCGGTGTCGGGATCCTCTTTCTGGTGCGGTAGCGTCATGGGCAAGTTCGTCATCGTGATCGGTACGCAGTGGGGCGACGAGGGCAAGGGAAAAATCGTCGACCTCCTGACCGAGCGCGCCGTGGCCGTGGCGCGTTTTCAAGGCGGCCACAACGCCGGCCACACGCTCGTCATCGGCGGCAAGAAAACGGTTCTCTCGCTCATCCCCTCGGGCATCCTGCGCGAGGGCGTGCGCTCTTTCATCGGCAACGGCGTCGTGCTCTCGCTCGAAGCGCTGCTGAGCGAAGCTCAAATCCTCATGAATGAGGGCGTGCCAGTGTTTGAGCGTCTGCGCATCTCGCCCTCCTGTCCGCTTATTCTGCCGTCGCACGTCGTGCTCGACCGCGCGCGCGAACAGGCCCGCGGCGTCAATGCCATCGGCACGACGGGTCGGGGCATCGGGCCTGCGTACGAGGACAAGGCCGCGCGCCGCGCATTGCGCGTCGCCGATCTCTTCAAGCGCGATCACTTCGCGGCAAGGCTGGGCGAAGTGCTCGACTTTCACAACTTCATCCTGCAGAACTACTATCGTCAGCCGCCGGTCGATTTTCAGAAGACGCTCGACACGCAGCTCGCACTCGGCGCGAGGATCGAGCCGCTGGTGACGGATGTGACGCTGGCTCTGGAGGCGCTGCGGGTGGCGGGCGCCAACGTCCTGTTCGAGGGCGCGCAGGGCGCAATGCTCGATGTGGATCTGGGCACCTATCCGTACGTGACTTCGTCCAATACCACCGCCGGCTTTGCCAGCTCCGGCACCGGCATTGGCCCGCGCGCCTTCAATGCCGTCATCGGCATCGTCAAGGCGTACACCACGCGTGTCGGCGCAGGGCCGTTCCCCACGGAACTCTTCGACGGCTACGGCGAGCACCTGTCGCGCGTGGGCCATGAATTCGGCTCGGTGACCGGCCGGCGCCGCCGCTGCGGCTGGTTCGATTCGGTGGCGTTGCGCCGTGCGATCATTCACTCCACGGTGTCGGGCCTTTGCATTACGAAGCTTGACGTGCTGGACGGACTCGACACGCTGCGCATCTGCATCGGCTATCGGATCGACGGCAATATTGTCGCGGAGCCGCCGCTCTCAGTCGATTCCTATGACGAGATCGATCCGGTCTATGAAGAAATGCCCGGCTGGAAGGAGTCAACCGTCGGCGTCAGGGACTACGCCGCTCTGCCCGCGGCCGCGCGCGCTTACCTGGAGCGCATCGAAGCCTTGGTGCGCGTGCCCATCGATCTCATTTCAACCGGTGCGGAGCGCGATGAAACCATTGTGCTGCGTCACCCCTTCAGCGGTTGACGCATTTGCGGGTGGGCGACGCCGCGCGCCCGAGCAGGAAGGATCACATGTCCGCGACTCGATATGAGCTGCACGGCGAGGTCGCCGTGATTACCCTCGACAACCCGCCGGTGAATGGCTTGGGCTACGCGCTGCGCAGCGGTATCTCAGAAGGCCTGCAGCGCGCGCAGGATGATGCTGCGGTGCGCGCCATCATTCTCATCGCCACCGCGAACGGATTCTCCGGCGGCGCGGACGTCAAGGAGTTCGGCACGCCCCTGGCATCTGCCGCCCCCAGTCTGCGCGCGCTCGTGAGCGAGCTTGAGGAGAGCAGCAAGCCCGTCATCGCGGCCATCGCCGGCATTGCCATGGGGGGCGGCCTCGAACTTGCGCTTGGCTGCCACTATCGCGTGGTGGTGCGCGACGCGCGCATCGCGCTGCCGGAGGTCAAACTCGGTCTGCTGCCGGGGGCGGCCGGCACGCAGCGCCTGCCGCGCGTGATTGGACTCGAACGCGCGCTCAACGCGCGCGCCGGGCGCACGGCTGCGCCAGCAGGCGGCAGCTTCGACGCGTACAATCCGTGCACGACAGTATCCTGGGAATGGATACTGCGCTGCAGGCACGTCTTTTGCTTTGGTCGCGGCCTTGCGCAGCGCCGGCGGCCGCGATCGCAGTGCCGCGGCATGGGAAGTCGCGCCCGTGTACGCAACTACGTGACGCGGAGCGGGTCGAATTGCCTTCGGATCGCCTTGGCCCGAGCGGTGCAGGTGGCGTATCGCCTGCACCATCGGTGTTGACGCGGCGCCCCATTGCGGGGCAGACCACGGCCTGTTGATCGGGCTGATGCAAAGTTTCCGCCTGCCATGCTCGGCGGCACTCAAGCCGAGCGCACACGATCGGAGGATCACGTGAAGACGACACAGCAACTGCACGATCTGGGTCAAAGCCTCTGGCTTGACAACATCACACGCAGCCTCTTGGCGGATGGCACGCTGCGCCGCTACATCACCGATCTGTCGGTGACCGGCCTCACTTCCAATCCCACGATCTTCGATGAAGCCATCAAGAAGAGTAGCGCCTACGACGACGCCATTGAGCGCAAGACGGCGGCGGGCGGCTCGGGCGAGGCGTTGTTCTTCGAGCTGGCTCTCGAGGATTTGACGCAGGCTGCCGATCTCTTCCGGCCAATCCACGACACGACCGGCGGAGTGGATGGGTGGGTGTCGCTTGAGGTGTCTCCGCTTTTGGCGAACGACACTCCCGGCACCGTCAAGGCGGCACTGCAACTGCACGAGCGTGCCCAGCGTCCAAACCTCTTCATTAAGATCCCGGGCACTCGTGCCGGCATCTCCGCCATCGAGCAGGCGATCTTCGCCGGCGTGCCGGTGAATGTGACGCTGCTCTTTTCGACGGCGCAGTACATCGCTGCCGCCGAGGCCTACATGCGCGGCATCGAACGGCGCATCGCCGCCGGCCAGGATCCGAAGGTTGGCTCGGTCGCGTCTATCTTCGTCAGCCGCTGGGACGTGGCGGTGAAAGACAAAGTGCCGCATGCTTTGCGCAATCGCCTGGGGATTGCCATTTCGAAGCAGGCTTACCACGCCTACCGCGAGCTCCTCGACTCGCCGCGCTGGCGCAAGCTTGCCGGCGCCGGCGCGCGGCCGCAGCGGCTGCTCTGGGCCAGCACCGGCACCAAGGATCCGGGCGCTCCCGACACGCTGTATGTAGAGGCCCTCGCCGCACCCGATACTATCAATACGATGCCGGAGAAGACCTTGCACGCGTTTGCCGAACACGGCCGCCTGCAGGGGGTTATGCCGCTCGATGGCGGCGACGCCGAGAACGTGCTTGCGGAGTTGGCGCATGACGGCGTGGATCAGAATCAGCTGGCGGCCCAGCTGCAGCGCGAGGGTGCCGAATCCTTCACCAAATCCTGGCGGGATCTGATGGATGTGCTGGTCGCGAAGAGCGTCGCTATTGCCACCGGTACGCACAAGAGCGTGGGGCGCGCATGAGCGCCGTCCCCCGAGCCGCGCCGACCCCGCTTGCCGAGCGCCCGGCGTGGCGAGCACTTCTCGAGCACTATCAAAAAATTCGCACGCTGCATTTGCGCGATCTCTTTGCCGCCGATGCCGGCCGCGGCGAACGCCTGAGCGTCGAAGCGGTGGGCCTGTATCTTGATTACTCGAAGAATCGCGTCACCGATGAGACCATGGCGCTCCTCGTCCGCCTCGCGAACGAATGCGGCCTCGCAGAGCGCATCACGGCGATGTTCAGCGGCGCGAAGATCAATGTGACCGAGGAGCGCGCCGTGCTGCACGTGGCGCTGCGCATGCCCGCCGATGCGCGACTCGTCGTGGACGGCGCGGACGTCGTGCCTGAAGTGCAGGCGGTGCTCGCGCGGATGGCGGCCTTCTGCGATGAGGTGCGCAGCGGCGCCTGGCGCGGCCACACCGGCCGGGTGATCCGCAACGTCATCAATGTCGGCATCGGCGGCTCGGACCTCGGGCCGGTGATGGCCTATGAAGCGCTGCGCCATTACAGCCGCCGCGACATGATCTTCCGCTTCGTCTCCAATGTGGACGGCACGGACTTCGCAGAAGCCACCCGCGACCTGGATCCCGAAGAGACGCTCTTCATCGTCTGCTCCAAGACGTTCACCACGCTCGAGACGCTGACGAATGCGCATAGCGCGCGCGAGTGGGCGTTGCGCAAACTGGGCGATGCGCGCGCCATACGCCGGCACTTCGTCGCGGTGTCGACCAACGCGGATGAGGTCGCGAAGTTCGGCATCGACCCTCAAAACATGTTTGGGTTCTGGGATTGGGTCGGCGGGCGCTATTCCATGGACTCGGCAGTAGGGCTTTCCACCATGCTCGCGATCGGCCCGGAGAACTTCCGCGCCATGCTCGCAGGCTTCCATGCGATGGATGAGCATTTTCGCAGCACGTCCTTCGAACGCAACCTGCCGGCGCTCATGGGGCTGCTCGCCGTCTGGTACAACGACTTCTTCGGCGCGCAGACGGCTGCGGTCTTTCCCTATGAGCAGTATTTGAAACGCTTTCCCGCCTATCTTCAGCAGCTGACCATGGAGAGCAACGGCAAACACGTGACGCTCGAAGGCGCGCCCGTCGGCGTGAATACGGGGCCCATCTACTGGGGCGAGCCCGGCACCAACGGCCAGCACTCCTTTTATCAGCTCATCCACCAGGGCACGCGCCTGATCCCGTGCGACTTCATCGGGTTCTGCCAGAGCTTGAATCCCCTCGGTCAGCATCACGACCTGTTGCTGGCCAATCTCTTTGCACAGACAGAAGCTCTGGCGTTCGGCAAGACGGCGGCGGAAGTGGCCGCGGCGGGAACGTCGGCGCGGCTCGTGCCGCATCGCACCTTCGAGGGCAATCGCCCCACCAACACGCTCATTGCCGAACGCCTCACCCCGCATACGCTCGGGCTCCTAGTTGCGCTCTACGAACACAGCGTATTCACCCAGGGAGTCATCTGGAACATCGACTCCTTTGACCAATGGGGCGTTGAGCTCGGCAAGGTGCTTGCCAACCGGATCGTGCCGGAGCTTACAAGCGCTGCCGATCCCAAGCCTGTGCACGACAGTTCGACGAATGCGCTCATTCGGCGTTACCGCCGGCTGCGCCGGGGCTCCCCATGAGCACCGCCTTGAGCCCGCTTGCCGGCAAGCCCGCGCAGGCGGGCGAACGGCTCGATGTCGCGAAACTCATCGCCGCCTACTACAGCCGGCGGCCGGACCCTCGCGTGCCGGGCGAGCGCGTGGCGTTCGGCACCTCCGGGCATCGCGGCACCTCGTACGACGGCACTTTCAACGAAGCGCACGTTCTTGCGATCAGCGAGGCGATCTGCCGCTACCGCAGGAAGGAGGGCATCGACGGTCCGCTCTTCATCGGCATCGATACGCACGCCCTGTCCATGCCCGCCTTGGAGAGCGCGCTCGAAGTGCTGGCGGCCAACGGCATCGAAATCATGATCTCCAAGGGCGGCGAGTACACGCCCACCCCAGCCGTGTCGCTCGCGATCCTGGTCTACAACCGCGGACGCAAGTCGCATCTGGCCGACGGCATTGTCGTCACGCCGTCGCATAATCCACCCGACAGCGGCGGCTTCAAGTACAACCCGCCGAACGGCGGTCCGGCCGACACCGCCGTCACGACGTGGATCGAAGAATCGGCGAACGCGCTGCTCGAGGCAGGCCTCAAGGGCGTGGCGCGCATACCGGTTGAGCAGGCGCGCCGCGCTGCAAGCACCCACGAGCACGACTATCTCGACGCCTACGTCCGCGATCTGTGCCATGTCATCGATTTTGAGGGCATCAAGAGTTCGGGATTGGCGCTGGGCGTCGACCCCATGGGCGGCGCCGGCGTGCACTATTGGGCACCCATCGCCGCGCGCTACGGCATTGACCTCGCAGTCGTGAGCGAGGAGGTCGACCCGACCTTCAGTTTCATGACCCGCGACTGGGACGGCCGCATCCGCATGGATCCCTCCTCGCCGTATGCCATGAAACGGCTGATCGGCCTCAAGGATCGCTATGACATCGCCTTCGGCTGCGACACCGACCACGATCGCCACGGTATCGTGACACCGAGCGCCGGGCTTTTGCCGCCGAACCATTATCTGAGCGTGGCGATTGATTATCTGTTCCGCCATCGTCCGCGCTGGAAGGCATCGAGTGCGGTAGGCAAGACCCTGGTCAGCAGCGCCATGATCGATCGTGTGGCGGCGCGGCTGGGGCGCAGGCTCTACGAAGTGCCGGTCGGCTTCAAATGGTTCGTCGCGGGGCTCCTCGATGGCGGGCTCGGGATCGGCGCGGAGGAGAGTGCCGGGGCGACATTCCTGCGCACCGACGGCACGGTGTGGACCACGGACAAGGACGGCATCGCCGCCGCACTTCTGTCCGCGGAGATCACGGCGCGCATGGGCCGCGACCCGGGCGCGCTGTATCAGGATCTCACCCGGGAGTTGGGCGAGCCCGCCGCCGATCGGGTCGAGGCGCGGGCGAGCGCCGAGCAAAAGGCCGTGCTCGCGAAGCTCTCTCCCGCGCAGGTGCAGCGTAAGGAGCTTGCCGGCGAGAAAATCGAAAAGCTCCTCACCCGTGCGCCGGGAAACGACGCGCCCATCGGCGGCCTGAAGGTGGTCACGCAAAACGCTTGGTTCGCGGCGCGTCCCTCCGGAACGGAGGACATCTACAAGATCTACGCCGAGAGCTTCCTCGGGAAGGACCACCTCCAGCGCATCCTCGGCGAGGCGCAGACGCTCGTCAGCGGCGCGATTGGCGGCGCCTCGGGCAGCTCCGCGGAATCGCCGGCCGTCGAGGCCATGCGCAACGAGGGCGATCCCAACTGAGCTGCGCGGAGCCCGCGACTTCCATGAAGATAGATCCCGACGACTTCCGCGTGATCCCGGGCAAGAGGGTGAAACTCGGCAAGTGGAGGACTGACATCAAGCCCCTCTACAAGTCCGACAAGCACTACAAGGAGCTGCTGGTCAATGATGTAGGGGAGCTGAGCGAGCTCCAGCGCCTCCTCTACGCCTCCAGCACCTATTCCCTGCTCCTCATCTTCCAGGCGATGGACGCGGCCGGCAAGGACGGCGCGATCGCGCACGTCTTAAGCGGCGTCAACCCGGAGGGCTGCGAGGTCTACAGCTTCAAGCAGCCGAGCGCGGAGGAGTCCGCGCATGACTTCCTGTGGCGGACCACCTGCCGCCTGCCGGCGCGCGGGAGGATCGGCGTCTTCAACCGCTCCTACTACGAGGAGATCCTCGTCGTTCGCGTGCACCCCGACATCCTTGAGGCCGAGGGGCTGCCGGCGGAGCTCAAGGACAGGAAGACAATCTGGGACGGCCGCTACCGCTCGATCGTTGAGTTCGAGAAGCACATGCACCGGAGCGGCACCCGGGTGATAAAGTTCTTCCTCCACCTCTCGAAGGAGGAGCAGCGCAAGAGGTTCCTGGAGCGGATCGACGAGCCGTCGAAGAACTGGAAGTTCAGCCTTTCCGACCTGAGGGAGAGGAAGTTCTGGAACCGGTACATGGGGGCCTACGAGGACTGCCTGTCGTCGACGAGCCTCAAGGGCTCGCCCTGGTACATCGTCCCGGCCGATGACAAGCTGAACGCCCGCCTGATCGTGTCCCGGGTTGTCATCGACGCCCTGAAGGGGCTCAATTTGGGCTATCCCCGGCTGACGGGCGCCCGCAGGAGGGAACTCCGGGCCATCCGCAGGAAGCTGGAGGGTTAGTATCGGTCAAGATCGTGGAACAATGGGCACCGCGAATTGGCTATAGGGCTGACCATGACCCATGTTCGACGCATGAAGCCGGCCAAACGGGCGCATACACTCCTCGCCGTGAACGGGGGATCATCCAGCATCCGGTTTGCACTTTTCGAGTGCGGAGGGCGGATCGCCCGGATCATGGACGGCAAGGTGGACAGAATCGGCCTTCCCGGGACGCGCCTTGAATACCGTGACCTCATCCTGGGGAGGAAGGGCGCGGTGCCGATGCCCGGAGCGCCGGTCGATTCACTCCTCAGCTGGCTCGAGAAGCAGCCCTCGTTCGCGCCGGTATCGGCCGTCGGGCACCGCATCGTCCAAGGGATGGGCCGCTCCGAGCCGGGACGCGTCACCCCGCAGCTCGTTCGCGAGCTGCGGCGCAACACGCCATTCGACCCCGACCACCTGCCCCGGGAGATCGAGCTGATCCAGGCCTTCGGGAAGCGGCACCCGCGGCTTCCGCAGGTCGCCTGCTTCGACACGGCGTTTCACAGGGACATGCCCAGGGTCGCGCGGGTCCTGGCGATCCCGCACCGGTACCAGGGCCAGGGTCTCGTCCGCTACGGATTCCACGGCCTGTCCTATTCCTTCCTCATGGAGGAGCTCGGGCGCGTCGCCGGCCGGGCCGCCGCCCGGGGACGGGTGATCCTCGCCCACCTCGGGAGCGGGGCGAGCCTCGCCGCCGTGAGCGGCGGAAAGAGCAGGGACACGAGCATGGGCTTCACCCCGGCGGCGGGCCTGGTCATGGGAACGCGCTCGGGCGACCTCGATCCCGGCGTCGCCGGCTTCCTGGCGCAAAGGGAGGGGATGACTCCCGCGAGGTTCCAGGAAATGGTTAACCACCAGTCGGGCCTCCTCGGGGTGTCCGGGACAAGCTCCGACATGCGCGACCTCGTCGCGCGCTCCCGCCGCGACGCCCGTGCCGCCGAGGCGGTGGACCTCTTCTGCTACCAGGCGACGAAATGGATCGGCGCCTACGCTGCGGCGCTCGGCGGGGTGGACACCCTGGTCTTCTCGGGCGGCATCGGCGAGAACGCGCCGGACATCCGCGGCCGCATCTGCCGCGGCCTGGGATTTCTCGGCATCCGGATCGACCGGAGGCGGAACGCGGGCAATGCGGCGCTGATCTCGACGGCGGCCGGCGCCGTGGCCGTGCGGGTCATCCGCACGGACGAGGAAATGATGATCGCGCGGTCGGTCGTCCGCGTCCTTGGCCTGGGCAAGACACTCACCACATCATGAAAACAAAGACACTCTCTCCCGACATGCTCCGCCTGGTCGACGCCTACTGGCGGGCGGCCAACTA
>PLIX01000192.1 GCA_003140135.1 Gammaproteobacteria bacterium
TGGGATGAGGACGCGCGGCGCTGGAGCGCGATGCATCATCCTTTTACATCGCCGCAGGACGACGATGCCGCAGCCCTGCGGGCATTTCCCGCCGGGGCCCTCGCCCGGGCCTACGACATGGTCTTGAACGGCTCGGAAATCGGCGGCGGCTCGGTGCGCATTCACCGCCAGGAGATGCAGTCCACGGTCTTTGAGCTCCTCGGCATCGACGCCGCCGAGGCGGCTNNGCTCGGCGCGCCGCCGCATGGCGGCATCGCCTTTGGCCTCGATCGCCTGGCCATGCTGATGACGGGCGCGGACAGCATTCGCGAGGTCATCGCTTTCCCGAAGACGCAAACGGCGGCCGACCCGCTCACCGACGCGCCGACCGCGGTCAGCGAGGCCCAGTTGAAGGAACTGCATATCCGCGTTCGCCCGCCGGCGCAGTGAATCGCGCTTGGTCGTCTTTCTGCATGGACTGTGGCTGCACGGGGACGAGTCCCTGCTGCTGCGCCGCCGCCTGCAGCGCGCCCATGGCTTTGACGTTCACGTGTTCCGCTACCCGAGCGTCACGGCGCCGATGGCGGAGGTGACCGCGCGCCTGCAGGCCTTCATCGCAGCGCGCGCGCCACGGGAGCTGCATTTGATCGGACACAGCCTGGGCGGCCTCGTCGCCTATCGCTTTCTCGAGCGTTTCCCGCAAACCCCGCCGGGACGTGTGGTGTTTCTCGGCACGCCTGCGGTTGCGAGCCGCGTCGCAAGAGACGTCGGCCGCGCGCGCTGGGCACGCACGCTGCTCGGCCGCTGCGTCGCCGAGGAATTATTGACGGAGCAGCGCCGCGCGTGGCCGGGTGCGCGCGACCTCGGCATCATCGCCGGCACGCTCGCCGTCGGGCTCGGCAAGCTCGTAGTCCGATTCAACGAAGCGAGCGATGGCAGCGTGGCGGTGAGCGAAACCCGCCTGCCGGGTGCGACCGACCACATTACGCTCGCCGTCAGTCATTTTGGCATGCTCCTCTCGGCGCGCGTCGCGCGCGAGACCGGCAGCTTTCTCGCGCAGGGTCATTTCTCCCCGCGTGCCACGCTTTAGCGCCTGGAGCGCGATTTCTCAACAAGCGCACGCAGGCGATACAGCGCCGCGTGCGCCTCGCGCGGCGCGAGCGCATCCGGATCCAGGGCCTCAACCTCGCGACGCAACTCCTCGGCGCGAGGATCGAGCGGCGCCGGCGGGATGAGCGGCAGTTCGCGCTGCAGCGAGGCACGCATGACATTGCGCGTGTCGCGCTCAGCCTCGAGCGTTTCCAGATAATGCCGTGCCTGCGCGATCACCTCATGCGGCACGCCGGCCAGCTGCGCCACCTGCAGGCCGTAGCTGCGGTTGGCGGGTCCTTCCTTGACCGCATGCAGAAACACAATGGCATCGCCATGCTCCGTTGCATCCAGGTGCACATTGGCGCAGCCCTCGACTTCCTGCGCGAGCGTCGTCAATTCGAAATAGTGCGTGGCGAAGAGCGTGAAGGAGGCGAGGCGGGTTGCGATGTAGCGCGCGATCGCCCAGGCGAGCGAGAGCCCGTCGAAGGTGCTCGTGCCGCGGCCGATCTCATCCATGAGAATGAGGCTCTTCTGCCCGGCGTTGTGCAGGATGTTCGCCGCCTCGGTCATTTCCACCATGAAAGTCGAGCGTCCGCCGGGCAGATCGTCGGCGGCGCCGATGCGCGTGAAGATGCGATCCAAGGGTCCGATGACCGCCTGCCTTGCGGGCACGAAGCTGCCCACATGCGCGAGCAGCACGATGAGCGCGACCTGGCGCATGTAGGTGGATTTTCCGCCCATGTTCGGGCCGGTGATGATGAGCATGCGCCGCCCCGCATCGAAACTGAGATCATTCGGCACGAAGGCGTTCTCGCAGAAGCGCTCGACGACCGGATGGCGGCCGCCGACGATGCGTATCGTGGGCAGGCTTACGAGTTCCGGGCGCGTCCAGTCGAGACTGACGGCGCGTTCAGCGAATGCCGCGAGCGCGTCGAGCTCGGCGAGCGCGCTGGCCGTGGCCTGCAGGGGACCCAGGTGCTCGATCAGCGCATCGAGCACAGCGTCGTAGAGCTCGCGCTCCCGGGCAAGCGCGCGCTCGCGCGCACTCAGCACTTTTTCCTCGAAGCTTTTGAGTTCCGGCGTGATGAAGCGCTCGGCGGATTTCACCGTCTGGCGCCGCAGGTAGTCCTTCGGCACGCGCTCGGCGTCACGGCGCGCGACTTCGATGAAGAAGCCCTGCACGCGGTTGAATCCGAGCTTGAGTGTCGCAATCCCGGTGCGCCCGCGCTCGCGCTCTTCGAGCTCGAGCAGAAATTCATCGGTGTGCGTTGCAATGCGGCGCAGCTCATCGAGCGCAGAATCGTGGCCGCTCGCAATGACGTCCCCATCCCGCAGCAGAGTCGCAGGCTCCTCCGCAATGGCCGCACGCAGATGCGCCAGCGTCTCTTCGTGCACACCGATTCGCTCTCGCAGTTGCGCGACGGGCGGTGCATCAACGGCGCCGGCCAGTTCCCGCAGCGCCGGCACCGCGGCGAGAGAGGTGCGTAGCTGCGCCAGATCCCGGGGCCGCGCGGAGCGCAGCGCCACGCGCGCGAGGATCCGCTCGATGTCGCCGACGCCGCGCAGATGCTCGCGCAAACTCTCGTAGTGCCGTCCATCGATGAGGGCCGCGACGGCCTCATGGCGGCTCCGCAGCAGCGGCTGGTCCGTGAGCGGCCGGTTGAGCCAGCGCCGCAGCTGGCGCGAACCCATGCCCGTTGCGCACTGATCGAGGAGGGCGAACAAGGTCGCCTCGGGATGCCCGCTCAAGCTCGCGTCCAGCTCCAGATTGCGGCGCGTCGCCGCATCAAGGCTCAAGGCTTGCGTGCGCTCCTCGACGGCGAGCGCCCGGATATGCGGCACCGCGGCCTTTTGCGTCTCGCGGATGTACTGCAAGAGCGCGCCGGCGGCGCAGATGGCCAACGGCAGCTCATCGGCGCCGAAGCCTTTGAGATCCAGCGTTCCCAACTGATCCGTCAGCAGGCGCGAGGCGCTGGCGAGTTCAAAATGCCAGGGCGGGCGGGCACGCACCGCGCGCCCGTCGCGCGCAAGGTCGTCGTAAGTCACATGGTCCGAGACGAGGAGTTCCGCAGGTTTTAACCGCTCAAGCTCGGCCGCGAGCGCAAGATCTCCTGAGGACTCAAGGACGGTGAGCCGTCCCGCGCCGAGGTCCAGCCAAGCCAGTCCAAAACCCTCCCCCTCGCCGGCCCCCGCGCGCGCGACGGCTGCGATGAGCGTATCGCGCCGCGCATCCAGGAGCGCCTCATCCGTGACGGTTCCCGGCGTGATGACTCGGACCACTTGCCGCTCAAGCGGGCCCTTCGTCTTCGCCGGGTCGCCCAACTGCTCGCAGATCGCGACACACTCGCCCCGCCGCACCAGGCGCGCAAGGTAGGCTTCCGCTGCGTGCACCGGCACTCCCGCCATTGGAATGGGGTCACCGGCCGACTGGCCGCGCGCGGTGAGGGTAATGTCCAAAAGCGCCGCGGCGCGCCGCGCGTCGTCAAAGAAAAGCTCGTAGAAGTCCCCCATCCGATAGAAGAGGAGCGTGTCGGGGTGCTGGCTCTTGATGCGCAGGTACTGCTGCATCATCGGCGTATGTTCTAAGTGTTTGTCGTTCAAGGCTATTCTTAGAGCTGCCTATGAAGGCCTCGACCCTGACTTGCCCTGCGCCGCTCGCGCCTCGAGGAAGATCACTGTGCGCAGCCAGTGTCTGGCTTTCTGCTACGGAGTCGGCTTTGTTATCGGAATGCTTAGTGCTCGCAACAAAGCCAGATAGCCGACGCACGCTACCACGAAGCGCGCTCGGTCGGCGATGATCCAGCGATGCACCATGGCACGAACCTCCGCGACGCTGAGATCTCCACCCGCCTGAGTAAAGAGGACTGCATTGATCGGATAGACGTAGGTCAGAGTGAACGCCAGTACAAAGGTCATGCAGACCGCCGTGACGATAAAGAGCGACCGGTGTGCTGGCAGACGCCAGCCAAAGAAGAGCATCCCGTAGAGCGGCAGGAAGCGCACTGGCATCCAGCCCGGTCCGAAGAAATGGTAGATATTATGGTTGTAACTCGTGTCCCTGAAGAACGCGTGTAGCGACTCAGGCAGCGAATCACTCCAGATCGGCACGACCACCAACATCTGGTAGATCGTGCCACCGAACCAGATGCTCCAGACAATGACCGAGATCCAGAGCAGAACCACTGTGACGGTGTTGTTGGTACTCATAATCCTGAATCTCCATCGTACGCGTGGGCCGACCATGCGGCGACTTTCTCTTCAGTTTGTCAATGCGATTGATCGGTCGCGGACACGTCTGCGGATGAGTTTGGTGGTGCTCAAAGGCTATCTATCGCGGGGCGCCTGTTGTTGACTGCCATTGTGGCTCTCCGATGCGCTCATACCTGCGCCGACATGACGGGGAGAATCGCCAGATCGCGCGAATGCCGTCACTGCTCGAACGCGGCTGAGGCTGACCTTCAGACATTGAAGAGCTGTCTCCCTATCCGGCTGCCGAGCGCGCTGCATCCGTCAGTTGAAGTTTATGCGCACACCCGCCCAGATCGCCCGGGGCGCTGCCGGAGAGACCGCATTCTCATTGGTCCAATCGTTCGGGTTGGGGCGGAACGTGCCGTTGGCGTTAAACGAATTGCTGGTCAGGAACCCCGCTGTCGCATATTCCCGGTTCAACACGTTGGCGACGCGAGCGAAGACTTCCGCATTTTTGGTGACGTGGTACGTGCCTTGCAGATTGACCACCGCATAGCCGGGAAGCCAGCCTGTCCCTAAAGGGGAGATGACTGCGCCCGCGGCATTCGTGCCTCCGGCCTGGTTGGCGTTGTTTTCATCGCCGTGCAGGTAGGAGCCGGAGGCGACGACGAGATTGCCCCCGAGGTCCAATCGTTTGTTCACCTCGTAGTCGAGCACCAGCCGTCCGGTGTGCTGCGGAATTAGAGGAATGCGATCGCCCGGGCGCACCAGGATGTTGCCGTCGGCATCGGCGGTGCTGTTCGATGCGGCGTTGACGATGAAATTCGACTGGAAGGTGGCATCGACATAGCTGTACGTCAGACGCCACTTCAAGGCGCCTTCCTTGCCGCCCAACGCCAAGTCCAGCCCCTGGCGGCGCGTTCCGCCCACATTATCGAAGTAGCCGCTATTGGTGCTCGTGGCCACGAACTGAATGTCGTTGCTATTGACGGTATGGAACACATCTGCGCTCCACACCAACCGCTGATCGGGCCGATTGCCCCGTACGCCCACTTCCACCGTTCGAGCGACCACCTGCTGCAGATTCGGGTCGCTGGCAAAATCATTGGGCAGGCCGCAAGGTGCCGCGGGATTGGAGCAACCCAGTTCAATCACCGTCGGTGCTCGGCTTGCTTCGTTGTAGTCGGCATAGAAGGTCAAGGCATCGGTCGGTGTGACGGTGAATCCAAAGGCCGGATTGATTCGGCTGAAGGTGTGGTCCCCGGCAAGAGGGCTCGCCGTATCGAATCCCGAGCCCACATCGCCGACGTCCGTATCGATGCTGTCTCCGCTGAGCGTTTCGGTGTTGCTGTTGTAGCGCACCGATGCCGTGAGATGGAGCAGTTTACTGGGAGAGAGGGTGTCGGTCAGGTACAGGCCAAAGATCTTGTTGCTGCCGCTCAACGAAATGACCGTTTCGTTGTCGAGGGGACTTACGTAGTAAATCAGGGAGTGATCCGGCGCCAGGTCGCCGTACTGAAACCTCTGCAGATACGAGTCCTTCGAGTCCTCGTAGTCCGCGCCGAGAACGGCCTGATTTTTCCACCCGAAGATGTCCTGCGAATCCGTCAGCTGCACACCGAAACCTGCCGTGCGCTGGAGCAGGCTGGACGTGGCGTTCTGGCCGGGGAAGCAAAAGGCGATGTCGGCACGGTTTGACAGCGGCGCAGCGCAGTCGATCGGTGGCCCGGCGTTATCCTCGAGATAACTGTCGTTGATGTTGCCGTTGAGGCTGCCGGTGGCCAGGTGGCGATAGTAGGCATTGGCGGACAGCAGCAGCTGGTCGGTCAGGAACTGCGTGCCGGTGAGATTCACGAAATTGAGAAAATTCTGGGTGAAGTCCGGCGTGTAGGTCGCCGCACGGCGGTAGGCCAGCATGCTAAGCGGGGTTGCACCGTCGCCGTACAGGTTGGTATCCGCATAGGTGTAGCTCAGGTCGACGTCGGTCTTGTCGTTCTGCCAGCCCACCTTGCCGAATCCCTGATAGACCCGGGTCGCCGACATGTCGCGCCAGCCCGTCTCGTCGAAATAGCTGCCGGTCAGGAAGTAATCGAATGGCCCGGCCTCCCCGCCGGTCTCGCCCTCGAAGGAGCGCCGCCCGAAGGAGCCCCCATAGGCCTCGAGCTCCGTGCCCGGATTGTCATGGCCACTCTTGGTCTGCACCGACAGGGCTCCGCCCAGGGTATTGAGTCCGAACACCGGGTTGGAGCCGGACATGAGCGTCACGGTGGAAATGGCCGACTCCGGAATCAGATCCCAGTTGACGGTGTCGCCGAAGGACTCGTTCACGCGCACACCGTCGACATAGACCGACAGGCCCTCGGGTGTGCCCAGGAGCGGCGAGGCGGTGAATCCGTGGTAATTGATGTCGAGCTGAAAGGGGTTATCCGCGCTCTCGCTGACGTTGATGCCGCTGAAGTTATTNNGGCAGGCCGAGACCCGGCAGCGGCGCGTTTCCGATGACGACGATCTGCTTGAGCTCCTGGGCGGTGGCCGGATTGGCGAGCGTCGTGGGGGTGTCCGCGTCGGCGCTCAAGGCGGCCAGTGGCAGGGCCCATCCCAGGAGCCACGCCAAGCAGCACAGAGAGCTTCTCGCGCACGCCATTCCACGGTCTCCTTGTTATTTTCCCGGGGTAGACGGGCGGCTCCGGCTCATCGCATCGGGATGCGCGGCCTAGCGGGAATTTATCCCATAATCCACGGGAAGAATTCCCGATTGTGGTCAGGAAAACCTGTGGCACAGTCCCCGGCAGATGACCTTGCGGGTATTCGCGGCCGCCGAATCTGAACGTGAGCGAACCTGCCGCAGCGCGTATCAGGGAAGCTTCTGTTTCTTAAGGTCATGCAGACGCCATCATTCGAGGCCTTCGACTTTGCGTTAGGGTGGGGTCCATGACCCCGGACGCCGATCTTCACACTCTCGCCGTTCGCGTCGGGGAGGCGCTCATGGCGAGGAGCCATCGCGTGGTGGCCGCCGAATCCTGCACCGGAGGTTTCATTGCAAAGACGCTGACCGACATCCCCGGCAGCTCGCAGTGGTTCGACTGTGGTTACGTGACCTATTCGAACGCGGCGAAGATCCGCGATCTCGGGGTTGCCTCGCGCACGCTCGACGAGCACGGCGCAGTGAGTGAGGCGGTCGTGCGCGAAATGGCAGCGGGCGCGCTCGCCGTGTCGGGCGTCGACGTTGCCATTGCCGTGACCGGCATCGCCGGGCCCGATGGCGCAGCGCCCGGGAAGCCCGTCGGCACCGTGTGGTTTGGCACGGGCGTGCGTCGCGAAGCAGAAGTCGAAGTCGCCGCCGAGCGTGTGCAGTTTGCGGGCGATCGGCAGGCGATACGCCGCAGCTCAGTCGAATACGCTTTGAAGCTCATCCTGAACCTCAGGCTGTGAGCGGATGCTGCGCGCAATGGCTATACAGTACGTCTCGCGACGTACTACTGTGCAGCGCTCAAATGCCTTGAATTGGGAGCCAAATGCAGCAACTTTGGTATGCCCGCGGCGGCTTCGTTGTGGGATAATCACGCCCACAAAATCCGCGAGGTGAAGAGATGGAAGAGAATCGCAAAAAGGCGCTCGCTGCAGCTCTCGGCCAGATCGAAAAGCAGTTTGGCAAGGGCACTGTCATGCGCCTCGGCGAGACTCCGGCGTCGTGGGATGTGGAGACGGTGTCCACGGGCTCCTTGGGACTCGATATCGCGCTTGGCGTAGGAGGTCTGCCGCGCGGTCGCGTGACCGAAGTCTTTGGTCCGGAAGCCTCGGGCAAGACGACGCTCACCTTGCAGGTCATTGCCGAAGTGCAGCGCGCGGGCGGGGTGGCCGCCTTCGTCGACGCCGAGCACGCGCTCGATCCGTCCTATGCGGGCAAGCTCGGCGTCAACGTCGATGATCTTCTCGTCTCGCAGCCGGACACCGGCGAGCAGGCGCTGGAAGTGACCGACATGCTGGTGCGCTCCGGCGCCGTCGATGTGGTGGTCATCGACTCGGTTGCGGCCTTGACGCCCAAAGCCGAGATCGAAGGAGAAATGGGCGATGTGCAGATGGGCCTGCACGCGCGTCTCATGTCGCAGGCGCTGCGTAAGCTCACGGGCAACATCAAACGCTCCAATACCATGGTGATCT
>PLIX01000113.1 GCA_003140135.1 Gammaproteobacteria bacterium
GGCGTGCGCACGCCGATGCAGTGGAGCCCCGATCGCAACGCCGGCTTCTCGCACTGCGATCCGCAGCGGCTCTATCTGCCGCCGATCATGGATTCGATCTATGGCTACGAGGCGGTCAACGTGGAAGCACAAACCCGCGACCGCGCCTCGCTCCTCAATTGGATGAAGCGCATGCTGCAGATCCGCAGGACATCCCAGGCCTTTGGCCGCGGCAGCCTGCAGTTCGTGCGCCCCGGCAATCGCAAGGTGCTCGTGTATGTGCGCCAGTTTGGCGATGACGCCATTCTGTGCGTCGCGAATCTGGCGCGCTCCGCGCAACCGGTCGAGATCAATCTCGCCGCGCACAAGGGTGCGGTGCCGATCGAGCTTCTGGGCCAGACGCCGTTCCCGCCGATCGGCGAGCTGCCCTACCTTTTGACCTTGGCGGGCTACGGCTTCTACTGGTTTCGCCTGAGCCGCGATGCCGCGGCGCCGAAGTGGCATGCGGAGCGCATGCCGCGCGAAGACGTGCCGGTGCTCGTGCTCATCAAGTCCTGGGCGAGCTTCTTCCCCGAGCGGGTCGCGCAATGGCGCGCAACCGCGGCAACCCAGCTGCGCACGCAGCTCGAGGAGCGTCTGCTGCCCGCCTTCATCGCGGGACAGCGCTGGTTCGGCGGCAAGGGCGCCGTCATCGCGCGCGCGCGCCTCGCCGATTATCTGGAATGGGATTTCAAACTGTCCCAGTGGATGCTCGCGCTGATTGACATCGAAAGCGACGGCGAGCGTGCACAATACTTCCTGCCGCTCGTGCTCGCTTTTGACGATGTCCCCGAGTCGCGGTGGCTCAAGCTGCAGTCGTTCTCGATCGCGCGCGTGCGCCAGCAGGCGGCGGTCGGCGTGCTGGCGGACGCGGCGGCGGATGAGAGTTTCGGCCGCGCCGTGGTCGAGTCGATCGGCGCGGCACAGGAGCTCAACACCGCCCACGGCCGGCTCGTCTTTTCGCCCACCGCCGCCTATGCGCAGCTGCGCGGCGATCCGCTTGCGGATCTCGCCACGGGCGCGCCGCTCACCCAGGGCAGCAATACGGCGCTCAGATGCGGGGAGCGATTGTTCCTCAAGCTCTATCGGCGCTTGCGGCCCGGCGTGAACCCGGAGGCGGAGATCGGCCGCTTTCTGACCGAGGTCGCGCACTTTTCCCACATCGCGCCGGTGGCAGGCGTCGTCGAATATCACCGCGAGGGCGCTGAGGTGCAGACTCTTGCCCTGCTGCAGGCCTTCGTCATGAACCAGGGCGACGGCTGGGATTACACTGTCAATTATCTGATGCGCTTTCTGCAGGATCAGCGCGGCGCCGCCCCCGCGGGCGCCGATGCGCACGGCGCATACCTTGCGATCGTGCGCACGCTCGCCACACGCACCGCGGAACTGCATTGTGCGCTCGCCACGGCGACCGAGGATCCCGCCTTCGCCGCGCTGCCCGCCACGGCAGCTGACGTACGCGCCTGGCGCGAACGTGCCGCAAACGCCGTCGACACGACCTTCGCGCTCCTCGAGAGCGCCCGCGCACACTTGCCGCCGGCGGCGCAGGCGCAAGCCGCGGAGCTGCTGGCCGCGCGCGCGCGGCTCCTCGAGCGCATCGGCGCCCGAGCCACCGATGCGGAAGTGCGCGCGCTGAAAATCCGCGTGCACGGCGACTATCACCTGGGTCAGGTGCTGGTGGTGCGCAACGACTTTGTGATCGTCGATTTCGAAGGCGAACCTGCGCGAACTCTCGCCGAGCGGCGCGAAAAGCAATCACCCCTGCGGGACGTCGCCGGCATGCTGCGCTCCTTCGCCTACGCGCGCCGCGCGGCGCTCATCGGGACCACGCCGCAGAGCGCCGAAGACAGCGCCAGGTGGGAGGCGTTGCTCGAGCAATGGGAGTTGAGCACACGCGAAACATTCCTGCGCGTGTATGACGCGCTCGCGCGCGCCTGTCATCTCTACGAGAGTTTTGCGGCGATGCAGCCGCTCTTGAGCTTGTTTGAGATTGAGAAGGCGCTGTATGAACTGCGCTACGAACTGGGTAACCGCCCGGACTGGGCCGTGATTCCGTTGCGTGCTTTGACGGCCATGAGCGCCTGAGGGCGCGCTTTTCAGGATCTTCGCCATGGACCAAACCGCATCCCCGCAGTCGGCCGCAACCTCGCCCATCACCGCCGTGTGGCCCGGTACGCCCCATCCGCGCGGCGCGACCTGGGATGGCGAGGGTGTCAATTTTTCGTTGTTCTCAGGCAACGCCACGAAAGTTGAGCTCTGCGTATTCGATGCGACCGGGCGCCGCGAGCTGCAGCGGGTCGCGCTGCATGAGCGCACCGACGATATCTGGCACGCCTATCTGCCTGAGGCGCGGCCGGGCCTCTTGTACGGCTATCGTGTGCACGGCCCCTACAATCCCCTGCAGGGCCATCGCTTCAATCCGCACAAGCTTCTGATCGAGCCGTACGCGAAGCACCTCGAGGGCACCTTACGCTGGAGCGATGCGCACTTTGGCTACCGCGTCGGCAACGCGCGGGCGGATCTGTCATTCGACAAGCGCGACAATGCCCCCGGCATGCCCAAATGCCGCGTCGTCGACCCGGCCTTCACGTGGGGCGACGACCGCCCGCCGCGCACCGGATGGCACGACACGGTCATCTATGAACTGCACGTGCGCGGCTTGACGAAGAATCACCCCGGCGTGCCCCCGCAGCTGCGCGGCACCTACGCGGGCCTTGCGACCGCGCCGGTGATCGAGCATCTGCTGCGCCTCGGCGTCACCGCGGTCGAGCTCATGCCGGTGCACAATTTTGTCGACGATCGCTCCCTTCTGGATCGGGGGCTGCGCAACTACTGGGGCTACAACACCATCGGGTTCTTCGCGCCCGACATGCGCTACTGCGCCAGCGGTCGCATTAGCGAATTCAAGACCATGGTGAAAACGCTGCATTCCGCCGGCATCGAAGTGATCCTCGATGTGGTCTACAACCACACCGCCGAGGGCAACGAGCTCGGGCCGACGCTGTGTTTCCGCGGCATCGACAATGCCTCCCACTATCGCCTGAACCCCGAGGAGCCGCGCTACTACGTGGATTTCACCGGTTGCGGCAACACTTTGAACCTGCAGCATCCGCGCGTGCTGCAGCTCATCATGGATTCCCTGCGCTACTGGGTGCTCGAGATGCACGTCGACGGCTTCCGCTTCGA
>PLIX01000068.1 GCA_003140135.1 Gammaproteobacteria bacterium
TTAAGCAGTATCACGACATAAGAGCAGCAGGTGGCGACGCGTGGAACAAATTAGAGTCGTATATCGTAGGTTTTGCCTCCGGCTTTAACTATGCAGATGCAATGCATGCATCTCGACATGCGCCGCCCCTAGATTGTCCACCTGACAAGATTGGCATACGGGACTTGTTCTACGTGGATATACTGGACGAGATAATCCAACGAAAGAAACTACCGGATACCGTAGCCATTGAGAGCGCTTTGGCATACGCGATCCCCGACGCGTTTCCCTGTAGCAAGTAGGTTGCCGTCTCGCCTGGATCTTGCTGGCACTAGCCCAGGAGCCGCGCCCCTTGATCCTGCGGCGCGGCGCTCACGATCTTGGATCATCCAGCGCCTCGATAAGCTTTTCCGCAAGCCGGTGAAAGCGCGCCGCATCAATCGCGTAGGCGGCGCGAAGCCTTGGGTTGGCCCGCGAGTCCGCCGCACGCTGCGCACGAGCCGCAGCCACACGGCAGGCGTGGCCGGCATCGCACAATTCTTCGGTAGTTAAATGAACGCTGATCATCACGTCGTGTGGTTATCACCCCGCAATCATCGCCAGCGCTGCAGATGGCCAGCTCGCGCGGCTGAATATTTGACGTGCCTCGCGCCCTGTCATTGATACCTTGGCGAGTGACGCCGCCGCGACAGCACGAATGCTCGCCTCGTGCCGCACGACAAGTGCCACCGCGCTTAGGCGCGCGCGGTCGAGCCGCGCGCCTTGATCCTGCGGCGCGGCACTCTGGGATAGATTCCCTTCATGGCTTTTTAATTGGGCGAGTTTTTCACTACTAGGGCATGTAGCTCTATTCGAGGCCATCTTTTCAGCACCCTTATTTGTGATTTTGCTGTATTTGAACTACTCACAGGGTGACGCGCCGACGACTCCCATCACGCCACTGGCGCGCACTGTGTTCATGAATCAGTGCGACTTCGACTTCGAGTAGTAGAGGCGCGCGAATAGCTGACGAGTGGTGTTGCTCATCGGCCGCACATCCAAGGTCTCGCAATAACGCTGCCACCGTTAGGGAGTATTTGTTCCAGTCGCTACGCGCTGAACAATGGCGAGCCCTTTTTTGCACGCCACATTTGCGCGCGATGCAGCATGTCAGGACAAGAAACGTTGGCGGCGAAGCGATTCAACACGAAATAGCCGGACAACTGCGCCGGCCGGTGCGAGCGGCCCGGCCATCAGTCCTTCACGGTCATCAGCATGTGAGCCGGAAACGCTCCTTCCTTCGGTTCATCCGTCATGAACCATCTACAGTACGCGCGCTGCACGTCGTCCGTGAAATGCGGGAGCAGGCCAACTTTTTCTACGGTCATCTTCGGTCCGCCGCTCTTCAGCTGAACGACGTCACCTGAACGTATCTCTGCCATGTCGTGATCTCGTATGAAACTAGGCCAGTCAGTCTAGCGATTGCCCCCAGCGGCGCAAGAAGTTCTGTAACTCCTGCCAAGCCTAGCGCGTTCTCAATCTGAGGCCGCAGCAGTACCAGGTGCTTGGCGGCGCCTTTGCTGGCTGCTTACAACGACTCACGCGAGCGCCTTCTGCTTTGGACGTTATGCACCACTGCGAATGTGACACCTTCGTCCGCTAACGCACAGACGACGTTTGAATATACGCGCACGCTGTTGTGTGCGTTGCCAGGATTGGCTACCGGTACGACATTTGCTCGGCCCGGAGTGCTGGGTTGCATTCCTGCGAGCGATAACTTCCAACAGGACAAGTGAATGAATACATTGCATCGGATAACTGTACTGGGTGCGCTCACCACTCTCGTGAGCATATCTGGCTGCGTCGTCGCTCATGGACCTTACGACCACGGGCCTTATAGATATGAGAACGGCGACCGAATCGATAACAACGGGAACCGCGACTCACACTGGTGTGACAGTCACAACGACGACGGTTGTCATCGTTAGAACGGCCGCGGCCCAACTGTGAGGCGGGGCCGCGGGATCATCGTGCTGCCGCGGACGGAAGCTTATTCTCTAACCGTCTGCCGTACGGCTGCCCTGCGGTTTTCGATACGCCGTCAAAGCCTTTAGCCGCAGTACCTTGCGAAGCCAGTGCTCAGCAGGACCAGCCGCAGTGGGCATTCCCGCTTTGCGTAAGGTAAAGGACTTTTCTCCCCATGCGCGTGCCTTCTGGCTGGCTGCCGCGTGCGCGAGGAAGGCTCGCTGCATATCAAATCCGGTGGGGCGGGGCGCCTGATAGAAAGTTGTGGCCCGCTAGGCGTCACTTGCAGCTGACGGGGATAGCGACCATTGTAGGGACCATGGCCAAGAAACCCATCAAGCCCATAGAACGCTACCTACTGAGCAGCGCTGAGGCGCGGAACCCCGATTTCATTGTAAAGCTTTTCGAAAGGCTCAAAGGACGGCCTGCGAACGCTCAGGAAATCGCCGACCTGGAGCGAGAAATTACAGCGGTCAAGGACACGAAGCCGTAGTTGGCACGCTGCGGTGGCCCGCTTTGATCGGAGTTCTCTCAAACGCTTTCTGCCTGACACACGGATTCTGAAGCGGACTTTTATGAGCGGCCAATCCAAACCCAGCCGAGCGATCTGCAGAGCGCCGCGTATGCGTACAGGGCCAGATCACGGTGCCGGACCGGCGTAACCCCGCGAAACTTTCTTGCGAATGTTATTAAATTTGCGTTCCCGCAGGTCGCGAAGGCGTGGCCTAGCGTTTAATTCGGGCGAGATGGCGGCTCGACGGTTTCTTCTGGGCCGCTAAACTCTCCATCGCCGGCACCTTACGCAGCCACAACAGAGCTTTCCGCGCAGCGGTCTTTGCTTGCGCGAATTTGCCAGCGCGGCGGTAACGGAGAGCTTTGTGTGCCCAAACGTATGCGCGTTGATGGGCATCCAGATAGAGTCCGGCGGGTCGGCACACCTTCTTGGTGGGCATCGCGATGCTCTCCGCGTTAGAGCATCCTTGCCGGAATCCGTCCATATGTCGCTTTGAGAGACAATCTCACAACGTCAGCTGGTCAAATGTGAGGAAACGTTAAGACCGTTCCAATCGGGATTGCAAGATTATGTCAACACACATCAGTCAACACGGAAATAGAGGATGCGCGGAGAGCGCTGCAAAACTGCGCGCGATGTTCGATTTGGCCCCGATTGCGGTTGCGATCTTGGACGTCCAAAATCGATACGAATGCGTGAATCCGGCTTACTGCCGGCTCATGGGCTACCGCCCCGAAGAGCTCCTTGGCAAGCCCGCAAGTGCTGCCGCGAACGAAGGGCCTGATGCACTCTTTGCCACTATGGGCCTGCAGTTGGAGGAGTCCGATCGCTGGGAAGGGCAGTTGAAGTTGAAACGCAAAGACGCAAGTGTCGTCGAGGTCGAATGGATGATTGTCAAGGAGAGCATCTCTGGCGCGCGCATTCTCGTGGCAACCGATATCTCACAACGGCTGCAAGCGGACAGTGAGCACAGCAAACTGCTCTCGAGCGAGCGCGCCGCGCGCACGGCGGTAGAACGCAGCAACCGTCTCAAGAATGAGTTCCTGGCCACGCTCTCACACGAGCTGCGTAATCCACTCAACGCCATACTGGGATGGTCGACGCTCCTGGGCCGTAACGCCGATCTGCCGGCGAACGTCTTGCAGGGGATTCATGCGATCGAGCGCAATTCCAAACTTCAGGCGCAAATGATCGCCGACCTTCTCGACTATGCGGGAATTTCCTTCGGGAACACACGGCTCGTGGCTGCGACCGTCGATCCCTACATTATCGTGCAAGCGGCACTCGATATGGTCCGTTCTTCTGCCGAGTCTCAGGGGGTCCAGCTGCAGGCCACGTTCGGATTAGAGCCCATCCGGGTCGAGGCCGATCCCGCACGGCTACAGCAGGCAGTGGGCAACCTGCTCGGCAACGCCATCAAGTTCTCCCCGAAGGGCGGTACGGTTGTGGTGTCTGCAGCACGCGTCGACAACATTTTTCGTTTGACGGTGCAAGATAGCGGCAAGGGCATCAATCCTAGCCTCCTGCCACGTATCTTTGACCGCTTCAGTCACGAGGACGCAACGAGCACGCGCAGCCACGGCGGTCTCGGCCTCGGATTGGCAATCGTTAAGCACTTGGTCGAATTGCATGGTGGTACAGTTGAGGCCCTCAGCGCCGGTGAAGAGCGCGGAGCTGCGTTCATCATCAATCTTCCGCTCACCGACAAGGATCCCGCCTCGACTCCCACCGAGACGCATCGTTCGGGCTCTTACAACCTCACGGGTGTGACTGCGCTGGTCGTCGAAGGCGACGCTGACGCCCGAGATTTGACGAAGCGCATCCTCAGTGATGCGGGCGCAATCGTCATCGAAGTCGCAACCGCCGAGGCCGCGCTCCACTGCGTGAGCACGACCGGCGCCAATATTCTCATTAGCGACATTGGAATGGCCGATCAGGACGGCTGCCAACTGGTGCGCAATCTGCGCGCGCTCGGCTACGGCGCAGATCGCCTGCCGGCGGTAGCGCTCACGGCATTCGCCCGCATGCAAGATCGAAACGAAGCCATTGCGGCGGGATTTCAGGATCATCTGGTCAAGCCCATAGACCCGCAGACACTGATTTCACGCGTTGCGATGCTGTGTCGTTCGCCGACGCAGGGCTCTTGAGGCATCCTGCACAAACTCGGACTGCATCACGGCAGCATCGTAACGCGGGAACAATAGCCACATTGAAACGCATCGTGGTCGATGAAGGCCTGTTGCATCGGGTGCAGCGCGCCTGTGCCTGCGGCCAGCCCTCGATGGTGGTGATGTCGCGCCCCTCGGCCATCACCGCGAAAGTCAGGCAGGAGAGGATTTTCTCTGCACCCAGATGCACCGTGCACGCGCCGCATTGGCCATGCCCGCAGCCCTTTTTCGTGCCGGTGAGCCCGGCGTGATCGCGCAGGGCATCGAGCAGCGTGGTGCGCGGATCAACATTTAAGGTGTGCGGCTGTCCGTCGCCGGCGCCTTGACTGCGGCCCCTGGGACGTCTGCGACTGCGCGAGCGGCCAACGGTAGCGCCACGGCGCTCGAGGCGGCGCCGCGGATGAAACCGCGACGACTGAATGCGCCGCTCGCGCCGTCCTTTGCATCGTCCGAACGTGACATGGAGAAAGCTGCTCCGATCCTGGAATGAAGGGCGAGAAAAACCGGCGGCCGCCGCATTTAAAATGCATACCCCTTGCGGGTGGTTCCATATACTCTCGGTTGCATTGATTTCGCGGCGAGACATGCCTCATGCGAATCCTCGTGGTCGGCGCGGGCGGCATCGGCGGATATTTTGGTGGGCGCCTGCTCGAAGCCGGCCGCGACGTGACTTTTCTGGTGCGCTCGCGGCGCGCAGCGCAACTTGCAAGTGCGGGCCTGCAGATCCGCAGTCCATGCGGTGACATCAATCTGCGCGCACCGCCCACTGTTAGCGCGGAAGCCCTGCGCACGCCTTTCGAGCTCGTGCTGCTGAGCTGCAAGGCCTACGACCTGAAGGCAGCGATGGATTCCGTGGCGGGTGCCGTGGGGCCCGAAACTGCCGTGTTGCCCCTGCTGAACGGAATCGCTCATCTGGATGCCCTCGCGGCCCGTTTCGGCGCTGCGCGCATCCTCGGCGGCCTGTGTCTCATCTCAAGCGTGCTCGAGCCGGACGGCCGCATCGTGCATCTGAATGAGATGCACGTGCTGTCGTTCGGCGAACTCGGCAGCGCTAGCTCGGCGCGTGTCGTGGCCATCGAATCCGCACTATCGGCAGCGCGCTTCGAGGCGCACCGCTCTGATGCCATCCTGCAGGAGATGTGGGAGAAGTGGGTATTCATCGCAGCGACTGCCGGGATCACATGCCTGATGCGCGCCGCAATCGGTGACATCGTGGCGGCCGGAGGCGCCGATCTGGCAACGGCGCTTCTCGAGGAGTGCGCGGCGATCGCGGCACGCAACGGCTACCCGCCGCGTGCTGAGTCCTTGCAGAAGAGCTTGCAGGTATTGACAGCTGCCGGATCGCCGATTACGGCTTCAATGTTCAGGGACATTGAGCGCGGCGCGCCCATCGAAGCAGAGCAGATTTTAGGTGATCTTCTGCGGCGCGCCGGCCAAGGAGGTGCTGATCATTCGCTTCTGCGCGTCGCCTGCGCGCACGTGCGTGCGTATGAAGCGCGTCGCGCGCGCGAGCCGAGGGCGGCGAGCAGCAACTAGGTAGTCTTCGCGCCCGACGCGCGCGCACGGCGAACTCGCGCGCAGATCAGAAGTGCTAAGGTTACGCCATGCCCGCGATCATCCCGGCGAGCGTGCTCCTCATCGCCTCGAATGTCTTCATGACGTTCGCCTGGTACGCGCACCTTAAGAATCTGAGCGAGCGCGCATGGTACGTCGCGGCACTCGCCAGTTGGGGCATCGCACTTTTCGAATATCTGCTGCAGGTGCCCGCCAACCGTATCGGCTATACGGAGCTGTCGCTGGCGCAGCTCAAGATTCTGCAAGAAATCATTACGCTAGCGGTGTTTGCGCCGTTCGTCGTGCTCTACATGCATAAGCCGTTGCGGCTCGATTACTTGTGGGCGGCATTGTGCATCGTCGGCGCCGCGTACTTCATCTTTCGAAGCCCGGGCAACGCATGAGCGGCACCGCAGGCTATGGGCGCGGTCGGGTTGCGTCCCGGCTTCGCGTCATTCAGTGCGGGCAACCACAGCGGGGGCGCCGCTTGCGCGCAAGCGCTGCTCGTCGCGCACTTCTTCCACCGTAAGGCCGGTATTGGCCGCGATGATGTCGACCAGTCGGTGCGCCGGATCACGAGGCAGTCCAACCTCATGAAGGCGCTCCCAGATACGAATGCGAGTATCGGGGGTCTTTAATGTGGAGGATTGCTCCTCGAGCTCTTCTTGCCTGCGCCTGGCAGCCTCGGCCTGTTGGTGAGCGATGCGTGCCCGGTAGTCCGCGATCGTTTCCGCACCGATCGGTACCCCCGAAGCGCCGAAATCACTCATTCGTCTGTCTTGCGTCATAGCCTTCTCCACCAGGAACCCCCGATACGGTAACACGGACACGGGTCGCGCCTTGCGCGATTCGCGCAAACCCGCATCACAGAGGCGTCATAATCCCTGGCGGGCGGCCGAGCCCGGCGGGGGTTCCGGCGTGCCCAAAGATTTGCGCGGCAGCCGCGCCTGTGCGCGCAAGCGGGGGTGCGCGTCTAGCCGCGGGCGGCCATTGCGCACCCCGGGACAAATTCACGGATGCGCTCGGGCAAACGAAAGACATCGGGTGCTTAGAGGGCGCGCTCTACGGCGAAAGCCGGCGACTGCTCTCTCTTGAACGTGACTCAATCTTAACGCAGGATTCCACCCTCCCAAGCGGCAGGTCCGGAGCGCCATGATGTCAACGCCGATTCGGCGCGGTTGCGCAGGAGCTCTGATCTGCGGCATCGCTTTGGGCGCAACTCTCGCCATCAGCCCGCGCGCCGGCGCCGATCCGCTCGTCAGTGAGATACCGCAGGCGTTCGCACCACGCGATGCGTCATTCGACTACGTCAAGCGCGAAGCCATGATCCCGATGCGCGACGGCGTTAAGCTGTACACGCTCATTCTGATACCGCGTGGCGCGCAACGCGCGCCCATTCTGCTCACCCGCACACCTTATGGCGCCGATTCGCGGATCGCCGTGAATCCGAGCGCCCATCTCGCAGAAGTCATCGACAGTACCGATGTTGCCGATGATGCCGTTATCCACGGCGGCTACATCCGCGTCCTGCAGGATGTGCGCGGCAAATACAAGTCCGAAGGCGACTACGTCATGAACCGGCCGCTCCGAGGCCCTTTGAATGCCACCGATGTGGATCACGCGACCGATACCTACGACACGATCGATTGGCTGGTGCATAACACGCCCGAGTCAAACGGCCGGGTGGGCATCCTTGGGATCTCGTACGATGGCTTCACAGCCCTCATGGCGCTATTCCATCCGCATCCGGCGCTGCGCGCGGCCGTGCCGATTAATGCCATGGTGGACGGCTGGATGGGNNTGGGCGACGACTGGTTCCACAAGGGCGCCTTTCGAGTCGCCAGCTTGAATTACGCGCACGACCAGGAAGCCACGCGCGAGAGCACCACGAAGTGGTGGACTGATCACTACGATGACTACGACACCTGGCTTGCGGCAGGCTCCGCGGGCGAGATGATGCGCATGCATGGGCTGGATCAAGTCGGCTTCGCAGTGAAGCTCTCCAGTCATCCCGCCTACGATGCTTTTTGGCAGGGGCAGGCCATCGACAAGCTGCTTGCCAAGGAGAAGCTGTCGGTCCCGGTGATGCTGGTGCACGCCTTGTGGGATCAGGAGGACATCTACGGGAACATGGCCGTGTACAAGGCCATCAAGCCCCAGGATCCGGACAATTCAAAAGTGTTCCTGGTTGCAGGGCCCTGGTTTCATCACCAGGAAAGGCTCGATGGCAGCGCCATCGGTGCGATTGAATTCGGCAGCGATACTGCGCAGTACTTCCGGCTGCATTTGCTGCGACCGTTTCTCGACCATTTTCTGAAAGACGACGCGCCGGCGCTCGCCATCGCCCCGGTGAATGTCTTCGAGACGGGCACCAACGAATGGGAGGCCCTGCCGGGCTGGCCCATGGGCTGCGCCGCCGGCTGCCGGATCGAGCGCATGCCGCTCTTTTTGCATCCCGGCGGCGGCTTGAGTTTTGCAAGTCCCGCGGCGAAGGCTGCAAGTTTCGAGTCTTATGTCTCGGACCCGGCCAAGCCGGTTCCGTTTCTGCCGCGGCCGATCCACATTGACGGCAGCGCCGGCGAGGTCACCTGGCAGACCTGGCTCGTCAGTGATCAACGCGAGGCCTCCGGTCGCCCCGACGTCATCAGCTTCACCTCGGAGGTCCTGCGCGAGCCTTTGAAAATCAGCGGCGAGCCGATTGCCAATCTCATCGCCGCCACGAGCGGGACCGATGTCGACTTCGTCGTCAAGCTCATCGACGTTTATCCGGATGAAGTAGGGCGCGACCCGAAAATGGGCGGATACCAGCTCATGATCTCGGCGGACATCCTGCGCGGCCGCTATCGAGAGGCGTTCGATGCGCCCAAGCCGATACCCGCAGGCCAGAAGCAGCTGTATCGATTCAGCCTGCCGACGGCGAATCACGTCTTCCTGCCTGGGCACCGGGTCATGGTGCAGGTGCAGTCGAGTTGGTTTCCCCTGTACGATCGCAACCCACAGACGTACGTCAAAAATATCTTCTTCGCAACCGCCGCTGACTACCAGAAGGCGACGATCCAGGTGTTCGAGGGACCGCGAGCAAGCTTCGTTGAGCTGCCGGTGGTCAAGCGCGGATCGAACTAGCTGTTGCGCGCGCCGGTCGACCGCACGCATCCGGCCATGTCACAAGGGGGGCTCATGCGCCGTGTTTTCTCGCAAGTCGTATTGACGATGCTGTCGATGGTCTCGGTTTCCGTCGCGGCACCGGCTGATGCACCATCGCGCCTATTCGAGGGGCGCGATCTATTTGGGCTGCAGTGGGTGACCGAGCCGCGGATACGCCCCGACGGCGCAGCGGTTGCGTACGTTCGTGTGGGTTACGATCTGATGGGCGACCACGCCCGATCCGCGATTTGGCTCGTCGATGTCATTACCGGCGCGCAGACCCCCGTGGCGAACGCGCCCGGCACGTTCTCGGCGCTGGCCTGGTCGCCGGACGGTAAGCGCCTCGCGTACGTGTCAAATCCCGGTAGGGAGCGCCCACAGCTTCTCGTGCGCTGGATGGCCACGGGCGAGACTGCGCGCGTGGCCGACCTCACCGATGCGCCGGGCGATCTGAGCTGGTCTCCGGACGGCCGCTCCATTGCGTTCACCGATTTCACCCCGGATGAAAAGGCAAAACTCGGAGCTGCCCCTGCCAAACCCGAGGGAGCCGAGTGGGCGCCTGCGCTCGGAATCATCACCGACGTCACTTATCGCGCCGATGGCGCCGGTTACTTGAAACCGGGGTATACGCATGCGTTCGTGGTATCGGCCGAGGGCGGCGCGCCGCGTCAGCTCAGTTTTGGCGCATTCAATGAGGCGGGCCCGCTGTCCTGGAGCGCCGACGGGCGCTTCATCTACATGAGCGGTAACCGCACGGAGAATTGGCGGCTTGAGCCGCTGCACTCGCAGGTGTATCAGGTTGCGGTCGCCGACGGCGCAATCACCGCGCTCACGAGTCGCGCCGGTCCGAAGGACGCACCGAGCGTGTCGCCGGACGGCTTGCACATCGCCTACCTCGGCTTCGATGACCACTTATTGAGCTACCAGGAAGCGCATCTTTATGTGATGGATCACGACGGGCGCAATTCGCGATCGCTCACCGACGGACTCGATCGCTCAATCGACAAGGCGATTTGGGCGAGCGACGGGCGAAGTCTCTATATTCAATACGACGACCGCTCGGTCACCAAGGTTGCGCGTGTGCAGCTCGACGGACACATCGAACCCGTCGCCCAGGGACTTGCGGGCGCCGGGCTCGACCGACCCTATACCGGGGGCGCATTCACAGTGGCAGCCAACGGCACCGTCGCCTTCACCAGCGGCACGGGCAACCGGCCATCCGAGCTGTCCGTCGTCTCTCGAGGCCGCAGCAAGCAGCTGACGAGACTGAACGAGGATCTATTCGCGGACAAGACTCTGGGAAAGGTTGAGCCGCTGCCGGTGCAGTCGTCCTTTGATCACCACCCGATCGACGCTTGGCTCGTACTGCCGCCGAAGTTCGATCCCGCCAAGAAATATCCCCTGATCCTGGAAATCCATGGAGGGCCGTTCGCGGCCTACGGTTCGGTCTTCTCCACGGATGATCAGCTCTATGCCGCAGCGGGATATGCCGTCGTATATGCAAACCCGCGCGGCTCGACTTCATACGGGGAGGCATTCGCCAATCTCATCCACCATGATTATCCGAGCCACGATTACGACGATTTGGTGAGTGCCGTGGATGCCGCGATCGCCCGCGGCTTCATTGACGCGCAGAATTTGTTCGTCACCGGCGGTTCGGGCGGCGGCGTGCTCACCGCCTGGATTGTCGGCCGCAGCGATCGTTTTCGCGCGGCGGCCACCCAGAAGCCGGTCATCAATTGGACGAGCGAGGTGTTGACGACGGACGTGTACACCTTCATGCCGAAATATTGGTTCGGCAAGCCTCCCTGGGAGGATCCGGACGCCTACTGGAAGCACTCGCCGCTGTCGCTTGTCGGCTGCGTATCCACGCCGACGCTGGTCATCGTGGGCGACCAGGATTTTCGGACGCCGGTCAGCGACGCGGAGCAGTACTACCAGGCACTGCAGTTACGGCGTGTCCCCACCGCGCTCGTCAAGGTTCCCGGCGCCTCGCACGGCGGGCTTGCCGCGCGTCCCTCACAGTCCGCGGCCAAGGCGAGCGCGATCCTCGCCTGGTTCGACCGGTATCGAGCGATGCCGGGCAAGGCGGCGAGCGGCCTTGGCCGAGGCGATGCCGCAGAAGCGACGTCGGCTGCCGCGATATGCGGCTCGCGCGAAGCTCGGATGTAGATTACCTGAGGTGCAGACGGAACCATTGAGCCGTCAAAGCGATTTATAGATGAGGAGAATCCCCTAATGCTGCGAAGTGCGTATCCGGCCCGCGAGCTTCCAGCCCGCCTACTGCTTGCCATGCTCCTGGTCGCCTGCGCCGCGCCGCTCGCGGCGGCGGCGGATTCGTTGCCGCCGCTCTTGCAACCGCCGAGCAGCGAACACCACGTCGGCAAAGTGATCTGGGCGGATCTCGTGACACCCGATCTCGCCGCCGCCGAACGTTTCTACGGCGGATTATTCGGCTGGACCTTTCGCGAGATTCATATGCGCTCGACGCCGTATGCGGTGGCCCTGCTCGATGGACGCCCCGTGGGCGGCCTTGTCCAGCACGCGCCCCCGCCTGGTGAGCATCGGCAGCCCGCATGGCTCACCTTCATCGCCGTGAGTGATGTCGATGCGACCCAGCAGCTGGTCCTCCGGCAGGGCGGCAAGATGCTTGCGGCGACCCGTACGTACCCGCAGCGTGGGCGACAGGCCGTCTTCGCGGACCCTCAGGGGGCGGTTTTTGCTGTTCTCGCCTCGAGCAGCGGCGACCCGCCGGATGTGCTGGCGGCGCCCGGTGAGTGGATCTGGAGTTCGCTCATCGCCAGCGATCCGGGGGCTGATGCCGCTTTCTACCAGGCGTTGTTCGGTTACGAGGTCTTCGACTCGGCCAACGACGATGGCAGCGACCACCTGATTCTCTCGACCGAGGACTATGCGCGCGCGAGCGTAAATCCCTTGCCCGAGAGCGGCGGCCGGCATCATCCCCATTGGCTCAACTTCGTGCGCGTGCTCGACACCGAACAAATGGTCGTCACGGCAACGCAGCTCGGCGGCCGCGTGCTGGTCGAGCCACGCGTGGATCGGCACGGCGGCAAGGTGGCGGTCGTGGCCGACCCCTCCGGGGCTCCCTTTGGACTCCTTGAATGGCCGCAGAGCCAGAGCAAGGAGGATATGCAATGAAGGCCGCGCTGAATCGCGGGCTCATCACAGCCCTGGGCATTGCGCTCTTTACGCTGCTGCAGGGCTGCGTCGTCGGCGGCGGCGGCGGATACTACGAAGGTGGCGGCGGTGTGGATTTGACCTACGACGCGGATTACTACGAGCCCTACGGCTACGAGTATGGCGGCTGGGGCCGGGGCTATCGGGTGGGGCCGCCGCGCGGCGGAGACCATCGTCCCGAGGGAGGCGGAAGAGCTGCGCCTGCCTACCGCCCGGCTGCGCCGTCGCGCTCCATGCCTTCGATTCCCAGCCGTTCGCGCTCGCGCTGAGTTCCCCTCGATCCTTGGCCGGCGCACGCTCGCGAAGCGCGCCCCGTGCGCTCGCGCTCGCGCTCGCGCTCGCGCTCGGCGCGGCGGCGTAGGGATGAGTCGACGTCTGCTCTCGTTGGGACCCCGGACAACCTAATCTACTCATGGACGCGATGTTCGGCTGCGATTTCAAAGGCGCAACGACTCCACTCCCCCATTTTTGGGAGCACACCGTCGGCAGCGACCACGCGCTGATGGCGCTGCGCGCCGACTGGCGTGAGCAGCTCAGGCGTTGCCACGATGAACTCGGCTTTCGCCATGTGCGCTTTCATGGGTGGTTGTCGGACGATGTCGGGACGCTGATCTGCAACAACGACGCGCTGCTGTATTCCTTTTTCAATGTGGATCAGATCGTCGATTTTCTGCTGTCCATTGGCATGAAGCCGTTCGTCGAACTGAGCTTCATGCCCGGCGCGCTCGCTGCGGGCGATAAGACCGTGTTTCATTACCGCGGCAACGTCACGGCCCCCAAAGACTACGGACAATGGGCGGCGCTCGTCGGCAAGCTGGTCGCGCATTGGGTCGAGCGCTATGGCGTCGCCGAAGTGCGTGCCTGGTTCTTCGAAGTCTGGAACGAGCCGAACCTCGAGTACTTCGGCAGTGGCCGGCAGAGCGATTACTTCACGCTTTACAGCCATTCTGCCCGGGCGATCAAGGCGGTCGACGCAGCACTTCGGGTGGGTGGGCCGGCCACGGCGATGAACGCCTGGATCACCGATTTTCGCGAATTCTGCGCCAGGGACCGCGTGCCGGTTGACTTCATCAGCACCCATCACTATCCGACCGACGCGTTCGGCAAGGAAGGCGACGACACCGAAACCCAGCTGTCACTCAGCCGGCGCAGCGTGCTGCGCGAGCAGGCGCGCGGCGTGCGTGCACAGGCGGGCGAGATGCCTGTGTACTATACGGAATGGAGCTCCTCCTCGAACCCGAGGGATCCGCTGCACGATGAACCATTCGCGGCAGCCTTCGTCATCAAAACAGTCATGGAAGCCAATGGCCTCTTTCAAGGCTACAGTTACTGGACATTCTCCGATATTTTCGAGGAGAACTATTTTCCATCCGTACCCTTTCACGGCGGCTTTGGGCTCTTGAGTCTCCATGGCATCGCGAAGCCTGCCTACCGCGCCTTTGAGCTCCTGCACCAAGTGGGTACCGAGCTTTTGCAAGTGGACGGAGCGCATGCCACGGTCGATGCTTGGGTCATCCGGCAAGCTCGGGAGGCGACCCTCTTGCTTACCAACTTCGCTCTGCCGCGGCAGCCGATCACTGCAACGCAAGTGCGCGTCAGCCTGCGCAATGCCGCGGCTCCCATCCAAGCGACGATTCAGAGGATCGATGAGCATCACGCCAATGCCAAGCGTTGCTGGCAGGATCTGGGCGAACCCACTTATCCGGACCCGCGTGCGCTTGCGCAGCTGCACGCAGCGTCTGTCTTGCAGCGCGACAGGCAGGCCTTTCGGCACGCCAACGGCCTACTCGAGTTCGACGTTGTGCTGCCTCCTCAGGGGGTGGCTGCCGTGACCATGCAATTTGCGACGCGGCTCATTGATTGAACGGCGCAATGGAATCGGACGCGGCGCTTCTCGAGCGGTTCCAATGCGCCGCGTTCGACTATTTTCTCAAGCACTGCAATCCTGCGAATGGTCTCGTCGCCGATACGAGCCGCGCGGGCGCGCCCGCGAGCATCGCCGTGGTCGGATTTGCGCTGTCGTGTTATCCCGTCGCGGTGGAACGCGGCTGG
>PLIX01000077.1 GCA_003140135.1 Gammaproteobacteria bacterium
CGCGTCAGCGCCGCCTCGCCCAGCATGTCGAAGGAATAGCGGTACTCGCGCTCGGTGGTCGCCGTGGTGCGCTCGAGCGCCTCTTCGATCGTACGGCCCATGACAAACTGGTGACCGAGGATGCGCATGGCTTGGCGCAGAGCCGCGCGCGCCACGGGCTCGCTGATGCGGCTCGCAAGACGCGAAAACCAGCCGCGCACGGAGCTCACTTCGGCCCGGTCGACGTCGACGATGCTGCCGGTCAGCATCAGCCCCCAAGTCGAGGCATTGACAAACAAGGACTCGCTGTCCCCCAAATGCTCTTCCCAAGCGCCGGCGGCGATCTTGTCTGCGATCAGGCGATCGGCGGTGTGCGCATCCGGGATGCGCAGCAGAGCCTCCGCCAGACACATCAGAATGACGCCCTCGGGCGATGCCAAGTGGTACTCGCGCAGAAAGGCGTCGAGGCCGGAGCCCGTCGGCCGCGCCGCGCGTACCGCCTCAACCAGCGCAAGGCCGCGGGCCTGCACGGCGGCGGCGTCTGCGGCGGATAGCCGCGCGCGCTCGACGAGCGCACGCACGATGGGCTCTTCCGGCGCAAGAAATGTCGAATTGATCACAGCGCCAACCGTGGAGGCGAGGGCAACGGTGTCCGGCACGACAAAGCGCGCCGCGGAAGAAGGTGAAGAGTGCATCGGGCGAGTATAATTCATGCCATGAATGCCTCGATCCTGGAGCGTCTGCGCGCCGATCTGGCCGGGTTGCGCGCGGCCGGACTTTATAAAAGCGAGCGCGTGCTCGACGGACCGCAGGGCGGGGTCATTCGCACCGGCGAGCGCGACGTCATCAACCTGTGCGCCAACAACTACCTCGGGCTCGCTAATCATCCGGCGGTGCGCGAGGCGGCCCACCGCGCCCTCGACGCCAAGGGCTATGGCATGGCCTCGGTGCGTTTCATCTGCGGCACGCAAAGCGTGCACAGGCAGCTCGAAGAGCGCCTCAGCCGGTTTCTCGGCACCGAAGATGCGATCCTCTACTCGTCCTGCTTCGATGCGAACGGCGGGCTCTTCGAGACGCTGCTCGATGAGCGCGACGCCGTCATCTCCGACGCGCTCAACCATGCAAGCATCATCGACGGCATTCGGCTGTGTAAAGCCCAGCGCTATCGCTATGCGAACAGCGACATGGCGGAACTCGAGAGCCGCCTGCAGGAGGCGCATGGCGCGCGCACCCGGCTCATCGCGACGGACGGCGTCTTTTCCATGGACGGCTACATAGCGAATCTCGCCGCGATCTGCGCTCTCGCCGAGCGCTACGACGCGCTCGTCATGGTCGATGACTCGCACGCGACGGGTTTCATGGGAGCCACGGGTCGCGGCACCCCCGAGCACTGCGGCGTCGCCGATCGCATCGACATCTACACCGGGACGTTTGGCAAGGCACTCGGCGGCGGCTGCGGCGGCTATGTCGCCGGGCGCAGGGAAATCGTCGAGTGGCTGCGGCAGCGTTCACGGCCCTATCTCTTCTCGAACAGCATTCCGCCGCTGGTTGCGGCCGTGAGCCTGCGCGTGCTCGATCTTGTGGATGACAGCCCGGAACTGCGCACCCGGCTCATCGACAATGCGCGCTACTTTCGCGCCGGCCTCGAACGCGCCGGCTTTGACCTCAAGCCAGGCGAGCACCCGATCATTCCCGTCATGCTGGGCGACGCCGCCCTCGCCGGCCGCATGGCGGATCGATTGCTCGAGCACGGCGTTTACGTCATCGGCTTCTCCTTTCCCGTGGTGCCGAAGGGCGCCGCACGCATCCGCACGCAGATGTCCGCAGCCCTCACGCAGGCTCAGCTCGACGTCGCGCTCACGGCTTTCGCGAGCGTCGGTGAGGAATTAGGAATCCTTGAAAAGGAGCGCAGGCTCGGATGAAAGCGCTGGTCAAGAAGGAACGTCGGCCGGGAATCTGGCTTGATGAGATTGCCGAGCCCAAAGTAGGCCCGAACGATGTGCTGATCAAGATCGCAAAGACCGCCATCTGCGGCACGGACATGCACATCTATAAATGGGACACCTGGGCGCAAAAGACGATTCCCGTGCCGATGGCGGTGGGACACGAGTATTACGGGCGCATTGTCGAGATTGGCTCCGAGGTGGCAGGGTTCAAGGCGGGCGACCGCGTCTCCGGAGAGGGCCATATCACCTGCGGCTACTGCCGCAATTGCCGCGCGGGGCGGCGACACCTGTGCCGAAATTCGGTTGGGGTCGGTGTCAACCGGCCGGGCGCGTTTGCAGAGTATCTGGCGATTCCGGCCGGCAACGCCTTCAAACTGCCGGCCGCCATCTCCGACGACGTTGCCTCGATCCTCGATCCCTTTGGCAATGCCACCCACACTGCGCTTGCCTTCAACATGGTGGGCGAGGATGTGCTCATCACCGGTGCGGGCCCCATCGGCATCATGGCGGTCGCCATCGCCCGCTTCGTGGGCGCACGCCACGTCGTCATCACCGATGTCAATGATTATCGTCTGGGCCTTGCGAAGAAAATGGGCGCCTCGCGCGCGATCAATGTCACGCGCGAGTCACTCGACCAGACGATGAAAGATCTCGACATGCAGGAGGGGTTCGACGTGGGCCTGGAGATGTCCGGCAATGCCGCGGCGCTGCGCGAGCTGCTGCGCACCATGCATCATGGCGGCAGTGTGGCGATACTCGGAATTCCCCCCGATGAAACGGCCATCGACTGGAATCAGGTCATCTTCAAGGGCCTGACGCTGAAGGGCATCTACGGCCGAGAAATGTTTGAGACCTGGTACAAGATGTCGAGCCTGCTGCAAAGCGGCCTGTCGCTCGCACCCATCATTACGCACCACTTCGGGTTCCAGGACTACATTGAAGGCTTCGAGACCATGGGCTCCGGCCAGTCCGGCAAGGTCATCCTCGACTGGGCCGCGTGATGCCCGCGCGATGAGCGGCCTGATTCACTCCAGCACTACGGGAGAGCGCCCTTACCGCGTCCGTCGCTGATCTTGGGCCGCGATGGCCTTTTTCCACGCTACCACGCTTTGGCGACCAGTGCAGGGGGATGCCGTGACGCCGTCAATTGAAGTTCGTACTGTGCGCCGCGATGACTTCGAGGCTTGGCGCCAGCTTTGGGACGGCTACAACGCCTTCTACGGCCGATCAGGCACTACGGCGCTGCCAGCTGAGGTCACGCAGACCACCTGGGAGCGGTTCTTTGACGTATCCGAACCCATGCACGCACTCGTCGCGGGACGCTCCGGCGCGTTACTTGGCCTGGCGCACTTTCTCTACCACCGCAGCACGATTCAACTGCAACCGACGTGTTACCTGCAGGATCTCTTTACCGCGGAAGCCGCGCGCGGCCATGGCATTGGCCGCGCACTCATTCATGCCGTATACGAACGCGCCAGGAGCGCCGGATCAACCCGGGTGTACTGGCAGACCCACGAGAGCAATGCGGTCGCGATGCGGCTCTACGATAAAGTCGCAGAGAAATCCGGCTTCATCGTGTATCGGCAGAATGTATGAAGACATCGCGTGCTGGGACCTGATCGCCGCCGGCACTCTGGCGATGTTCATAGGCTCGAATGCCAGCGGGTGATTCGGACTGTTTGCAGGCTTCATGACGGGACTGACCTTTGTCTAGACGGCCCTCGGCGTCATCTACCTATTTGAGTTACGGGAGCCTGCGTTTGTGGCTGCGTCCATGCCGGCTACCCGGTCGTCATTTTTTCCTTGATGGAGGTCGTCCTCGGCGCCTGGCCTTAGGTCGCGGGCGCACCTGCTCCTTGACCTTGAAGATCGCCTGCACCTTTAGGCTTGTCGGATCGAATACGGCGAGCAGAGGTTTGCCGCGTCCCGTGAGCGGTATGGAATTCAACTGATCCGTGGCGAGCCCGGCCGTCCGCATCAGCGCCTTGAGCCCTACTTTGTCAGCGTTCGAGAAGTAGGCGACATCATCCACCTTCTTCAGCTGCTTTTGCAGGTCAGGCAAGCCCTGCTCCCAGCGCTTGAAATACCGCGGCATCGAGATGACATCGTCGCCACCTACAACCGCCGCCGTCACGATCTTCTCGCGTTCGTTCGGATCCTGCGGCAGCGGCGCCCAAATCCAGCGCGGCAGGCTGTACCAGTGCGGCGCCAGTTCCGGGTTCTGCTGGCGGCCGAGGGCCCACTCGTGCGCGTCAATATCGTACGCCTGCACCAGCTGCAGCACGTTCTCGGAAAACGCGTAATACAGCGGCCTGCCGTTCCAGAGCAAGGCGCTGCCGTAGATCAGCGCGCAAAGCTGGACCGCCACGATAATCGCGACGTCGCGCGCAAATACACGCCGCGGCTTGCTCGCCCCGGCGATTACGAACGTGAGCAGGGGGCCGAGCGCGAGGTCGACTCCCGCCAGCACCGTGACCACAGGCAGCGCATCGGCCAGGAACCAGCCGGGCCAGCGATACCATCCGCAGTAAAGTGTGCCGAGCACGAGCGCCAGTACGATGACGCTCCCGAGCAGATGCAGACCTAAAGCTTTAAGTCGAAACCTCATGGCCGATTCCTGGAAGGGACGGCTGCTTGTTTGAGCCGCTCACCGCGCATATTTTCCACAAACTTCAAGGCAATTGAAGATTTGCAAGGCGCGCGGCGGCAAAAATTGCAAACGCGGTCACACCTTTTGCTCGCCGCGTCATTGGGCTGGCTGTCGCACTCCAGGCGGTCGGTCATCGGCTTCCACGGGCCCTCTCGGCGGGCGCTTATCCTGGCGCCAGCGCTCTGCTCTCCCGAGGCCCACGCTAGCGTGAGTATGCTATCGACAGCGCCAGTACGCGCTGTCCGGTCCTTTGTGTGAGCGGGCTTTCCGCGGCACTTCCACGCAGGCGGTTAACCGCCGCGTCCACATTGAGGAGCCAGCGACTCGTGATGAAGCGGGTCGCACTGAAGCCCAGTCCGACCGCGTTGACCCCGGGATGGGCATCATACTCAGGATACCCGGAGGCTAGGGCCTGTGTCGCGGTTACGCCGAATTCCTTTTGCAAGTACAGGTGGTCGGCGAACGTGATCGATGGGCCGGCGAACATTGCCAAGGTCTTCGAACTGCCGGGCAGCGGCATATAAACGCCCAGATCGCCAATGACCCCGTCGGCGCCACCGACAAACTGGCGAACGTCAGCCCGCAGAACGAGCGGAAACTTCTTTGAGATCACGTAGGAATCGAACAGCTTGATGACGGGCGCCGGAGTAATGTCGCCGAGCCCATGCAGATGACTGTAATAGTCCGCAACGCGCCGACCGAGATCGTAGCCGAGCGCGACGCCGGCGCGATAATTGTCACCGCTCAGGAGGTTCATGCCGACTCCTTCGCCGGTCGAGGCGAAGGCGATGTCGTAGTATCGGATGTTGATCACGGGGCCGCCTTCCCCGCGGTAGGGTTGTGCGCCGTCGTAGAGCGGCCTCACCTCCTCGCCAGCGCCGACGACGACGCGCCATTCCGGCAGATTCGCCTCAAATAACCTCTGCAGGATTATTCCGCTCGAATACTGCCATTCCTGCAGCGGCGACGGCGTTTGCGCGCACGCCAAGCGCGGGGCGCACGCCCACAGTATGAGCGCCAAATAGATCGCGGCTCTGAGGAATTCTCCACACATCCCGCTGGCTCCGGCAAGGGGTGCCGAACGCGGACAAGGCTGCATGCCGCGATTGCACTGCACAGAGAAATTCAGGTCCGTGGGTAAAGTTCCCGGCCAACGCGCTCATCAGCCAAGTCGGTCGATTGCCGCGCGCGGCGGATCAAGAACGCGTCGGTCGCGAGGAGGCGCGCGGGCGGGGAGCCGTGTCGGCACTGCGGTTATGTTTTTCTGCACCACTCGCCACTGCGGCGCGGGTGCGTTCGCCGGGAGAGGCGCTTAAGGCACGCCGCAGAAACAGTACGCGTAGAGCCGGTCCCGGGCCGTGAAGTGGCTCAGCCGTTCGACTTCGCGTGCCAGCGGATCAAGCTCGCCCACGACGCGCGCGAGCGCGCGGGCGTTGCCATCGGCTCTGAACATGAGGCGCGCAAGCTGGGAGTGCAGCTGCATCGCGAGCTCCTCCGTCCAGGTGAGCTCCGGCTCGATGAAGTGCACATCGTAGTTCGTCAACTTGGCGCGCCGCGCGGCCGCCTTTACCGCATCGTCAAATGAGCCGAGCTCATCGACGAGGCCCAAGCGCTTGCCGTCGATTCCCGCCCACACCCGGCCCTGGCCGATTTCATCCACCTGGTCGCGCGTCTTCTTGCGGCCGCTCGCGACGCGCTGCAGAAATTCTTCGTAGCCGCGCTCCACCGTCGACTGCAGGAGCGCCCGCGCCGGCGCACCAAGCGGCCGGTCGAGGCGCAACTGGCCCGAGAGCGGCGTCGTGCCGACCCCATCGACGTTGACACCGACTTTCCCCAGAGTGCGCGGCACCGTCGGAACAATCGCGAAGATGCCGATCGATCCGGTTATCGTCGCGGGGCTCGCCCAGATCTCATCCGCGGGTGCTGAGATGTAGTAGCCGCCGGAGGCTGCGTAGTTGGCCATCGATACGACGAGCGGCTTACCTGCGGCCTTGAGCGCCTTCAATTCCTGATAGATCTGCTCCGATGCGGTGACGCTGCCGCCGGGACTATCCACGCGCAGCACGACGGCACGCACGTTGTCATCCATGCGCGCATTCCGGATCAAACGCGCCGTGGACTCCCCGCCTATCGTGCCGGGCGGCTGGTCGCCGTCGAGGATCTCCCCTTCGGCCACGATGACGCCGATCCTGCGACTGCGGCCGCCGGTGACCTTCTTCTGCGCATGCACGATGCGCGCATAGTCCTCATCGGAGATGGAACGAAAAGACCCATCCGACTCATCCTCACCAACCATCGAAATGAGCTCACGCTCGACATCCAGGCGCGTCTTGATCCCCGTGATAAGACCCGCCTTGAGCGCCACGGTGGGCGCATCGCCGCCCGCAGCCGGAATTGTCTTCGACAGCTCGGCCGCATAGGTTGCAACCGCATCCGCGGGCAGCTTGCGCGCCCGGGTGGTCGCACCCTGATAGCTCGTCCACAGCGCCGTGAGATAACCCAAGGCGTTCTGGCGTGCATCCTCGGACATGTCGTTGCGTGTGTAGACCTCGACCGCGCTCTTGAATGCGCCCACACGGAACACGTTGACGTCGACGTCGAGCTTGTCAAGCGCATCCTTGAAATACATGTGGTAGCCGTCGTAGCCGTCGATGAGCACGAAGCCCATGGGATCAACGTAGATCTCATCGGCCTGCGCCGCGATGTAGTACGGCCCCTGCAGGTAGCTCGTCGCAACGGCGATGACTTTCTTGCCGCTCGCCCGGAACTCGCGGATAGCGCGTGCCAGCTCCTCGAGGCTCGGCTGGCCGCCCCCTTCAAAATGCTCCAGGTCGAGCACCAGCACCGGGATGTGCTTGTCCTTCGCCGCCGCGCGGATGCTGTCGGTCAGGTCCCAGAGCAGAGTCTCGGAGTGCTCCTTGCTGCGCGCATCCTCCAGAGCCCTTTCCAGAGGATCGCCGGACAACTGTTCGACGAGCCGCCCTTCGGGCGCGACCACGAGCGCCGCCCGCTCCGGCAGGCTCGGAATCGAGCCGCGCAGTGCCACCAGCACCACGCCGAAGAAGAAGAGCAGCAGGATCAAATGCAGCACCCGACGCAGTCCGTCGAGGAACCACCACACGTTGTGCCCGAACCTGCGCAGAGCAGTCATCAACTACGCGCTCAGATCTTCTCTTCGATGCGCGCCGCCTTGCCGGAGAGCGCGCGCAGATAGTAGAGCTTGGCGCGGCGCACGCTGCCGCGGCGCTTGACGACGACGTCGCTGATTGCCGGGCTATGCGCCTGGAAGACGCGCTCGACGCCCTCGCCGTGCGAGATCTTGCGTACCGTGAATGATGAGTTCAGGCCGCGGTTACTCTTGGCGATGACGACGCCTTCGTACGCCTGCACACGCTCGCGGTCGCCTTCCACCACCTTCACCTGCACGACCACGGTGTCGCCCGGGTTGAAATCCGGAAGCTTCCGTGTCATGCGCCGACTTTCGATGTCTTGAATGATCTTGCTCATATCGCTCACCTTCCCTCGACTGGCTCACCGACCTTGCGGGCGGCGAGAAACTCATTGAGGGCCTCAACGGCCTCGGCCGTCAGCTCCTCTTTCACGATCAGATCCGGGCGGCGCAGCCACGTGCGGCCCACGGCCTGCTCAAGCCGCCAGCGCCGGATATCCGCGTGATCACCGGACAATAGCACTTGCGGCACCGCCAAGCCCTCGAATACCTCGGGCCGCGTGTAGTGCGGCCAGTCAAGCAGCCCCGCGGCGAAGGAGTCTTCGGCGCTCGAGCGCTCGTCGCCCAGAACACCCGGCAGCAAGCGTGCCACCGCATCCACCACCACGAGCGCGGGCAGCTCCCCACCCGAGAGAACATAGTCGCCAATCGACAGATCCCGATCAACGCCCAGCGCCATCACCCGCTCATCGATGCCCTCATAGCGGCCGGCGATGAGCAAAAATCCGGGCAGTGCTGCCAGCTCCCGCGCCTTCGCCGCGCTGAAAAGCTCTCCCTGCGCCGACAGGCAAATCCGCGGACTGCCTGCGGGCAGCCGCGCATGCGCCGCCCGGATCGCGCACAGCATGGGCTCGGCCTTCAGCACCATGCCCGGACCGCCGCCGTAGGGCCGATCATCCACCGTGCGGTGTGCATTCACCGTATGCGCACGCGGGTCTTCCGTACCCACCTGCAAAAGCCCGCGCTCGGCGGCACGACCGAGGATGCCGAAGTCGACCGCTCCGCGGACCATGTCCGGAAACAGCGTGACCACCTCGATGTGCACTGCGCCTGCCTCTAGGCGGAGTCGATCGGCCAATCAACTATGATCCGGCCCGCCGCCAAATCCACATGCCACAAATATTCAGGCGTCGCCGGCACCCAGTGCTCTCCGGATGCCGCGTGCTTGATGACCATCGTGGCACCGTTCGCCGCCTCGATGAAGTGCGCAAGCACCCCTAAGTCCACGCCCTCGCGATTGCTCACCGCCAGACCGAGCAGATCGGCGCGATAGTATTCGCGCGCCCGCGTCGGCGGCAGTTCGCTGCGCGCGACCTCGACCACCGCTCCGACGAGTGCCTGGGCTGCCTGCCGATCCTCAATGCCCTCCAGACGCACCACGAGCTCGCGGCCTTGCGAGCGCCCCTCGGCCACGACGCGCAGAGCGCGCGCCCCGCCGGGGCTGCGCAGCGTCCACTGGCGGTAGTCGAGAAGGGCCTCGAGCGGCTCGGTGAAGGACTCCACGTGCAGCCAGCCTTTGACGCCGAATGGCCTGCGAATTCGTCCGAGCTCGATCCACTCCACGCCGCCGCCTGCGCCGCAAGCCTCAGGTGATGGCGCTTGCCTGCTTGCGATAGGACGCCACGAGCGAGCGCACGCGCTCGGACTGCTGTGCGCCCTGGCTCAGCCAGTAATCGATACGTGGCAGGTCAAGCTTAAGCTTCGGCTCGCTGCGGCGCGCGATCGGATTAAAGAAGCCCACGTGCTCGAGGCTCAGGCCGCCCTGGCGCTTGCGGCTATCGGTCACCACGAGGTGATAAAAGGGCTGATTCCGTGCCCCGCGCCGTGTCAGACGTATCGTTACCATGGTGAGATCGGCCGCCCAAAAAAGAGCGCGGATTCTACGCAAAAGCGGCAGGCTTCGCAAAACGGCAAACGCAGGCGTTAAGGCAAACGCCCCTTGAAAGCACCCATCAGGCGCCGCAAGTGCCCGCCTTTCATGCTCTTCATCATCCGCTGCATGTCCTGAAACTGCTTCAGGAGCCGATTGACGTCCTGCACCTGCACGCCGGCGCCGCCCGCGATGCGCCGGCGCCGCGAGCCGTCGATGACGCCCGGCTGGCGCCTCTCGCGCTGTGTCATGGAATTGATGATGGCGATCTGGCGGCGCACTTCCCGGTCGCCTTGATCCGCGGACACCGCGCGCCGCCCCGCCGCGGCCGGCAGCTTGTCGAGGAGCGAGCTCATGCCGCCGAGCTTTTGCACCTGCTCGAGCTGGCCTTTCAAGTCCGCCAGATCGAAGCCTTTGCCGCGCGCCACCTTTTGGGCAATCCGGGTCGCCTCGTCGCTCGTCACCTCGCGCTGCACCTGCTCGACGAGGCTCACGACGTCGCCCATGCCGAGGATCCGCGAGGCCATGCGCTCCGGATCAAAGGGCTCCAGGGCGTCGGTCTTCTCGCCCACACCCATGAAGACGATGGGCTTGCCCGTCACCTGGCGCACCGACAAGGCAGCACCGCCGCGGGCGTCTCCGTCGGCCTTGGTCAGCACGATGCCCGTCAAATCGAGCGTCGCGCCGAAGGCGCGCGCGGCATTGATCGCATCCTGCCCCGCCATGGCATCGACGACGAACAGCCGCTCGCTGGCACTCACGAGCGCATCGATCTGCCGCACCTCGGCCATCAGCGCCTCGTCCACGTGCAGTCGTCCGGCGGTATCCACAATGAGAATGTCGAACACGCCGCGGCGCGCCTCATCGAGCGCCGCGCGCGCGATCTCGGCCGGGGACTGCGCGGGCGGCGCGCGAAAGAATTGCGCGCCGACCTCGCCGGCCAGACGTTCCAGCTGCAAAATGGCCGCGGGGCGCGAGATATCGGTGCTCGTCAGCAATACGCGCTTCTTCTCCCGCTCGATGAGCCAGCGCGCAAGCTTGGCGGCGGTCGTGGTCTTGCCCGCTCCCTGCAAACCCGCGAGGAGCACGACGATCGGCGGCTGGGCGCGCAGGCTGAAGCCGGCGCGCGCCCCGCCCATGAGCTCCACCATCTCGCGGTGCAGGATGCCGATGAACGCCTGCCCGGGGGAGAGGCTGGCGCTCACCTCGGCGCCCAGGGCCTTTGCCTTGACGGCCTCGATGAAGCTCTTGATGACCGGCAGCGCCACGTCCGCCTCGAGGAGCGCCACGCGCACCTCGCGCAGCGCCTCGGCGATGTTGTCTTCGGTGATACGGCCCCGGCCGCGCAGCTTCTCGGTCGTGCGCGTCAGGCGGGCGGAAAGGTTTTCGAACATGGACGCGATTATATGCGCAGCGCACGGCCCCAAGGCGGGGACGAGGGCAGGCGCGATGCGCGAGAATGTGCTTCGCCGCAGCCACCTGCGAGGGTCATGCCTTGAACGGTACTTCGACGCTCAATCTGCTTCTCGGCCTCCTGGCCCTGCTGCTCATCATCGCTTTCTCCTCGGGCACCGAGGTTGCGATGCTGTCCGTCAATCGCTACCGCATCCGGCACCGCGCCCATACGGGTCAGGGGACGGCCAAGCTCCTCGACCGGCTGCTGCAAAAGCCCGACGATTGGCTGGGGGCTAACCTTGTGATCCTGGCCGCGGCGAGCGTGTTCGCCTCCGCCATCGCAACGCTCCTCGCCCAACGCAGCGGCAACCCCTATGCCGTTCCGGCCACGAGCGCTGCGCTCACGGTCGTCGTCATCGTTTTTTGCGAGCTCGCACCCAAGATCTACGCGGCGACGTATCCGGAGTGGGTGGCGCTGCGCTCCGCGCACATTTACCGCGCGCTCGTGCTCCTCGCGCGGCCGCTGCTGTGGATCACGAATCAGCTGGCGTACGGCGTGCTGCGCGTGTTCGGCGTCGTCAAGGCCGTGCGCAGCAGCCAGAATCTGAGCACCGAGGAGCTGCGCACGGTGGTTGCGGAAGCCGGTCCCATGATCCCGGCGCGCCACCGGCAGATGCTGCTCTCGATCCTGGACCTCGGGCAGCTCACGGTGAACGACATCATGGTGCCGCGCCAGGAGATCGCCGGCATCGACGTGCGGGACAGCTGGGAGGACCTCATCGATCAGCTGCGCCAGACGCCGCACACGCGCCTGCCCGTGTACGAGGGCGAGCTGGACAACATCGTCGGCATCTTGCACATGAAGCGCGTCGCCCAGGAACTCGCGCGCGGCTCCCTCACACGCGATCGCCTGGTCGAGATCGCACGCAGCCGCGAGCCGTATTTCGTGCCCGAGGGCACGTCGCTTGCCGTGCAGCTCACAAATTTTCAGCGCACCCGGCGCCGCCTTGCCTTCGTCGTCAACGAATACGGCGACATCGAGGGCTTCGTGACTCTGGAGGACATCCTCGAGGAAATCGTGGGCGAGTTCACGACCGACCCCGCGACGGTCACTCACAAGGACATTCACGTGGAGCGCCCGGGCGTCTACATCATCAACGCCAGCGCTACGGTGCGCGCGCTGAACCGCGCACTGCAGTGGCAGTTGCCGACGGTGGGCCCGAAGACTGTGAACGGGCTGCTCCTGGAACAGTTGGAGACCATCCCCGATCCGGGCACTGCGCTCAAGGTGGGCCGCTATCAATTCGAGGTGCTGCAGATCGCGGATAACGCGATCAAGACCGTCCGCGTGTTCGCTCCGGCGGATTGACGGCCGCAAGATCCGGCGGCGCGGAAAATGCGGCGGCGAGCGCCTCGCCGATGCGGCCGGCCACGCGCACTTCAAGCCCGGGAAGCGCCTTGCGCGGCGCATTGTCGCGCGCCACGAGCGCAAGCTTAAAGCCCTGCTTCTGCGCCTCGCGCAAGCGCTCCTCACCATAGGCGACCGGACGCAGCTCGCCGGTGAGCCCGAGTTCACCGAAGGCGATGAGCGAGCGCGGCAGCGGCCGATCGTTCAGGCTCGAGGCTAATGCCAGCACTAGCGGCAGGTCCCACGCCGTCTCCTCGATGCGGATTCCGCCCACGACGTTGGCAAATACGTCGTGCTCCTGCAGCGACACTCCGGCATGGCGGCTGAGAACCGCGAGCAGCATGGCCACACGGTTGGCATCGAGGCCCTGGGCGACGCAGCGCGGCGCCCCGAAGCGCATCCGGTCGACGAGGCCCTGCAGCTCGATCAGCAGTGGCCGGCCGCCATCGCGCATCACGGTGACGATGCTGCCCGCCGAGGGCTCAGGCGAGCGCGCGAGAAAAATTGCGGCCGGGTTGCGCACTTCCTTCAGCCCCGTGTCGCTCATGGCGAAGAAACCGAGCTCGTGCGCCGCGCCGAAGCGGTTCTTGGTCGCACGCACCAGGCGATAACGGCTGCCGGCCTCGCTTTCAAAATACAGGACCGTATCCACCAGATGCTCGAGCAGGCGCGGCCCTGCGATGGCGCCCTCCTTGGTCACGTGACCGATGATGACCACAGCGGTGCCGCTCGACTTCGCAAAGCGCACGAGCCGCGCGGTGCATTCGCGCAGCTGCGTCACGGCCCCGGCGAGCGCTGCGGTCTCTCCCAGCTGCACGGTCTGGATCGAGTCGACGACGAGCAGCGCGACTTTGCGTTCAACCGCCAGCGCGAGCACCTGCTCGAGGTCGCTCTCATTCACGAGGGTGAGATTCTCTGCAATGAGCCCGAGGCGATGCGCGCGCAACCCCACCTGCGCCACGGACTCTTCGCCGCTCGCGTACAGCACGGGACGGGACTGCGCTACATGCGCCGCCACCTGCAGCAGCAGGGTCGACTTGCCGATGCCCGGGTCGCCGCCGAGGAGCGCCACCGATCCGGCGAGGAGCCCCCCGCCCAAGACGCGATCAAGCTCGTCCTGCCCCGTCATGAGACGCTCGGCATCCGCACCCGACGTCCCGGTGAGGCTCCGCGGCCCCGCTGCGGGCGCCCGGCCGGCGGGTGCGCTCGCCGCGCCCGCGGCGCGCTTTTCCAGCGAGTTCCAGGCCGCGCACTGCGGGCACTGCCCCTGCCATTTAGGGGTCTGCGCCCCGCAGGCGCTGCACGCAAAGACACTGGTGGGTCGTACCATCGGCTACGCTTGAGTGAAGGGGGCGGTGCGCTCGTTCAACAACTTGGCTAGGATTCGCCGCAGGGGAACGCATAATGACGGGTTTGTGACCAGCCGCTCGGACTACCTCGAAGGCAATGCTAGCTTATGCCGGCCCGGATCGGGGCGCGCAAGCGGGCGAGCCTTGGTGTCGATGTTGAGTACAGATTGCATGAGTGCTATGCCCCGTGACGCGAGTCTTCCTGCGACTGCCGGCGTGACGCGCTTCACATTCCATCAGCGCCGAGGCGCGGCATGACTTTGAAAGGCAAGCTGCGCTGCGTCGGCATGACCGATACCGGCAAGGTCCGCGAGCACAATGAGGATACGATTGCGTTCGATGCTGATATCGGCCTGCTGGTGCTCGCCGACGGCATGGGCGGCTACAACGCCGGCGAGGTCGCGAGCGGCATCGCCGTCAAAACCATCCTGAATCTTGTGCGCGAATCGGTCGACCGGCAGGACCTAAAAACCCTTGACCGCGAGTCCGGCATGTCGCGCCCCAGCATTATTCTGCGCGACGCCATTCATCGCGCGAACAAGATCATCTATCAAACCGCCCGCACGCAGCCGAACTGCGAGGGCATGGGCACCACCGTCGTGGCGATGCTCTTCTTTGATAACCGCGCCTCGATTGCCCACGTGGGCGACTCGCGCCTGTACCGCCTGAGGAGCGATAAGTTCGAGCAGGTGACGATGGATCACTCGCTCCTGCAGGAGCTGGTCGACCGCGGCTTCTACTCCGCCGAGGAAGCGCAGCGCGCCGCCAACAAGAACTATGTCACCCGGGCGCTCGGGGTTGAACCGAATGTGGATGTTGAAGTTCAGGAAGTGCCCGTGCAAAAGGGCGATTTCTATGCACTATGCTCGGACGGGCTCTCTGACATGGTGGAAGATGACGACATGCACTTAACGCTCACCACCTTTGGTGCTAATCTAGATACGGTCGCTAAACAATTGATTCAACTGGCGAATGATAATGGTGGGCGGGATAACATCTCGGTCGTCATGGCAAACGTTTTAGATGCGTTTCCGGCACGTCGCGGAATTGTCGACAAGATCCTAGGCTGGTTCGGCTGACGAGAGGTCTCACATGGCAAGGTTGGTCTTAAGCCTGGATAGTCAGGTCATGGCTGAATACAACATGACCAAGGAACGCTACACCATTGGGCGCTTGCCGGATAACGATGTGCGCATCGACAATCCGGCGGTCAGCGGCCATCACTCGCTGATCATCAACATCCTCAATGATTCGTTTCTTGAGGATCTGAACAGCACCAACGGGACTTACGTCAACGGCAAGCTCATCAAGAAGCATGCCCTGCAGCACGGCGACGTCGTCACCGTCGGCCACCATCAGCTGCGTTTCGTGGAAGATGACGAACAGCAGGACGAGTTTGAAAAGACGATGGTGATCCAGCCGTCGGCGCGACCCGTCGAAAGACTGCGCACCGCGGCCGAGGCCGCCGATCGGGCCGCAGCGGGGATCTCCGCCACCGCCAAGGCGCGGGCGCTCGCCGACGGCGCAAGTCTGGTCAAGAACGCAAAGCTGCAAGTGCTCTCCGGCGCCTTCGCCGGACGCGAGTTGGAGCTCAGCAAGGCGCTCACCACCCTCGGGCGGCCTGGCGTGCAAGTGGCTGCCATCACGCGCCGCGTGGATGGCTACTTCATCGTGCACGTCGACAGCGGCAAAAGTGATGATTTCCCGCTCGTCAATGGCTCCGCCATCGGCGCACAGGCGACACGCCTCGCCGACAACGACGTCATCCAGCTGGCCGGCGTCAAAATGGGGTTCTTCGAGACCTAGTCCGTCAACCGCGACGCCGCCGGCCACACCCATAAGCCCAGGCCCTTCGCCTGGACCGCAGAGCCTCCTTGCGTCCTCGCCACTGTCAGAAGGTGGGAATGCAAGCTTTAGAGTCGCTCACCTAGCCCGAAGTTCCCGGCGATTTTAG
>PLIX01000130.1 GCA_003140135.1 Gammaproteobacteria bacterium
GGCATCGAAAGCATTGCCGCGGCGATCGGCGAGGAGCGCGGCACGCTCGAAGATGTGATCGAGCCCTTCCTCATCCAGCAGGGCTATGTGATGCGCACCGCGCGCGGGCGCATGGCCACCCGCAGCGCCTATCTGCATCTGGGGCTTGCGCCACCGGCGCGTCCCGCGGCGAGCCTGCCGTTGTTTGAGGAGGGCCGATGAGCTCGTTCTCCTGGCCCGTGCGCGTCTATTGGGAGGACACGGACGGGGGCGGCGTCGTGTACTACGCGAATTACTTGAAGTTCCTCGAGCGGGCGCGCACCGAGTGGCTGCGTTCCTGCGGCTTCTCCCAGCAGGCGCTCGCGCAGGATCCTGGCATCATCTTCGCGGTCGTGAATCTGCGCATCCAATACAAGCGTCCGGCGCGTCTGGACGATGAGCTTCTCGTCAGCTGTGAGGCACACTCGCAGGGCGCCGCGGCGATCCGCTTCGCCCAGCGCATTGCACGACGTGTCCCCGCAGTGTCGGCGCCCGCGCAGACACTCGCCGAAGCCGAGGTGAAAGTCGCATGCGTGGACGCCGGCACGTTTCGGCCGAAGAGACTCCCCTCATTTCTCATGAATGCGCTGGTCGCGCCGGAGCCCCACTGACATGACACCGGATCTGTCGATCGTACGCCTCGTGCTGCAGGCGAGCATTCCCGTGCAGGTTGTGCTTGCGCTCCTGGCATTGGCTTCGCTCTCCTCGTGGGCCATCATCTTCAGGAAGCGCATCGTCATTCGGCGCGCGCGCCGCGAGGCCGACCAGTTCGAGAACAATTTCTGGTCGGGCGGGGACCTCTCGCAGCTGTACCGCGGCATCGAATCCCGCGGTGGCGCGACGGGGATGTCGAGCATTTTCGAGTTCGGTTTCCGCGAGTTTGCCCGCTCGAAGCAGCACGGCACCACGACTCCGGAGCAGCTGCTAGAGAGCGCACGGCGCGCCATGCGCGTCGCCCAGCTCAAGGAGATCGATCGGCTCGAGCAGAGCCTCGCAACGCTTGCCAGCGTCGGCTCGACGAGCCCCTACGTGGGCCTCTTCGGCACGGTCTGGGGCATCATGAGCGCGTTCAGCTCACTCGGGAACGTGCAGCAGGCGACGCTGGCCATGGTTGCTCCGGGCATCTCCGAGGCGCTGGTGGCGACCGCCGCGGGCCTCTTCGCCGCGATTCCAGCGGTACTCGCCTACAACCGCTATGCGGACCAGGTTGGGCGTCTGGAGATTCGCTACGATGGATTCATGGAGGAATTCTCGACGGTTCTGCAACGCCATGCCCCGCGCAGCAGCGCGGCGGCCATCTAGGAGGCCGCACCGATGGCTGGATCGCGCAAACGTAAACTCATGGGTGACATCAACGTTGTCCCCTACATCGATGTCATGCTGGTGCTGCTGATCATCTTCATGGTCACAGCACCGCTTCTGATGCAGGGGGTGAAGGTGGACCTGCCGAAGGCCGCAGCGGAACCTCTCGACGCGGAATTGCTCAAAAATGCAAATCCGCTGGTGCTTTCGATCGATAGGGCGGGGAAGCTGTATCTGAACGTGGGAAGCCATCCGGAGAACTCGCTCGATGCGGACACGGTCGGCGCGCGCACCGCCGCCGCCTTGCGCCGCAAGCCCGATCTGCCGGTTTTGGTGAAGGCGGACCGCACGATTGCCTACGGGCAGCTCATCGACGCTATGGTAATCCTGCAGAAAGCCGGCGCGAGGAAGGTCGGCTTCATCACGGATCCGCCCCCCGAGCCCGCCCGTCGCACCTGAGCGGGCCGACGCGAATTGTATGGCCGAGCGCAGGGGCGATCGCTGGATCTCGATTGCGCAGTCGCTGCTCTTACATACGGCGCTGGTGGGGGTGGTCGCGTATGGCTGGTGGACCTTTCGCGATCAGACTGTGCCGCCGCCGAGCACGCTTGCGATCGAGGCTACAGTAGTCGATTCCCGGGCGCTGGCGCCGGCAGCCCCGACACCCGCGCCGCCGCCGGTGAAACCGCAACCTGTGCCTGTGCCGGAGCCGGAGCCGGAACCGACGGGTCCGCCCGCGCCGACGCCGGAGGAGCTCGCCCAGCGAGCCAAAGCGGTGCAGGACGCGGCCGATCGCGCCCAGCGCGAGGTCGAGGAGAAGCGCCGCGCAGATGCGGCGGAGGTGGAGCGCCTGGCGCACGAGGAGCGCTTGGCTGAGGACAAACGGCAGGCGGAGGAGAAGCGGCAGGCGGACGAGAAGCGCAAGGCAGACGAGAAGCGCATCGCCGATGAAAAGCGCAAGGTGGAGGAGGCTCGGCTGCGCGCGCAAAGCGAGGCGGACCTGCAGCACAGCCTGGCCGCGGAAGAGCACGTGATGGCTGCGCGCAGCAATGGAGCGCTTGCCAGCTGGGAAGCGCAAATCCAGGCGCGCATTCAGCGCGCCTGGCTTAGGCCGCCGTCGGCACGGACGGGAATTGATTGTATGGTGTACGTCACGCAGGTTCCGGGAGGCGAAGTGGTCAATGTGCAATTAGGGCAATGCAACGGCGACGCGGCCGTGCGTGAGTCCATCCAGGCAGCGGCTTTTCGTGCCTCGCCTCTGCCGCCGCCGCCTGATCCGGCCCTCTTCGAGCGCAATCTGGAAATTCAATTCAAGCCAGTCGACTGATGCCATGAACCACTCAGAACGCATTTTGGGTAAGGCCGCGCCACGCCGCGCGCTCCTCGTACTCGCCTTGTGCGCCGCGGCGGCTGCACAGGCGCAACTGAAGATCGAAATCACCTCCGGCGTCACCGATCCCATCCCGATCGCGATCGTTCCATTCGCCCACACGACTGCCGGGGACGGGGGGCTCGATATCGCGGGTGTGGTGCAGCACGATCTGGAGGGCAGCGGCCGTTTCCACGCCATGCCGCGCGCGCGCATGCTCACCAACCCATCGCGCGTCGAAAATGTCCAGCTCGCCGACTGGAAGGCGGACGGCAATGACTATGTCGCCGTTGGCCGTGTGACGCCGCTGCCCGACGGCCAGCTTGCCGTCGACTTCGACCTCGTCAACGTATTGAACGGCCAGCGCCTGACGAGCCAGCGGTTCACGGCAGCGCCCAACGCCCTGCGCAATGCCGCGCATCGGGTGAGCGATGCGATTTACGAGAAGATCGTCGGTGTGCGCGGCGCATTCGCCACGCGGATTGCCTACGTCGCAGTCAACGGCCAACCGCCGGCGCAGATCTTCCAACTAATTGTGGCCGACGCCGACGGCGAGAATCCGCGCATGATCCTGGAATCGCGCCAGCCGCTGATGTCTCCCGCCTGGTCCGCCGACGGACAGTGGCTCGCGTATGTCTCCTTTGAGAATCACCGCTCGGCGGTGTACGTGCAGGAGGTGCGCACGGGTGAGCGGCGCCAGGTATCGGCACGCGCCGGCATCAACGGAGCGCCCGCCTGGTCGCCGGATGGCCGCAAGCTAGCCCTCACTCTCGGCGGCGTCGGCGGCAATCCGGACATCTACGTGCTCGATCTTGCGACGCAGGATCTTACCCGGGTGACCGATGATCCCGCCATTGACACCGAGGCGGCATGGGCGCCGGACGGCCGCTCCTTGTATTTCACCTCCGATCGCGCGGGCGGCCCGCAGATTTACGAGGTCGGATTGCAGAGCGGCGCACGCCCGAAACGGATAACCTTCGAGGGCACCTATAACGCACGCCCGCGGATCTCTGCGGACGGCAAAGAGCTCGCCATGGTCACGCTCGATCAAGGCAACTACCGCATCGCCGTGCAGGACCTGCAAAGCGGCGCCGTGCGCGTGCTGTCGCGCGGCCGCCTCGATACTTCGCCGAGCTTTGCGCCGAACAGCGCCGTGCTCATTTACTCGGATCAGGAGTCCGACCGCGGCGTGCTCGCGACGGTTGCGGTCGACGGCCTGACCGGCCAGCGTTTGCGGTCCGACCTGGGCGAGGTCCGTGAGCCTGTATGGGGTCCCTTTGTCCAGCAATGAAGTCTTTAGGCCGCTCGCGCGGCCGTGAACGGGAGCGATGTATGCGTCGAACAGTTTTGATTTTGATGGTCGCTGCGGCCTTGGGTCTGGTGGCCTGCTCGAGCAAGCCGAAACGTGCGGAAGCGCCGACTGACACGACGGCAGGCGCACAGAGCGCCGGCGCGGGTTCCGCCTCGGCGGCGGGCGGTGCGGAGGAGGGCGCGGCGGCGCCGGGTCCGCTCGCCGGCATCCTCGCGCACAGGATCATTTTATTTGACTTTGATAGCAGCGAGATCAAGGGTGAAGGACCCGGGATCGTTGCCGCGCACGCCCGCTATTTGGCCGCCAACCCCACGGTGCGCGTACGACTCGAGGGCCATACCGACGAGCGGGGCTCGCGTGAGTACAACATTGGACTCGGCGAACGGCGCGCTCAAGCGGTGCGCCGCGCGCTGCTCCTGCAGGGCGCCACCGAAACGCAGCTCTCCACCGTGAGCTATGGCGCCGAGCGCCCCGTCGCCGCCGGCAGCAACGAGGCGGCCTGGGCCCAGAACCGGCGGGTCGAGATTGTCTACCTCAAATAGGGAACGCGTGCCATGCTGAAATTCGGCGCCGCACTCTGCGCGCTCATGCTCGCCGGATGCTCGCTCACGCGCTCCGGGGAGGACCCGGTGCAGGTGCGGCTCAATGACCTCGATGCGCGCCTGACAAAGCTCGAGCGGATCATCTCGAATCAAAGCCTGCTCGACATGGCGCAACATCAGGATGCGCTGCAAGCGGACGTGCGCACACTGCGCGGGCAGATGGACGAGCTGCAGAATAGCGTCGAATCGATGCGTAAGCAGCAGCGCGACCTGTATGCGGATCTCGAACGCCGCATGGCGGAGCACGGCGGCGCGGCGCCTGCGGCGCCTGGCTCGGCGGGACCGAGCGGCGCGCCGAGCGGCTCCGCCTCGGCGGAGCAGGCGGCGTACGTGCAGGCATTCGAGGCGCTCAAGAGCTTGAATTATGCAGCGGCGATCACGGGCTTCAAACAGTACCTTAGCAGCTATCCCACCAGCGACCTTGCGGACAATGCCCAATATTGGCTGGGTGAGGCCTACTACGTGACCCGCGATTACGACAACGCCGCGGTCGCCTTTCGCGCGGTCGGCGAGCGCTGGCCGAACTCCCGCAAGGCACCCGATGCGCTCGTGAAGCTCGGCTTCACGCAGTTTGAACTGAAACAATTTCCCCAAGCCCGCACCACTTTGTCGCTAGTGACGCAGCGCTATCCCGACAGCGATGCGGCGCACCTGGCCGCCGATCGCCTGAAGCGGCTGCCGCCCGATGCCAAGTAAAGCCAGGCGCCTGCATGTCGCGCCTCAAACTCACCGAGATCTTCTATTCGCTGCAGGGCGAGGCGGACACGGCGGGCATTCCAACGACGTTCGTCCGGCTCACCGGCTGTCCGCTGCGCTGCCAGTACTGCGATACGGCCTATGCCTTCCACGGCGGGGAATGGTGGGAGCTGCCCGCGATCCTCGCGCGCGTGCGTGAGCACGGCGCGCATCATGTTTGCGTGACGGGCGGGGAGCCCCTCGCACAGAAGAATTGCGTAGAACTCCTGCAGCAACTGTGCGCGGATGGCTATCGGGTCTCGCTTGAGACGAGCGGGGCGATGGCGCTTGCTGACGTTGATGCGCGCGTCGTGCTGGTGGTCGATGTCAAAACGCCGGGTTCAGGCGAGGAGCCGCGCAATCGCTACGAGGAGCTTGCGCGTCTGACTCGCAAGGACCTCGTTAAATTTGTCATCTGCAGCCGCGCGGATTACGAGTGGAGCGTCGCGAAGCTGCGGGAGCTTGCGCTCGACTCGCGCTGCAGCGTGCTCTTCTCTCCGAGCCATGAAGAACTGCCGGCGCGCGAGCTTGCCGACTGGGTGCTGCAGGATCGCCTGCCGGTGAGATTCCAGATTCAACTGCACAAGTATCTGTGGGGCAATGCGCGCGGCAAATAGGCGCCGCGTCGTGCGAGCGCGGCGCAGACCTCGGGACTGCTTGTGAATAAGGCCGCGGTGATCTTGCTCTCCGGTGGTCTCGACTCCGCGACGACGCTTGCCCTGGCGCGTGCCGAAGGTTTTGATTGCTATGCGCTGTCTGTCGCCTACGGACAAAGGCACTCCTCGGAACTGCAGGCGGCTGCCAGCATCGCGCAAATGTTGGGCGCGCTCGAGCATCGCACTATGCGCGTGGACCTAGCCGGCATCGGCGGCTCTGCGCTCACCGACTCCAATATTGCGGTTCCCGAAACGCCCACCACGGGCATCCCGTCCACCTACGTGCCGGCGCGCAACACTCTGATGCTGGCCCTCGCGCTCGGCTGGGCGGAGGTACTCGGTTCGCAGGACATCTTCATCGGCGTAAATGCCGTAGATTTTGGCGGCTATCCCGACTGCCGCGCGGAATTCATTGGCGCATTTGAGAAAATGGCTGCGCTTGCGACGCGCGCTGGAGCTGAAGGCCATCCGTGCCGCGTGCACACGCCACTCATCAGCTGGACGAAGGCACAGATTATTTGCGAGGGCTTGCGACTCGGCGTGGATTTTAGCTCCACTGTGTCCTGTTACCAGGCGGACGAGCTCGGCCGCGCGTGCGGCCGTTGCGACTCCTGCCGTATCCGGAGGAGTGGGTTCGAAGCCGCTCGGGTGCCGGACCCCACCCGCTACCGACCCGTGTAGTATCATCGGCGTCCCGTCAGGTGCAGGGTCTTTGTCAGACCGCCGCCCTAAGTGAATTGCGCGGGACGGTAGCTCAGTTGGTAGAGCAAGGCCCTTTTAAGGCTTTGGTCGTGGGTTCGATCCCCACCCGTCCCACTAAATACTCCTATAAATCAAGCTGTTAAGAGTACTCAGCGTTTTGCGGCTTTCTGGCATGTCAAATTTCGTGCAAACTCAGTGCACTGAATTACTCTCCGTCGCGCAAGCGGAAGGCGGATGCAAATGGCCAGCATTCAGCGAATCGTCAGTCCCCTCACTAAAGAAATTTCGTACCGTGCGCAGGTGCGAGTAAAAGGGCGGCCCACTCAGAGCGCGACGTTCGCGAATCGACTCAAAGCGCAAAAGTGGGCAACGAGCATTGAGGCGGCGATAGATGAAGGCCGCGACTTCCCGCACATGCGCTCGAGGCGCACGGCATTTGCCGACGTAGCCAAACGCTACAGAGAGACAGTGACGGCGGATTGGCCCGAGCCCGCGAAGAGCGCGCGCGAGCGGCATTTGAAATGGTGGGAAGATCGCTTTGCAGGGCTGACGCTCGCCGAGATCACGGCTGATCGCATCGTCGAGGCCCGCGACGCCCTGGCCGCGGAGAAATTCACTCGGGGCAAGCCGCACAAGAATCGAAAGACGGGCGAGGTTACGGCGCCGGCTGAATACACGCGCTCGCCGGCGACCTGTAACAAATATCTGATCGTGCTCGCGCGGGTGCTCAATCTCGCCGTCAAAGAATGGCGGCTGATGGATCGGAACCCGGCGGCCGATATTAGCAAGAAGAAAGAACCGCGCGGCCGTGTACGGTTTCTGTCAGATGCAGAGCGCGAAGCGCTGCTCAACGCCTGCGCGGCCTCAGACTGGAAGGGACTGCACACCCTCGTCATGCTCGCGATCTCCACTGGCGCCCGCCGCGGCGAGCTCATTAATCTCAAATGGTCCGACGTGGATCTGAAGACCGCGCGCGCCACTGTGCAGGATACGAAGAACGGCGACTCGCGCGTGCTGCCGTTAGTCGGCAGGGCGTTCGACGCATTACGAGAGCTCAAACTGCAGAACAGCGCGCGAAATGAGTACGTGTTCCCGCAGGCGAGCGGTTTCCCTGGGCCCTATGTGCACTTCGATGGGTATTGGAGGGACGCGCTGACCACCGCGAAGCTCGAGGACTTCCGCTTTCATGATCTGCGCCATACCACCGCGAGCTACCTAGCAAGCCAAGGTGCGTCGCTGCTCGAGATCGCCGACACGCTCGGCCATCGCACACTCAACATGGTGAAGCGCTATGCGCACCTTGCGCAGAGCCACAAGGTTCGCGCGATTGAGAAAATGGCGAAGGAGCGCGGGTTGTAAAGCGCCCCATGGGCTGCCGCTCGCGTAGCGGAAGACGCCGCGATAGCTTCAGGCCTCGTGAATGGAATGCCGTCGGCCACGTTCGAGACAGGCAACGCCGGCGTGAAACCCTTCGGCGAATGGAATCAGGTCTTCCCCAACGCCGGCTGCGTCGTCACTCCCGTCGATCAACTGATGCGCAAAAGGCCGAAACCCTCATCCTCTCCGGCAAGAGCTATCGGCTCAAGGAGGCGCAGGAGCGGGCGGCGCGCAACGCCAAATCCAGAGCCGAGAAAAAACCGAGGAAAACCTGAGGACAGCCGTCATAGAACCGAATAATCTGAAATATTACAATCTGATCGGCAGCGCTATCGACGGGGTTTCAGGTACTTAATGCGGCTCGCTTCGAGTTGGCTTTATTACCGCGCCCCTCGCCCAGGCGGCTTGAATCGAAATGGACGGCAGTCCACTGGCGCGTCGGTATGTGATCCCTGTCCATAGCATTCACGCTTTTGCCATATGAGCCGTTTTGGTGTGAAGCGTAACTGCATATCCGTCTATATCTTGAAACGTGAAAAAGCGTCCGAAGGGCCCATCTTGAAGCGGCGAGAGTATAGTGACTCCAGCATTCTGTAGTCGTTCATGGAATGAGTCTGCGTCGTCGCAAGCAAGCCAGATTGATACGCCCCAGCCTAGTCGCTCGGACGCGGATAGGTCAATCATCGGGGTACGGATCGCAAACGGAATTGGCGTAGTGTCAAATAAAACAGCGCCAGGCGGGCTGCGATCTGCGAGTGAAATACTCAAGTGTTTTGTGTAAAAGAGTTTAGAAGCTTCAAGGTCCCGGACTTGGAGCGATATGAAGTCAGGTCCGATTAGTTTACCCATTGTGGTCTCCTTGTATTATATAAGGAGCCTAATATAAGGTACCTGATATGTCAATTGAGATTGTTTCTGAACCTGTTGCAAGGCGACTCGGGTACGCGCTGAAGCGTGCGCAACATGCGCTGCGCGTGCGGATGGATGAAGTTCTAAGGCCTCTCGGTCTCACAACGGCACAATATGCCGTAATGTGTGTGATCGAACAGGAGGCGGGGATCTCGAACGCGGGCCTGGCGAGAGCGGCTTTTGTGACTCCCCAGACGATGACGGGAATTCTCGCAAACCTACGCCGCGACGGGCTTCTTTC
>PLIX01000237.1 GCA_003140135.1 Gammaproteobacteria bacterium
GAGTCGTAGCCCTGCACCAGGGGATAGAGGAATTCGTGCAATGCGATCGACTCGCCCTTTTTATGACGCTGCGAGAAATCATCCCGCTCGAGCATCCGCGCGACGTTGTACTTGCCGGCAATCTCGATGAGGCGCGCCGCGGGCATCTCGCCGAACCAGCGGGAGTTGAAGTCCACGACCGTGCGCACGGGGTCGAGGATCTTGAACACCTGCTCCTTATAGGTAACGGCATTCTGCTCAATCTCGGCCCGGGTGAGCGCCGGCCGCGTGGCGTTCCTGCCCGAGGGGTCGCCGATGAGGCCGGTGAAGTCCCCGATGAGAAACACCACCTCATGCCCAAGCTGCTGGAACTGGCGCATTTTGTTAAGAAGCACGGTATGCCCCAGGTGCAGGTCGGGCGCCGTCGGATCGAAGCCCGCCTTGATGCGCAGCGGTTGCCCCTTTTTCAGCTTGCGCAGAAGCTCGGACTCGACGAGCACATCGCGCGCACCGCGCTTGATCTCGGCGAGTTGTGAGTCGACATCGCTCATGGCTGGCACTCGTGGACGCTGGGGCGAAAGGATGCTTAAGTGTAGTGCATGCGCTTGAGCTTCAGACCCAGGATTCCCGGGCCAGCGCCTTCGCGCGCGCTCTGGCTGCAAATCGCCGCCTGCGCAGTGCTCGCGTGGGCCTGGTGGCGCGCCACCCCCGCGATTTACGTGCCGCCCGTATGGCCGCACCCGGCGCAGACGGTCGCACCTGAGACGCTGGCAGCGCCAGCGCCCGCCCAACCCCCCGTCGCGCCGCCCGTGCAAAGCGCATCCTTGGGGGCGAACACCATCGAGGTGATCGTCCAGGCGAACGACACGCTCGATAGCATCTTCAGGCGCTTGAAACTCGGCCTTGCGGATCTTGCCTCCCTGCGCGCCCTGCCGGGTCTGAAGCGCATGCTCGACGCCCTGAAGCCCGGAGAGGCGCTGCACCTGACGGAGCGCGACGGCGACCTTGTGGGGTTCAAGCGCCGCTTGAGCCCAAGCGAGACCCTAAATGTCACCCGCGATGGCCAGGGCTTCTCGGCCGACGTCCTCAAGAACCCTCTTGAGACTCACGTGCGCACGGCAAGCGGCACCATCGACCGGTCTCTTTACGAGGCAGTTGCGGCCGCGGGGGCCCGCGATCAGACGGCGCTCGCACTGGCACAGATCTTCGGCTGGGACATCGACTTTGCGCTCGACATCAGGCCCGGCGATTCATTCGCCGTGACCTACGAGGAGCTCTTCGAGGACGGCAAGTTCGTCAAAGACGGCGCCGTGCTCGCGGCGATGTTCAGGAACAACGGCCGCGTGTACCGCGCCGCGCGCTATGTGGACCCGACCGGCGCTGCCAACTATTACACGCCCGAGGGACGCAGCCTGCGCCGCGCGTTCCTGCGCACACCGGTCGACTTCACGCGCGTAAGCTCCACTTTCGATCTGCATCGGATGCATCCCATCTTGAATCTCATTCGCGCGCACACGGGTGTCGACTACGCCGCGCCCATGGGTACTCCCGTGCACGCCGCAGGCTCCGGCCACGTGCGCTTCATGGGGGACAAGGGAGGCTACGGCAATGCAGTCGAGATCGACCATTCCCAAGGCATCGTCACGGTTTACGGCCATTTGTCGCGCTTCGCGCAGGGCATCCACGTCGGCAGCCGGGTCAATCAGGGCGAGCTGATTGCCTACGTCGGCATGACGGGGCTCGCCACCGGGCCGCATCTTCATTACGAGTACCGGGTGAACGGCGTATTCGAAAACCCGCAAAGCGTTCATCTGCCCGATGCGCTGCCGATCGAAGGCGAGTGGCTTGCCGATTTCAAGGAGAAATCCGCGCCGCTCTTTGCAAGCCTCGACGGCGCCACCGTCATCACGCTCGTGGCACGCTGATGGACGCGAGCTGTCACGGCACTGTTACGCACAACGGCGATGCTACGCGCCTCGAGGCGCACCCGGTTCCCATGAATCTCCCCGATCTCAAGGCTCCCGAGTACTACATCAACCGTGAGCTCTCGCTCCTGGAGTTCAACCAGCGCGTGCTCGCGCAGGCCTTCGATGAGACGGTGCCGCTGCTTGAGAGGCTGAAATTCCTGTGCATCTCCTCGAGCAATCTCGATGAGTTCTTTGAGATACGCGTCGCGGGCCTAAAGCAGATCCATGAGCTCGGCTCAACGCAGCTCGCCCCCGACTCGCTCACCATTCCCGAGCAGCTCGCGGCGATCCACGCGCGCGCTCTGAAGCTCGTCGCCGATCAGTACCGGTGCCTGAACGATGTCCTCCTGCCCGCGCTGCACAAGGCCGGGATCGCCGTGCTCGGCCGCTCCGAATGGCCGCCTGAGGTGGAAACATGGCTCGAGGATTACTTCGTGCACGAGGTGGAGCCGGTGTTGAGTCCCCTGGGACTGGACCCGGCCCGCCCCTTCCCGCGCATCCAGAACAAGAGCCTCAACTTCATCGTGCGCCTGCAGGGCAAGGACGCGTTTGGCCGCGACAGCGAATTGGCCATCGTGCAGGCACCGCGCTCGCTGCCGCGCGTCGTGCCGGTGCCGCGCGTGGGCTCGCGCCACTCGCTCGTGCTCCTATCGACGATCGTCAACGCGTTCGTCTTCAAACTCTTCGCCGGCATCGAGGTCCTGGGCTGCTATCAGTTCCGCGTGACACGCAACTCGGATCTTTTCGTGGACGATGAAGAGATCGATGACCTCAGGCGCGCACTCGAAGGGGAGCTCGCGCAGCGGCGCTATGGCGCCGCGGTGCGCCTGGAGACCTCGCCCGACTGCCCCGATGACATGATGCGTTTTCTTCTCGGCCAGTTTTCCCTGGGCGAGCACGACCTCTATCAGATGCCCGGGCCGGTCAATTTGAACCGCCTCTCCGCGGTCTACGATCTCGTGCGGCGGCCCGACCTCAAATATCCGATCTTCACGCCGGGGCTGCCGAAGCGCCTGGTCGGCTCGCCGGATCTTTTTGAAGTCATCCGCGCGAGCGATCTGCTGCTGCACCACCCGTTTCAAAGCTTCGCACCCGTCATGGATTTTGTGCGCCTCGCGGCCGCAGACCCGCACGTCCTCGCCATCAAACAGACGCTGTACCGCACCGGCCACGACTCGCCGGTGGTTGACGCGCTGGTCGCGGCGGCAAACGCCGGCAAGGACGTGACAGTGATCGTCGAGCTGCGCGCACGCTTCGACGAGGAGGCCAATATTGAGCTCTCCAACCGCCTGCAGGAGGCCGGCGCGCACGTCATGTACGGCGTCGTCGGCTACAAGACGCACGCGAAGCTCACTCTCGTGGTGCGGCGCGAGGCGAGCGGCATCCGCCGCTATTGTCATTTGGGCACGGGCAACTATCACCCGCAAACCGCGCGCGTCTACACGGACTACGGCCTATTCACCTGCGACGCGGATATCGGCCAGGACGTGCATGAGCTCTTCCTACAGTTGACGAGCCTCACTCAAACGCCGAAGTTGCACAGCCTGCTGCAATCGCCATTCGGCTTCCACGGCGCAATCCTGGCAAAGCTTGCGCGCGAGACCGAGCACGCGCTTGACGGCCAGCCCGCGCGCGTCATTGCCAAGATGAATGCGCTCGTCGATCCGCAAGCCATCGAAGCGCTGTACCGCGCGTCCTGCGCGGGAGTGCAAATTGATCTCATCGTGCGCGGGGTGTGCGCACTGCGGCCCGGCGTGCCCGGCGTATCCGACAACATTCGCGTGCGCTCCATCCTCGGGCGCTTTCTGGAGCACTCGCGGGTCTTCTACTTCGAGAACGCGGGCGCACCGCAGATGTACTGCTCGAGCGCCGACTGGATGGAGCGCAATTTCTTCCGCCGCGTGGAGGTTGCCTTCCCGATCACGCTCTTGGAGCATCGCGAACGCATCCTGAGCGATCTCAACATCTATCTGAAAGACAACTCTCAGGCGTGGCTCCTGAGCGCCGACGGTACGTATGTCCTCGCCGCGCCGCGCGAGGAGGCCCCTTTGAGCGCGCAGAGCGATCTGCTCGGCCGCTACGCCGCAGCCTCAGGCTTAAGCCTGTAGGGCCGGAAACTCCCGCAGCGTTGGCGGGCGCTCCTGATGCGTTCCCGCAACAGTAATTTGTGTGAACCAAACGCGCCTGCGCGCGTTACTGTGTACGCGATCGCACAGACTGGCCGGACGTATGTCTCTAGCTTGCCGGACTCTGTCGCAATCGTGACGACCGTTGCGCTCCGGCAACTTTTTCAGGACCTCGCCTAATGCGAGACTCAAAAAAGAGAGGACGATGATGAAAAGGCTGGCTTTACTGTGTCTATTGGCCGCACCGGCATTGGCCGCGGCGGATGATGGTACTGAGTGGTACCTGACGCCGCAGGTCGGAGGGATTTCGCCCGACTACCACCGCGATCTGAAAGACAATGACTGGGATTACGGCTTGGCCGTGGGCAAGGAGCTGGGTCCCTTCATCAACCTTGAGGCCAACTTTAACGGCGCGCACATCGGCGACGGGGTTGGCAGAACCCATTTTGACACTTCCGAATCCTCGCTCGACGTATTGGGCGTCATGAATCGCGGCGGCGCCATAGCGCCGTACATGAGCCTCGGCGCAGGGGTCGTGCGCGATATCCTCAGCCCCAACGGCGGGAAAAAGGATGATTTCGCGGCCGAAGCCGGCGTGGGCATGTTCATCAAGCTCTGGCAGGACAGCGCCGGCACGAGCCAGCTCTCATTGCGTCCGGACATCAAAGCTCGCTTTGACAATCCGGGCCGCGACCAACACTTGGTCGATTACATTGCAACCCTGGGGCTGCAATTCGGGTTCGGAGGCCGCGGTACCCCGCCGCCGCCACCCCCGCCGCCGCCACCGCCCCCGGTCGCCGTTGCACCGCCACCGCCGCCTCCGCCGCCACCCCCGCCGCCGGAGCCCGATCGCTATAACCTCGTGGCCAAAGGCTCGGTCATTCTTGAAGGCGTGACCTTTGAGTTCAACAAAGCAGACCTCACTGCGGACTCGCGTCCCGTTCTGGACGATGTCGCAGCGAGCCTGCAGAAGCATCCGCGACTCAAAGTTGAGCTACAGGGCCACACGGACAGTACCGGCCCCGCCGACTACAACATGAAGCTGTCGCAGCGGCGTGCCGACTCGGTGCGCGGCTATCTCGTCGGCAAGGGCGTGGCCGAGGATCGTTTGACGGCCAAGGGCTACGGGCTCACCCAGCCGATCGACACCAACAAGACCAAGGAAGGCCGTGCTCACAATCGCCGTGTGGTCATGTACGCCCTCGAAAACCCGGGAGAGGTGAAAGTCGAAGGACAGGGAACCACTGCGCCGCAGTAGTTCTTTGCTCGAGTGACGAGCCCCCGCACGCCTGCTGCGTGCGGGGGCTTTTTCTCGTCAGCCGCGGGAGCTGAACACCCGCAACCGAAAGCCGTGACTCTTCAAATAGTCGATCTCCTGATGCAGGTCGGCTGTCGTCAACGGATGCTCCTTCAACCACCGGCCCGGGAATCTCAGGACGAGCGAGTTTGGCGTGGCGGAGAGCTCAATGTTGGGAAGCGCCGTGGGACTTCTGCCGCGGTGCAGGAGCACGGCAAGGCGCAGCAGGACGATGAGACGCACCGCCGTGTGATCCCAGGGAGGCAGTAAATCCTCAAGACCTGCAAGCGCAAGCTTCCTTCTATGGCTGCCGACTAAACGCGCAAGCAACCGCTGCTCCTCGCGCGCGAACCCCGGCATGTCGGCATTCTCAAGCAGATAGGCGCCGTGTCGATGGTAGCCGCTGTGCGACACATCAAGTCCCGTTTCATGCAGGCGCGCGGCCCACTGCAGCGCCAGATCCGCCAGCGGATCCTCGAGCCGCCACGCATGGCGGACCTGCGCCAGAAACTCAAGCGCGGTCGCCTCCACGCGCTCTGCCTGCGCAAGATCCACGTGGTAGCGCTGCTGCATCGCGTGCACGGTGCGCTCGCGCGCGTCCTCATCCGTGAAGCGGCCGAGCATGTCGTACAGCAGTCCCTCGCGCATGGCGCCCTCGGCGATGCGCATTTCCTCGATTCCCAGGACTTCAAAAACTTCGGCGAGAATCGCCGCCCCGCCGGGGAACACCGCGCGGCGATCTTCCGTAATGGCCTGCAGCCCCCCAAGCTCGCGGGTGTGCCCCGCGTCGATGAGATAATTGAGAACGCGCTGCAGGCCCTCGGGCTTGATGGTGCCGGCCTGCGGATCAAGCTCGCGCACCGCCTCGCCGATGGCGCGCACGGTTCCGGAGCTGCCGACCGCGCGCTCCCATCCCCTGCGACGGATCGCCGCCTGCACGGGCTCAAGTTCCAGGCGCGCGGCCACGCGGGCGCGCCCCAGGCGCTTGGCTGAAATCCGTCCATCTTTGAAGAAGCGCTCGCTGATGCTCACGCATCCCATGCGCAGGCTCTCAAGCTCAAGCGGCGCCAGCCCCTCACCGATAGCAAGCTCCGTGCTGCCGCCGCCAATATCGACCACCAGTCGCTTGCCCGGCTGTGACGGCATGGTGTGTGCAACGCCTGAATAGATGAGACGTGCCTCCTCCATACCGGAGATGATTTCGATGGGATGACCGAGTGCCTCGCGCGCACGCTCGAGAAACGCCTGTTTTCGCCGCGCCACGCGCAGGGTGTTGGTTCCCACCACCCGCACGCTGTTCGCGTGCATGTCGCGCAGGCGCTGGCCAAAGCGCTCAAGACAGGCGAGCGCGCGCGCGGCGGCTTCCTTGTCGATGCGGCCGTTCTCCTCGACACCGGATGCCAACCGCACCATCTCGCGCAAGCGGTCGATGATGGTGAGCTGGCCGTGCGAGTAGCGGGCGACGACCATGTGAAAACTGTTCGATCCGAGATCGACAGCGGCCAGAACGTCGGGGACAGGTCGAGCCGCCGGGCTCTTGCGTGCCTCTGCGGCGACGCGTACCAAGGCGGCGGGGCTCACTCGAGCCTACGAGCGCTTCAGACCGAGAATGACGAGCCGCACCCGCAAGTGGTCGAAGCCTGGGGATTGCGAATCACGAATTGCGCCCCGTCGAGGCCCTCCCGATAGTCGATTTCGGCGCCGGCCAGATATTGCACGCTCATGGGATCGACCAGGAGCTTCACCCCGAGATTCTCAACGCAGGTGTCCCCGTCGCCGATCTGCTCATCGAATTCGAAGCCATACGAAAGGCCGGAGCATCCGCCCCCCTGAACGAAAACGCGCAGCATAAGCTTAGGATTGCCTTCGCCCTGAATCAGGTCGCCCACCTTCTTGGCCGCGGCGTCCGTCAGTACGAGCGTCGGCGCTGATGCTTCCACAGTTTCCATTTCGTTCGCCTCGGCGTAAAAATACGCTGTCCGGACAAGAGTTTAGGGCCCCAGAGGCCCCCGGTCAAAAAGCCCCGCCTAACTTGATCTCAACCTTGGCCGCCTTAACGGCTGCCACGGGGTCACTCGACGTCAGGCGTACGAGCCTCCCCATTATTTCGGCGCCCAGGGTCATTTCAATGACCCCATAGTAAAGATCGCCGTGAACGCGCGCGCGCGCGCCGATGACAACACGGCCGCATGCGTGGATGGGGCCCGTCACCGTCCCGTCGAGGATAACATTCGCCACGTTGACCGCGCCCTCGATGACCCCCCGTTCGCTCACGGATAAGGTCGAATCCGAGCCTGGTTCGGCGCGCACGTCGCCCGAGACCCGACCGTCCACATGCAGGCCGCCGCAGAATTCAAGGTCGCCTTGCAGATGCGCCGTCCTGCCGATGAGCGTATCAATTCTGTGATCTTTACGAGGCATCCACATTCCACATGAAGGTCTGGGAGAACGGTGCAATGCCCTTGCGGCTCGAGCGCACCTCGATGCTCAAGCGCTCGGGGCGCAGGCCTGCCGGGATCGTGATCTCCTGGTCGAGGTTCTGGTAATAGCGAAAGCTGAAAGGCAATTCGCGCTGCGCACCGGCGGTGAGCGCGGCAAGCCCGACACTCTCCTCCCGGCCCTGCGCCTCACCCTCCAGCTGCAGGACCGCTGAGCCATTGACGACGTCGTCGGCGTGCACCGAGCGCACCAGAGTCAGATGCACGCGAAAATGCGCAGGCTCGCCCGTGGCGCCGATGCGCACTTGTTGAATGCTGACACCGAGCGTCGCGGCCGCCGGTTGCGCATTGACACCGCGATAGAACGCCAGATCCTGGCTCTGGCGCGCAACCTGCGCCTGCAGATCCCCGATGGTGCGCGACACTTCCGCCTGTTCGCGCGCCCAGCCGATGCGCTGCGTATCAATCTCGGCGATGCGCAAGTTGAGCTCATGATTGTCCTGTTTGAGATGCTCGATGACTGCCTCAAGCTCCGCGCGCTGCTGCGCCACGGCGAGCCGGTCGTAGCCTGCGTCGTAGCGCCCCAATTCATAGATCACATAGAGCGCGAAGGCGGCGAGGAGCGTCACCGCGACAATCACCGCGATGCGGCGCGCGGGCGCATAAGTGCGCACGATGATGGGTTGGCTGCCGGATTCGCGCATCGCAGCGAGCAACACGCTCAGCCTGTGGAGGCCTGAGTTTCGGCAGCTCCCCGGCGGTCGCGGCGCGTGACCTCGGTCCACCAGGACGGCAGCGGCGGATGCCCCTGAGGAAAAGCGCTATCCGCAAGCTCGGTCAGCGCCCGCGCGTATACCGGGCGCTTGAAGTAGATCACCTCGCGCACCGGCGCCCAGTAATCCACCCAGCGCCAGGCATCAAATTCGGGCTCCGCCGTCAGCCCAAGATCAAATTCAACGTCGTCGCGCCGCAATTTGAGGAGGAACCAGCGCTGCTTCTGTCCGATGCAAAGCGGCGTGCGATTGCGCCGCACGTAGCGCTGCGGCAGCCGATAACGCAGCCAGCGCGCCGTGCTGGCGGCAATCTCGATGTGAGAGCTTTGCAGGCCGACCTCTTCGTGCAGTTCGCGCAGCACGGCCTCTTCGAGGCTCTCGCCGCAGCGCACGCCGCCCTGAGGAAACTGCCAGCCGCGCCCGCCCACGCGGCGACCCAGGAATACCTCGCCGCCGCCGCGCATCAGGACGATGCCGACGTTGGCGCGGAAGCCGTCCGAGTCGATGACGTCGTTCATGGTGCCTTTTGAGGGGAGTCTGCCACAACCGCGCTTGTGGTGAGCAAGCCCAGCCTTTTAGGCTAGCGCGCCTCTAGCCGTTGGAGCGTGAACCGGTCGATGTTGAGGATAGCTGTCTTGCGGTCGGCCACGTGGAGGCGCATGGGCGTCCTCGGCGCCGTGGCTATTGTCGTATTCTGCATATCGCTTATGACCGGTAGCTCCGGAATCAGCCCCACGCGCGCGCTAAATGTGCTCGCTGGGGGCCACGATGAGGCGGTCAGAAGCGTGCTCATGCAGGTGCGCCTGCCGCGCCTGCTCGCAGGGTTCGGCGTCGGTGCATTGCTGGCGCTGTCCGGCGTGTTGCTGCAGGCCCTCTTCAGGAACCCTCTCGCCGACCCCTTTGTACTCGGGGTCTCCGGCGGGGCGGCGGTGGGTGCGTTATGTGCGATGCTCGCGGGGTGCGCGGCGCTAGCCGTGCAAGGGTGCGCGGGCGCCGGGGCGCTCACATCCGTGGCGATGGTCTACTTCCTCGCGCGCGGCGGCGGCACGGCGCGGCTGCTGCTCACCGGCGTCGTGGTCGCAAGCGCCTGCGGCGCGCTCGTCAGCGTGCTCCTCGCGTTGGCAACTTCGGTGCAGGTGCGCGGCATGGTGTTCTGGCTTGCGGGCGATTTGAGCTGGGCGCTCTCCCCGCGGGCGAGCCTTGCCGCCGCGTTCCTGGCCGCCGCTCTCGCCGTGGTGGTGGCGCGCCCGCTCAACGTGCTGGCCGCTGGGGAGCTGCGCGCCCGCGCGGTGGGGCTCGAGCTTGAAACCTGGCGCCCCCTCCTCTTCGTCGCCTGCGCCATCCTCACGGCGATCGCGGTCGTGAGCGCCGGAACGGTCGGCTTCGTGGGCCTCATCACGCCGCATGCGGTGCGGCTTATATTCAAGACGAGCGATCATCGCCTGGTGGCACCCGCTTCTGCCCTGGCCGGCGGCACGGTGCTGGCGGCGGCGGATCTCATCGCACGCACCGTCGCAAGCCCGCGGCAGCTACCGGTCGGGGCCATCATGGCCATCGTCGGTGCGCCCATTTTTCTCTTCCTGCTGCGCTCGAAGAACCGCAATACGCACTGACGCTAGCGCACTGTAGCTTCCGCGACCGCCACCTGATTGCGTCCCTGACTTTTCGCGCGATAGAGCGCTGCGTCCGCCGCCGCTATCAAGCGGTCGCCGAGCATGTGGTGGTCGCGCAACTCCGGCGCCGGCGCTGCTGCGGCGACGCCTATGGAGAGGCCGATGACCTCCGCGACGTCTGCTGCCACGGCGATCGGCCGCGCACGCACGGCCTGCAGGACGCGCAACGCCACGCGCTCGGCGTCGACGACGCTGCCCTCCTGCAGCAGCATGGCAAATTCATCGCCGCCGAAGCGCGCGCCCGTATCGCTGGTGCGCATCTGTGCGCCGATGCGCCCGGCGACTTCATGCAACACCGTATCGCCTGCAAGATGGCCGAAGCGATCGTTGATCTGTTTGAAGTGATCAATGTCGATCATCAACAATGCGAGGCTGTGGCCCAGGCGCTGCGCGCGCGCGAGTTCCTCGCGCAGACGCGCCTGCAGATAGCGCCGGTTATAGAACCCGGTCAAAAAATCCGTGAAGCCGCTGCGCATCAGGCGCGCGCGGTTCACCCCGTTTTCCAGGCACACGGCGCTCACGAGCCCGAGGTGGGCAAGAAAGTCGGTCGCCAGCTGCGCCCCAAAGCGCGTTTTATCGGCGCTGCCAAACATCAGGACGCCCTCGATCGCAGCGTTATGCCGCATCGGGATGAGTGCCACGCTGCCCAGTCCCGCAACTCCCGGAAAGAGCCCCGCGTGCAGCTTCTCCCGGTAGCGTCCGAGCCACGGTCGCTCGAGGCCCTCGGCCATAGGCGCCAGCATCGCCAGGCGGTCGACGAACAGAACCTCGCGCCGATGCTCTTCGATGATCGGATCTCCCCAGAGCAGGTGTCGGATCTCATGCTGCGGATCGCACAGCGCAAGCACGACGGCGTCGAGTTGATAGGAAGTCTTGAGATCGCGAAAGAGGATCTTGAGCAGATCCCCCAAGGAGCCCGCGCTCAGCAGCTCAAGCTCTCTCTCCTGAGACTTCTGCAGAATCGACTGGTTGCGTACGACCCGGGAGGTGAGCGCGCGCAGGCGCGCCTTAACGATCCGATTCTCGGCCTCCAGCGCCGCAACAGTTGCAGGGGGCCGCACTGCCCGCATCGCTCGAACACCTTTTAGGGTCAAGGAAAATACCCGCGCGCGCCTAGGCGCGCCTTTCAGTCAGGATCTTGCGATCCTGCAGATAATCGTGGCCGCGGCGCATGAGCGCCACGAAAGCCGCGTGATCCTGCGAGAGCACGGCAGTGCGGATGCGCTCGACCGCCTTCGACAGCGCCTCCAGGGACTCCGCACCGTAGTCATTCAGGCTTTGAATCTCGTAGTACAGCTCCGGGTTATCGCGCGCGACGCGGCTTGCGACATCCAGCTGCGCATCAAACGTCGTGCTCGACAGGCGCGCCAGGCGCGGCGCGGCTTCGCCGCTCTCGGCGAGGGCGGTGAAAAAAGCGATGTTCAAGGCATGCGAGAGCCCGAGCACGTAGGCGATCAGGCGGTCATGATCATCCAGGCTCATGACCACCTGCTCGGCCATGGTCGGCGCGAAGAGTTCCTTCACGGCCTCGAGCGCAGGAGCCGAGCCCAGGTCAACAAAGATGACGTGCCGCCCGGAGAGCAGCTCCGTGTCCGGGCCGAACATCGGATGCACGGAGGTCACCTTGCAGCCGTGCGAGCGCAGCGCGAGCAATCCTGCGCGCAGCGGCGACTTCAGCGAGCCGATGTCAAAGATCACGCCCGGCGGCCGGCGCAGCGCAAGGTCGCGCAGGATGGCATCCGTCACGCCGAGTGGGGTTGCGAGCATGATGAAATCATGCTGCAAATCGGTCTTGCGCCAGTCAGCGACGCAGACGACGCCCGCAGAGGCGCCGGCGGGATCCGCCACTTCGACGGCAAAGCCCTGCGAGCTCAGGAAATCCACGAACCAGCGGCCCATGAGGCCCGCGCCGCCGATGACGAGCACGCGGCGCCCGCTGCCCGCGCCGCGCGCGGCGACGCTCGCGCGCTCCTGAGTGGTGAGCGATGAGCGGATGAGGAGGCGCAGCAGATCCTCGGCCAATCCCGGCGAGACGCCGAGCTCGGAGGCCGCCGCGCGCACGCCGAGAATGACTTCGCGCTCGCGCTCGTAGTCGCGTGTCGGCCTGCCGGTTGCGCGCTTCACCCGTGCGACCTCGCCGCTCACGCTCTTGCGCTCCGCGACGATCGCGAGCAGCCGCCGATCGATGTCGTTCAAGCGGCGGCGCAGATCTTCAAGCGTCGTGTCATCGCTCGACATTCGAAAGACTCATGACCCAGGACAATCTGTGTTGTAGCGAGCATAAGCGCGCGAGGCAAGTGCAGCCGGGCCGCGGAGGCTCTACCATTTACCCGATGACATCGCCCAGCCCGCCCCTGTGTGACCCCGTGCCTGCGGAGCCCATGCGCATTGTCGCCCAGTGGCTGAAGGATGCCTGGGAGCGCCGCCAGCAACCCAACCCGAACGCCATGGTGCTTGCGACCACGTCGGCCGACGCTCGGCCCTCCGCGCGCGTCGTGCTGTGCAAGGGCCTGGTCGAGGAGCCCGGATATCTCGTGTTCTACACCAATTACGAGTCGCAGAAGGGCGAGGATCTGGCAGTGTCGCCGTGCGCCGCTGCCGTCATGCACTGGGATTACCTGCATCGGCAGGTGCGCGTGACGGGGCCCGTGACACGCTCACCCCCCGCCGAGAGCGATGCCTACTTCGCGTCGCGGCCCTGGCCGAGCCGCATCGCCGCCTGGGCCAGCAAGCAGAGCCGGCCGATCGCCTCGCGGGCGGACCTCGTCGCGGCGGTCGCCGCCGCCGCCGAACGCTTCGGTACCCCCAATCCCGCGGATCCGCCGCCGCAAGGTGAGGATTTCAGCATTGCCAGGCCCCCGCATTGGGGGGGTTACCGCCTGTGGGCCGAGAGCGTGGAACTGTGGCAGGAGGGCAAGTCCCGCATCCACGATCGCTTCTCCTGGACCCGAAAGTTGGTCCCGGGCGCTCCTCGGGGCTTTACGCCCGGTCCCTGGTCGGTCGCGCGCCTGCAGCCCTAAGGCACCATGTCGACGTCACCCAGGAGCGGCACGTGTTTGGCGACGAACGCGCTCGGCGTCAAGGCGGGCGCGCGTCAACTGGTGAAGGAGCTTACGGCGACGTTCGCACCGCGCGAGTTCATCGCCATCCTGGGCAGAAATGGCTCCGGAAAAACTCTCACGCTGCACACGCTCGCAGGGCTGCGCCCGGCTGCGGCCGGCAGTGTGACTTTGGATGGCGAGCCGCTCGCCGCACTGCCGCGCCGCAGGATTGCCCGCCGCATTGGCGTTCTGCTGCAGGATCTTGAGGAAAGCTTCACGACGACGGCGCTTGAGAGCGTACTCATCGGCCGCCATCCGCATCTTGCGCCATGGCAATGGGAGGGGCGCGAGGATGAGCGGATCGCGCGTGCGGCCCTGCTGCAGATGGATTTGAGCGACTTTGCCGATCGCCGCACCGACACGCTCTCGGGCGGGGAACAGCGCCGCGTCGCCATCGCCGGCCTTCTCGCCCAAGAGCCTGAAGTGTATCTAGTGGATGAGCCGACCAATCATTTGGATCCGCATCATCAGCTCGCCGTGCTCGCGTTGCTGCGTGATCTGGCATTGCGCGGCGCGAGCATTATTGCATCCCTGCACGATCCGACGCTCGCGGCCCGCTTTGCGGACCGAGTGCTGCTACTGTTCGGCGACGGCAGCTGGCGCCTGGGCCCCGCAGCTGAGATTCTAAGCGGGCAGAGCCTGAGCGAGCTCTACTCGACGCCGATCATGGAATTGGCCGCGAGCGGCCGGCGCGTGTTTGCAAGCGTTTAATTCCATCATCATGTCACGAGTAAAGTGCGCTGTTGGAAGAGCGCCCCCGCACCGGCGCCCCTGGTGACGTGCGGCGCTTGCGCCGCAGAGCGTGCGTGGCAAACTGGATCACCGTTCCATCTTCGGATCCTCGTTCGTCAGGTCGCACCGCCGTTGGAGCCATCAGGCCCTCGGCCGTTTCCAGTCTTGCACACGCCCGCATCAACGCAGACTGCAGCATTTCTTTTTTGTCGTCCTGCTCTGGAACCACAAAGGCAGCACCGCCGACCGGTTTACCCACCACAGCCATCGCTGTCTCTGCATCCTCCGCAGCAACGCTCGCCGTCCACAAGGCTTCGATCTCAGCTTGATCGAGACACATTAAGCGCGAGAACTGGACGCGCAGCAGATTGATCTGGTTGCGCCCCGCAATCACAGGCAGTCTGCTGCCTCCAAGGACGCCCAGATTTTCCTCATAACGTTTGCGTAGGGCCTGCAGACTGATGATCAGGGCACAGCGCACTCTTTGCGCCTCGCCGCGCAATCGTCCGGCGTGGGCGCGCCGCGTAAACGCTTGGGTGCCGACAATAAGCACAGCCATCATGCAAATCTGGCCGAAATGTTCCGCTAAAGTCCACAGCATAGCAATCTCCTGCCCGCTCAAATGACGCCGATGGATTTATACGCCGCTGGAGCTCATCCCGCTACGCATGAGGCAGAGCCGAGTTGTGGAACTCGGCGTATGTCTGGCGCGCGACAATTTCGAAAGACACGCTCAACATTGACAATCACAAGCGGTATGCCGCGATCTCTCGCGGTCGTGCCGCCCGCTAAGCATCGAATCAAACCGTAGTCAATATGGCGTCAGAGCCTGCTGGCTATATATAATATGTTCCGCAACTCAAACTGACCTGCCGTGTTCGATACTTTCCGGCGCATGCAGTTTCTGCAACGAGGTTGTTGAGACGATCGGTCCGCTCGCCATGGCACCGCAGTTCGCAACGTTTCTTCTGGCAAGCCTGCTGTTGGCGATTACACCAGGACCCGGCGTGATCTATGTTTTGACGCGCACTTTAAGTCAGGGACGCAGTGCGGGGCTTGCGTCTGTTTGCGGAATTGCACTCGGAAATCTCGCCAATGCAAGCGTCGCCTCGCTCGGCCTCGCGGGCGTGATCGCGGCTTCATCGGCAGCATTCGCCGTCGTGAAGCTCATCGGAGCTGCGTATCTGGTGTTCCTCGGCGTGCAGGCGCTGCGCGCCAAACCCTCCGCGCAGCCGGACGAT
>PLIX01000251.1 GCA_003140135.1 Gammaproteobacteria bacterium
CTGCCCAGATCCGAGTGCGCCGTCATCACGATGACGGGCAGAGCGGGGCGCGTTTCGTGGATCCTCTTCAATAGATCAAGCCCGGAGAGGCCCGTCATGCGGATATCGGTGACGAGCACATCCGGCGATTCGCGCCGCAGCGCATCGAGAACCGGTTCGGCCGCTTCGAAGGCGCGCGGCGCCATGCCGCCATCGCGCAGCGCGCGTTCGAGTACCCAGCGGATAGAGGCGTCATCATCGACGAGCCAGACATGCAGTGCCGTGGAATTCATGCGGCCTCCGTGAGGGGCAAAAGCAGGGTGAAGACGGTGCGGCCCGGCTCGCTTGCAAATTCGATGAGGCCCCCGTGCCGCGTCACGAGATCCTGGGCGACGGCAAGACCTAACCCCGTGCCGTTCGCGCGCCCCGTGACCAGCGGATAGAAAATGCTGGCGCGCAGCTCCGGTGGCACGCCGGGCCCGTTGTCCTCGACCTGCAGGCTGCCCACAAGCTTGTGGCGCACGAGACCGATGGTGACGTTCGAGAGCGCGCGAGTGCGCAGCGTGACGCGGCCGCGCTCGCCGAGCGCTTGCAGCGCATTCCTTGCGACGTTGAGCAAAGCCTGGATGATCTGATTGCGATCGAGCATGGCGTTGGGCAGGCTCGGGTCGTAATCGCGCTCCACCAGCACCGATGCGCGCGCCTCGGCGCGCAGCAAATGAAAGACGTGCTCGCAAAGCTCGTGCACATTCACGAGGCTGCGCAGCGGCGGGCGCCCGGGCCCTGCAATCGAGTCGACGAGCGCCGTCAACCGATCCGCTTCGCCGATGATGACGCCCGTGTATTCATGCAAGCTTGGGTCATGCAGCTCGCGCGCGAGAAGTTGCGCCGCACCGCGCAGACCGCCCAGGGGATTTTTGATTTCATGGGCAAGCTGCCGAATCATCAAGCGGCTGCTCTCCAGGCGCGCGAGCAAGTCGCTTTCGCGCGAGATGCGCTGGCGCTGGGTGGCGTCGGCGAGCTCGAGCAACAGATGCGTGCCGGTGATCTGCCCTTCGAACGGAGTGATGGTGACGTCGAGCACGCGCGCATCGCGCGACGCGGCGGTCGGTTTCATCACGAGTTCGCGATCGGCGATCCCTTCTCCGGACTCGAGCACCCGCCGCAGCGTCGCGACGAGTGCGTTGGAGTCGTGCAGAAAATCTCCGAACGGCCTGCCGCGCGCCTGCTTCAGGCTGAAGGCGAGCACATCCTGCGCCGCCACGTTGGCGTAGATCGGGCACAGCTGTGCATCGAGCACGACGATGCCCGTCGACAATGCATCAAGGAGGTCGGCGGGATCGAAATGCGATAGGACCGAAGGCAGGCTGTGTTCAACGGCCACGGCGCCTCGCGTGGGCGCGGGCCGCCGGGGGACTCGCTAGTGGGGGCGCATCAGCGGCGTGGTCGGCGCCACCGGCGTGCTGGGCGCCGTCGTGGCAGGGGGCGCGAGCGGCGAATTGGGCGCGAGTACCGATGATTGGCGCACGTTGAAAGTCACGCTCGGGGACTGGCACACGACCGCTCCGGTCAAGTCCTCGACCTTGACCGAAAGTGAATGCGCGCCGCGGTAAACCGAGTTGAGCGCAAACTCGCTGTCCAACGGGATGTTTGACGGCACGGGCGCACCGTCCAACAAGACGGAGACTCGATCGCCCGAGCGCAGGTCCGGCTCCACGTGCACGCTCGCCGGGACGGTCTGCGTGTTCTGGAACATCTCTTCGCTCGTGGGCCGGCTTACAACGCAGGTCGAATACACGGGACCGGCAGAGGTGCGGCCGCGCGCCATGGCCGGCGGTGCGCGTTGGCCCGGCGGCGCCTTGTAAGTCTGTATCGCCTGGATCTGGATCTTCTGCGCGCCCGGATGCGGCTGATCGCTGTAATGCGTCACGCCATTCTCGTCGACCCATTTGTAGACGGCTGCGGTACCCGCATTCGCGGAGACGGCGACGCACATTAAGGTAAACAGCAAGAAGCGCATACCAGCTGAGCATAGCCGCGCGGCGGCCGAAGAACAAAGGCGGATCGGAAGCAGTTAACAACTGTAGTACATTTCCAGCTCAACCGGATGCGTGGACATGCGAAAGCGCGTGATCTCCTGCATCTTCAGGCCGATGTAAGCGTCGATCACGTCATTGGTGAACACGCCGCCGCGGGTGAGAAACTCACGATCCTTGTCCAGATGCTCGACGGCCATATCGAGCGAGTGACACACCGTGGGGATGTGCTTCGCCTCTTCCGGCTCGAGGTCGTAGAGATCCTTGTCGGCCGGATCGCCAGGGTGGAGCTTGTGCTGAATCCCGTCCAGGCCGGCCATCATCATGGCCGCAAACGCGAAGTACGGATTGGCGCACGAGTCTGGAAAACGCACTTCGATGCGCCGGGCCTTCGGATTTGAAACCCAGGGAATCCGGATCGAGGCGGAGCGGTTGCGCGCCGAGTAGGCGAGCATGACCGGCGCTTCAAATCCCGGCACCAGGCGTTTGTAGCTGTTGGTGCCGGGGTTCGTGATGGCGTTCAGCGCCTTGGCGTGCTTGATGATGCCGCCGATGTAGTACAGCGCAAGCTCCGAAAGGCC
>PLIX01000177.1 GCA_003140135.1 Gammaproteobacteria bacterium
AAATCGATCCTGGCGGCAATCTCGGGGTGCTCGGCGAGGTAGGCCCGCACTTCCGCCACACGCTTTGCATCGAGGCGCAGATCGACAAAGCCGTGCAGGTCGTCGTCGGTGATGGGCCGCATGGTCATTTCACCCTCCGCAGGTGCGGGTGTGCCGCGTCAGGCTTCGCCTCGCCGTTCATGATGTCCGCAAGCGCCGCGCGCGCGCGCGCGAGCCTCGACATCACGGTGCCGATGGGCAGATTCGTGACAGTGGCAATCTCGCGATAATCCATATCCTCGATTTCCCGCAACACCAAGATCTCGCGATGCTCTTCCGAGAGCGACGCCATCAGCCGATCAAGCGTGCGCGCATCGTCACGGCGCAGGGCAGCGCTCTCCGGGTCGGGTGAGGTTGCGATCATGGCTGCGCCATCCGCGCCCTCATCCTCCGCGGGCAACGGCACGAAGCCGCGCCGCTGCTTTTCCCTCAGTGCCGTTGATGAGCAATTTCTCACGATCGCCAGGAGCCAGGCCTTCGCATCGGCGCCGCGCAGCGCGTCAAACGCGCGGAATGCGCGCAGCATCGCCTCCTGCACGGCGTCGTCCGCATCGCCGGGACTACGCGTCAACCAGCGGGCGAGCCTGTAGGCGGCGTCCAGATGCGGCAGTACCTGGGCCTCGAACCGGCCGCGCTTGTCATCCATCGATTACACCGGACCTCGCCCTCACGGTGGCCCACCATTGTCGGCTATGGAAGTAAGACTTCCGACGGGGCGATTCTATTCCCATTCACCGCGACGCGGGTACCCAGCGCGATTCGAGTACGGCATTGGCTCGCCCGTGCAGACGCGACCCAGCACATGCGCCGGCACCAACTTTCCTTGCTGTGGTACGCCCGAGAGCTCGGTCCGTGAACGAGTCGACGAGCTTGTTGAGATAAGCTCTAATCAGTGCTGCTGCGCACGCGAGTTCATCCATGCAGAAGGTTGCTACCGCCGGTCAGGCCATCGTCGAATGCCTCATTCGCAATGGCGTCGACAGAATTTTCGGCATCCCGGGGGTGCATACCTATCATTTGTTCGACGCCCTGTACGAGCGCCGCAGCGAAATCACCTTCATCGGGGCGCGCCACGAGCAGGGCGCGGCCTACATGGCCTTTGGCTATGCGAAGTCAACCGGCAAGATCGGCGTCTATACCTGCGTGCCGGGTCCCGGATTGCTCAACACCACCGCCGCACTGTGTTCGGCGTATTCGGCCAATGCGCCGGTACTGTGCCTGACGAGCGAGATTCCTGCGCCGGACATCGGTCGCGGCTACGGCATCCTACATGAACTGCCCGACCAGCTTGCGCTGCTGCGCGGGCTCACCAAATGGGCTGAACGCATCGACCATCCGACTGCGGTGCCGCGCTTGTTTGCAACGGCCATGGAGCAGCTGACGACGGGGCGCATCGGGCCGGTGGCGCTCGAGTGCCCGTGGGATACGTTGAGCGTCGAGGCGCTCGTAGATTTTGACGTCGCTGCGGCGAGCGCGCCGCGCTCGCCGCCGGATCCTGCCGCGGTGGACAGGGCGTGCCAAATCATTGCCGCGGCTCGCAGCCCCATGATCATTGTAGGTGCAGGGGCGCTCGCCGCAGGCCCGGAAATCCTGGCTCTGGCGCGCACGATTCAGGCGCCGGTCACCTCGCACCGCAGCGGGCGCGGCATTGTCAGCGAGGAGCTGCCGTACGGTTTTGGCTTTGCCGCCGCCTACAAGCTGTGGCTCAAGTGCGATGTGGTGATCGCAATCGGCACACGCATGGAACTGGCCTATCTTCGCTGGCGGCATTTCCCTGCGGGCATGAAGATAGTGCGCATCGATATCGATCCGCGCGAATTTGCGCGGCGCGCCGCCGACGTCGGCATCGTCGCTGACGCCAAGCTCGCGGTGGGCGCCATCCTCGCCGCGCTGCAGAGCGCTCCGGTGCGGCGCGCCGAGCGCGCGACCGAGTTCGTGAATATCAAAGCTGAATCGCGCCGCGAGATCGAGGTGGTGCAGCCGCAGCTCGCCTATTTGGACGTCATCCGCGCGGTACTGCCGCGCGACGGCTTTTTCGTCGAGGAAATCTGCCAGGTCGGGTTTACTGCGCGCTTCGGCTTTCCGGTGTACGAGCCGCGCACCTACGTGACGTGCGGCTATCAGGAGAACCTGGGATTCGGCTTCATGACGGCGCTCGGCGTCAAGGTTGCAAATCCCGACAAGGTCGTGATCTCCATCACCGGCGACGGCGGCTTCATGTTCGGCGTGCAGGAGCTGGCGACGGCGGTGCAGAACCGGATCCATCTCATCACCATCGTGTTCAATAATCGAAGCTTCGGCAATGTGCTGCGCGACCAGCAGAACTCCTTCGCAGGACGGCTGATTGGCGAGGCCCTCACCAACCCAAATTTCGTGCAGCTCGCCGAGTGCTTCGGCGCGGTCGGCTATCGCGCAGAGAGTCCAGTAGAGCTCAAGCTTGCGCTCGAGCGGGCACTCACCCAAAATGGGCCCGTGCTGATTGAGGTTCCAAGTGAGCCGGGCAGTGAGGCATCCCCGTGGCCATTCATCCGTCCGAGCGCTCGATGAGGCGGCAGCAACCGAGGTCGCCCGACGCCGTGCTAGATTGATTCCCAGCCTGGTTGCCGAACGCAAGGTGAGCATGAAAAGTTGGCTGCCCGCAGCGATTTGCTTCGCGTTTTTGCTCGTGGTGGCGGCCGCGAACGTTCATGCGGAAGACCAGCAGGTCAATATCTACAACTGGGCTGACTACATTGGCAAGAACACGATCGCCAAGTTCGAGCAGGCGACCGGCATCAAGATCGTGTATGACACCTTTGATGCCGACACGATGCTGGAGGCGAAGGTCATGGCGGGGGGCTCGGACTACGATGTCGTGACGACCTCGACCGAATTTTTCAGCCGCCAAATCAAAGCCGGCGTTTACATGACGCTCGACAAGAAGAAGCTGCCGAACTGGAAGAATCTCGATCCCCACATCCTGGCAATCGAGGCGGGCTTCGATCCGGGCAATATGCACGCCGTGCCCTATATGCATTCGATCAACGGCTTTGCCTACAACGTCGACATGATCAAGGAGCGTATGCCCAACGCCCCGCTTGATAGCCTCGACATGCTCTTCAAGCCCGAGATCGTCGCAAAATTCGCCGATTGCGGGGTCAGTTTTCTGGACTCCGCCGAGGATGTGCTGCAGCTCGCGCTCAATTATCTGCACCTGGACCCAAATTCGAAGCGACCGGAGGATTTCAAGGCGGCCGAGCGGCTGATTCTGTCCGTGCGGCCGTATATCCGCTCGTTTGACTCCTCGGAGTATTTGAACGGCCTGGCCAATAAGGAGGTGTGCATCGCCATGTCGTTTTCCGCGGATTACGCCGCCGCGCGCGCGCGCGCCAAGGCGGCCGGAGTCACCGTAAATCTCGCGTTCACCGTGCCAAAAGAGGGCGCGAATGAGTCCTACGATGCGATGCTGATTCCAGTGGGTGCGCCGCATCTCGAGGCCGCCTACCGGTTTATCAATTTCATGCTGCAGCCGCAGGTGATCGCCGACATCACCAATGAGCTGCATTACGGCAACGACAATCTCGCGGCCAATGCCCTGGTTGATCCGCGGATCTTGAACGATCCGACCATCTATCCGACGCCGGACATCGAGGCGCGACTGTACCGCACGACGGAAGTGAGTGCTGCGACCGAGCGCATCCGCACGCGCACCTGGACGCGCATCAAGACTGCCGAATGAGCCGCAATCGATTCGTGCGCCGCAGGAGGCAGCTTTGACGAAGGTCGTGAGTTTCAAGCGCATGGCGGACGGCACGCGCGAGGACTATCTGCTGCTCGACCAGGCGGAGCGCGATTACGCGCGCACTCTGCCGGAGCGCATCCTAAGCGCACTGCGCCAGCTCGATCACTCGTTCGGTGCTTACAAGGTGAGCCGCCTCACTCATTGCCTGCAAACCGCGACGCGCGCGCGCAACGACGGCGCGGATGAGGAGCTACTGGCGGGCGCATTGATCCACGACATCGGCGATGAGCTCGCTCCCTACAACCACGCCGAGGTCGCCGCAGGAATCATCCGCCCCTATGTGCGCGCGGAGGTCACCTGGATTGTGGAGCAGCACGGCTTTTTTCAAACCTATTACTACGCGCATCATCTGGGCGGCAATCGGCATGCGCGCGAGAGCTTGCGCGACCATCCCTGGTTCAATGCCTGCGCAAGCTTCTGTGAGCGCTGGGATCAGGTGTCATTTGATCCTGACTATCCGACGCAGCCGCTTGCCACCTTCGAGCCCGTGATCCAGCGTATCTTCGGCCGCAAGCCGCACGATCCACGCTACGTTGCGGTCACTTAGGGCGGCGCCAGAACCCTTAGCGATCCGCCATCTGGATCTCGAGCTGCCGCCTGCGTTCGCCGCGGCGCATGAAGTAACCGGCGAATATGACGCATCCCCCGACGACGCAGATGATGATGCTCGCGAGCGCGTTGACGTCCGGGCTTAAGCCGAGCTTCACCTTCGAATAGATGACCATGGGCAGCGTGCTCGCGCCCGGCCCGGACACGAAGCTTGAGATCACAAGGTCATCGAGCGACAAGGTGAAGCTCAGTAGCCATCCGGCCGCGAGCGCCGGGGCAATGATCGGCAGCGTAATCTCGCAGAACGCGCGCACCGGGCCCGAGCCCAGGTCCATCGCCGCCTCTTCGAGCGATCGATCGGCGCTCAACAGGCGTGACTGCACGGTGATGGTTACGTATGCCGTGCAGAAGGCAATGTGCGCAATGACGATGGTGGTGAAGCCGCGGTGCGGCCAGCCGAAGAGTTGCAGCATCGATACAAAGAGCAGCAGCTGCGTGATGCCGGTCACGACTTCCGGCATGACGAGCGGTGCGTTCACCATCCCGGTGAGCAGCAGCCGGCCACGAAATGCCCGATAACGCGTCAGAGCAATCGCCGCGAGCGTGCCCAGAATCACCGCGCCCGT
>PLIX01000087.1 GCA_003140135.1 Gammaproteobacteria bacterium
AGCGTGGTCGATCGAGGCCACCCCGGCCTGGGCAGCGTAGAGCGTGCCGGGCTCGCCCATGGCATGTACGGCCACCGTCGTTCCCAGGCGCGCGGCTTCGTCGACCGCAACTTTAAGCTGGGCGGCGGTGTACTGGTACGGCGTGTGCAGAACGCCGTCACGCATTCGATCCGGTCCCGTCTCGTAAATTTTTACGAAATCCGAACCGTCCTTATGCTGCTGGCGGATGGCAACGACGAGCTCGTCTGCGTCGTTGGCGTAGGTCGCATTCGACAGAATGTGCTGTGCAGGATTGAAGTGATTGGCATCCTCGTGACCGCCAAGAATGTCAATTGCGTTGCCGCTGATGCGCAGCCGCGGCCCGGGGATCAGGCCCTTGTTAATCGCATCGCGCACAGCGGAGTCCGATGATCCTGCGCCCTCGGTGCCCATGTCCCGCTCGGTAGTGAAGCCGGCCATGAGGTCGTCCCGCGCGGCGAGCGTCGCCAGAATCGTCCGTTGCGGCACGGATTCCTCCACTGTCTGGAGGCTTTCCGATCCCGGGTGCAGGAACAGGTGTACATGCACGTCAATGAGGCCGGGCAGCAAGGTGGTATCGCCGAGGTCAATCACCTCGGTGTCGCGCGGATGCTGCACAGATGAACCCACACCGATGATGCGCTCGCCTTCGACAAGGATTTCTCCCGGTGTCACCACTCGGCCGGTGGCTATATCGAGCAAACGCGCAGCGTGGATGACGATGGGATGACCGGCAACCTCGTCGGCCAGCGCCGTTCCCCCAGATCCCATGAGAACGAGAAGAACGGCACAGGCGCCCGCAGGCACGCATCGAGGCATGGTGGTCCCTCCGAAGGTGTTCAGAGCATGGCACAGCGACCGCGGAGAGAGAAACCCATTTGATCAACCGCAAGACGAAGTCGACCGAGAGCGAGTTACAATACATGCTGCAGAGCGGCCGCTGAACGCAATTCTCAGGAGACCGCACCCCGCCAGCGCGCGCTCCTATGTCGTAGTTCTCAAGGAGTTCACGTGTCCGCCTACGAGCTCGCCCAACTGAACATCGGCATTATCAAGGGCACGATGGACTCGCCAATCATGGCGGATTTTGCCGCGAACTTGGAGCGGATCAACGCTCTGGCCGAGTGCTCGTCGGGTTTTGTATGGCGCCTGCAAACCGAAGCCGGCGATGCCACGGCGCTTCGTCCCTTTGAGGACGAGAATACGCTGGTCAACATGTCTGTGTGGCGCGATCTCGAGTCGCTCAGCACATATGTCTACGGTTCAGCTCATGTGGAACTAATGCGCCGCCGTCGCGAATGGTTTGAACGCATGCGCGAAGCCTTTCTCGTACTCTGGTGGGTGCCAAAAGGCCATCGACCGAGCGTCGTTGAAGCTTTAGCAAAGCTCGAGCTCCTGCGAGCTCGAGGCCCATCAGCCGAAGTCTTCACGTTCCATCACGCGTTTCCGCCGCCGGATGCAGCCCAAACTCGGCCGCCGGCCACACTCGGCGCTGAATGCCCGCCAACTGATCCTTGTAGGGGGCGCCGCCCGTGATCGACCTGACACCGGCCGGTAAACGCGCTGGCTTCCCTGCGGAAAGGTGCCCAGAGTTCCGGCCGTCGCCCCGCAGGGCGCATGGGCGCCGCTTCGGAAGAGACTCCCAGGTGCATTCGAGCTGCACAGTTCGCCCCGGGAAGGGGCGCTTGAGCGGCCAATGAGTCGCGCAGGCCTGTCATCGGCAGCAGTTATCCCGCCGCGCAGCGCAAAATCGCCGGCAGAACTCATAACGAGCGGTCGTGCGGGTGCCGGAGTGAGCCAATGACCGAGTCAGAGCCGGAAAGCCCACAGGGTCCCAATTCGCGCCGAGCCGCGCTGGTCGCGCTGGTCTTCATCCTGTTGCTGGTTTTGGGAGGACTGCTCCTGGAACACGTCCTGCGCGATTCGTCGTCTCTGCAGGATTGCGTGATGCAGGGACGCACGAACTGTGCCCCCATAGATTCGTCGGCCCCGGCGCGCTGAGCAGCTCGCCACCATGCGGGCCAGCCGACAATCGCCACCGACGACCGCCGCAACTGCGGTGTCGCTGGGCCGAGTGCTGCGAGCGGTTGCACGCCATCGCGGTGTGCAATTCGCCGCCGCCTTATGGATCTGCGGCTACGGGGTCGTGCTGTGGCTTGCGGACGGGTCGCTGCCGTTCGATCGTCCGGCGGTGGCAAGGCTGCCATTCGCGCTGCAGATGGCAGCGCCAAGCATCACCTTAATCGAGATCTTCATCCTGATGGGGCTCGTCTTCCTGCTCACCCGCAAGCGATTCATTCCCGACATGGCCGCGCGCGCGCCCGCACGTCGTGCGGCCTTGCGCGAGACGATCCTTGTCCTGTCGTACGCGGCTCTTGGTGAGGTCGGCGGATGGATCGTGGGCCCGGCGCTTGGTTATCGGCCCTTTAGCTTCCACATTGCCGGCTCAGTCTTCGGCTGCAGTGTGACGCCGCAACGCGCCGAGGTGTGGGTATGGGCGCTCTACAATTTTCTGGTCTTTGCGGCCGCGCCCTACCTGTACTTCCGGCGGCACTACACGGATGCCGAACTCAATCTTCGCTCCAGCGACCGCCGCAACGACGTGCTGCTGATTTTTATAGTCCTCATAATCGAATCCACCTTCGAACTGGCCGCGTTCGACAAGAACATTTTCCACCTGAGTCTACATCAGCTGCTGCTTGGCGCGCCGCTGACCTTCGTCGTCTTCTTCATCGGGACGGTGTTGCCGACGATGATCCTGATCTATGCGATCCTGCTGCCTCGATACCTCAAACTGACGGGGTCAGCGATCAGCACGGTATTGCTCGGTGGCCTGACCTACGCTGCGATGCACATTGTCGAGGGCTGGTCGACGTTTGATTCGGCGCGGGACACCACGCTCTCGCTAATTTTCGTACTGTTCCAGTATTTCGGGCCTGGGATGATCAAGAGCGTGCTGACGTTGCGTACGGGGAACGCCTGGGTCCACGCGCTCAGCTACCACGCCGTCGCACCGCACGTGATTATTGACACGCCGCTTATGGTGAAGGTATTTGCCATCGTTTGAACGCGAATGGGATGGCCGGTCATGTCTGACCGGCGGCCGACCCTTGCTTCGAAAGGGGCCTCATGCAGTCAACGCACTCACGATGAGCGTCGCCACAAGCGTGACGGCGAGGAATATGGCGTACGCCAAGCCGACGACGATGAATTTCGTGAAAGTGATCCAGCGGCGCTGCCCATAGTAGACGCGCATCGCCCGGTACACGTACCAAACCGCGTAGAGGCATGCGCTCAGTTTGAGGAATCCGCCAATCGTTCCAAGCCCCGGCGGCGCCGTGAGGACCCAAAAAAGCGGCCGCAGGAGCAGCAGAATCAAAAACATTGCCGCATGCGTGTGCAGAAAGAACACTAGATGCTCCACATAGTAGCGCCGCGGCCGCCAGTACAAGAGCAGCATTACGAGGGCTATTAGTGGCAGAAAGACGAACATCATCTTTGGGATATTGGCGACGAATGCGGCCCGTACCGGCGTGCCGCCTAACGCAACGTTGCGCTCGCAGGCCTGGCGCAGCGGCTTTTCGAGCCACTTGAACGAGGATGTGATTTTGGCGCAGTCAGTGAAGTCGACGTTGAGCCGGTTGCCCGCGTTTGCGGTGGTTACGGATGCAGCCTGGTCGCGCGCGAGCCCGTGTGCCGCCTGGGAATCCGCGGCCATACGCGCATCAGTCTTTGGCGGCTCGACCCTGGTTTCGCCTCCAGCGCGCGGCCCGATTGGGCCGAGCGCAAAAAACAGCACGCTCAGAACCAGATACAGCCGCACCGGAGGCAGGTAACGGGCGCGGCGCTCGGCAAAGTATTCTTGCGTCAACCGCCCAGGCCGCAACAGCAGCGTGTACAGCGTTTGCCAGAACCGGCCATCAACATGGGTAATAACATGCCAGGCGTCGTGGAACAGCACGCCTACACTGCGGGCACTCCCGTGCGCGTGCTGGCCGCATGCCGAGCAGTAGGGACCTGTTAGAGCCGCACCGCAGTTGGAACATTCTGGCAGCGTCATCGCTCCCCCGATTGCCATGGTGCATACTTCGACGCCCGACAGAGTACGCGCAATGTCGCAGTTGGTGCGGGATATCGAAGCGTGCAGTGTCCAAACGTAAGTGTGCGAGCGGGCCGAGCGGGCCGAGCGGGCATCAGCGCGGGCATGCGGACTGCGGGCTGCTACAAGTCGACCGCGCCGAAGGCCCGCGACAACCCGATCTGGCGGACCCGGCATTTCGCGCGCGCCTGCTTTCTTCGAGAAGCTTTTCGCCGCATGGATTATAGAATAGGCTGCACTACCGGCGGGCTGGGCGCCAAAATGCTTCGATCCGCAAGCCGTCCTTAGTGTGTTAGAGCATGGCGCGTCGCGGTGCTCGCTGGGGCTTGTTGGGCAGCCACACTAAGCGCGGGGGAGGTCGGCGAGCGGGAACCTGCCACCATTAATACGAGCGTGGTTACGGCAAAGAAGATTTCCCCGCCTGACGAGGAGGTTAAGAAACAGGTGGAGACGGCCCTACATGCCGATGCGTATTTCTACGATGCACAGGTCACCGTCTCGGTAAAAGGACGGTGTCGTTCACCTGCAGGGCGTGGTGTTTGATGATTGGGACCTGCGACGTGCAAGACGCATCGCCAGAAAGATCAGCGGAGTAAAACGAATCATAAGCGAACTCCAAATCTGTTCTTGCGATGGGGGCGGGGGCGAGTAGTACTGAACTGTCTGAGTCGCTGCAGCCCGACCGGAGAATATTATTAACATTATAAATGTATTACAAAATATTGATTTATATCAATATTATTATCGTAATAATTGGATGTATAGTCGGGTGTCCTGATGACGAGGTAGCCCTTTGCGCTTCGGTGGATGGCTTGATAACCCGCCATGCGAAGTTGCCGTCGAAGAAGGTTGTCGGTTCGCCGCTCTCTCGCAGCGCTTGTCTGTGCAGTCGTCGAGCATCCCGCACACAGCTGATCGCACGTGCCGTCGCGCCGCGGCCTTGGCGATGCGGCCGGCTGCGCGATCTTTGTATTACACTCCTAAATCCAAGCCCTCGTTTTGCCCAATAGGAATTGTACTGATGCCGCTTGCTCGTATTGACCTTCCCGCGGGAAAGTCCGCCGCGTATCGCGCCGCGGTGGGCGAAGTCGTCTACTCAGCCATGCTCTCGGCCCTGAACGTCCCAACGGACGATCGTTTTCAGATCATCGCCGAGCATCCGGTCGGCAATCTCATAATCAACGCTGACTATCTTGGCATCCACCGCAGCGCAGACGCGATTGTCATTCAAGTGACTCTCAACGAAGGACGAGCGCAGGAATTGAAGCGCGCTTTCTACAAGAGTGTCGCGGACGGCCTGCATGAGCGCGTCGGACTGCGCCGCGAGGATGTCTTCATCAGCCTGGTCGAGGTGAAGAGGGAGAATTGGTCGTTCGGCAATGGCGAGGCGCAGTATGCCTAAGGGGCGCAGGCCGCCGCGCGCGCCAGCGCGCAAAGTCGCAGGCGCATCCGCCGAAATATCTCAGCTGCTCTTGCTCAGCAACTCTCGCGCCGCGGACGGCACGTACCTGACCTGGGCACGAGGTGAGATCCAGGCGTTTTTGGGAGCGCCGCGAAGCCGCGTGCTTTTCATCCCGTACGCGGCCGTGCCCGGCACACGGGACGCCTACGATGCCTACGGGCAGCGCGTGAGGGCAGCCTTTGACGATATGGGCTACCACTTGGTCTCGGTCCACGAGGCCGCGGACCCGGTGCAGGCCGTGCGGGCAGCCGCAGCGCTCGTCATCGGCGGCGGCAACACTTTTCATCTGCTGACCCGGTTGTACGCGGCGGGTCTTCTGGAGGTCATCGCCGAGTGCGTGCGTTCCGGAACCCCGTACATCGGATGGAGCGCTGGCAGCGTCGTCGCTTGCCCGACCATCTCGACGACTAACGACATGCCGATCATTGCGCCGCCGTCGCTGCGCGCCCTGGGGCTCGTGCAATTCCAGATCAATGCGCACTACACCGACGTGCACCCACTGGGTCATCAGGGCGAGACCCGCGCCGAGCGGATTGCGGAGTTTCTGCGCCTGCAGCCTGCGGTGACCGTCGTCGGACTGCGCGAAGGCAGCTTGCTGCACGTGGCCGGCAGTGAGGTGCGCCTCTGGGGTACGGGTGCCCGCATCTTTCGCGCCGGCGAGCCCGTAGCGGAATGGACGCAGCATGCAGGCGTTCGACTGCAATCGCCCTCAGGGCAACTCAGCGAGGGTCGCGCTCATAATTGTGAACGCAGCAGCAAGGCGAGATTTTCATAGAGACGCCGTGAGACCGGTCGGCGCGCCCAGCGCTTGAGCACCATGTGTTTCGACTGCGCAATGTCCTCATCGATGTGGCGGATCTGCTCGGCCGCAAGAGGCGCGCTGAAGACGTTGAGATTCGCCTCATCATTCAGGCGAAAAGAACGATCGTCAAAGTTAGCGGACCCGACGGAGGTCCACACGGCGTCAATGACCATGACCTTGCAGTGGATCATCGTCGGCTGATACTCGAAGATCTCAACGCCTGCTTGCAGCAACACGCCGTACAAGCCCTGCGCCGCCCAGCGGCCAATGCGCGCGTCAGTGTAGCGTCCGGGAACGACGATCCGCACGCGCACCCCGCGGCGGCGCGCCGCGATCAGAGCATCGACCGTCAACCGATCCGGCACGAAGTAGGGGTTTTCAATGTCGATCGAGGTATGCGCGGCGGTGAGGGCCAGCAGCACCATGAGATGCATGCTCTCCGAGCCGCCGACCGGAGAGCTGCCAAACATCTGCGCGTCCATGTCGCCCTGTACGGGAAGATGAATCGGGAAGTATTCAGGACCGTGCAGGACGCGGCCGGTGGCCTTGATCCAATTGTCGATGAATACCGCCTGCATCTGCGCGACCACGGGGCCGGTGACCTTGTAGTGGGACTCCCGCCAGTCCTTGGGATGTTCGCGGTTGTCGGCCCATTCGCGCCCAAAGCCGACGCCGCCCGTGAAGCCCGTCTTGCCGTCGATGATCATGAGCTTGCGGTGCGTGCGATTGTTGAGACGCCCGAGATGAAACCAAGAGGGCGCGTGATAAAGCTGCACATCGGCGCCGGCATCGCGAATCGCGCTCAGCATGGCGGGAGCCATGGTCCGCGATCCCAGCCAGTCGAGGAGCACATGTACGTGCACGCCGCGCCGTGCTGCGCCCGTTAACGCCGTGCAGAAGAGCTTGCCGATCTCATCGCGAAACACGAAAGTCTCGAAGGTGAGGCTGACTGTGGCCGCGTGGATGGCATCCAACATCGCGGGGAAGATCTCGGCGCCGTTGATCAGCGTTTTAACCTCATTGCCGGGTACGAGCGGTGGTCCCAGGAGCACGCCCAGAGCGCGCCGGAAGTCGGCGTCGCGGCTGGTGTAGAGGCGCCGCGGGCGGTACAGCAGGCGTTTTTCAGCCGTGGCGAGGTTGATGCCGAGCGTGACGAGCAGCGCCGTGCTGAGCAGCGTGATGACAATCGTTGCGATCATAGACATGGACAGGCGCCGGGCCGACGATCCGTCGCGGCCCGCGGCTTAGGCCGAACGCGACACGCGGTCTGCGAGGAGCCCCGGTGGCCTCCCGGTGGTAACCGCGGGCAACTGAAGTGCTTGAATTACCTGGAAACGCGCAGGCCAGCAAGTAGCCCGAAGGTGGGGTAGGTTGAGCATGGGCGGTTGCGGATCGGTTGTGGATTGCCTCTGCCCATCGTACCCGGCGACCGCTTGTGGCGCCACGGCGGACGGCGGCAGCGCCAAGCGGCGTGCGCGAGCGCAATACCGGGCGAAATTCGGTAGCGTCTCTGTTTCGTGGGTGTGCACTTTTGGTCGCGAAGTCACAAAGCTGCGCAGCCCGCTGCCACAGTGGCGATTACCGACAAATCAATTGCGGTGCTGCCNNGCTGAGGAAATTATTAATCTCCTGACTAAAGTTCCTAAGCTGAAGGTGATCGGGCGCACTTCATCGTTTCAGTTCAAGGGGAAAGCTGATGATTTGCGCAGGATCGGCACGACGCTCGGTGCAGCCTACATCGTCGAAGGAAGTGTGGGCAGGTCCGATAAACACGTACGCGTCACTGCCCAGCTCATCGACACCCGCGATGGGACCTACCGTTGGTCGGAGACCTATGACCGCGATGTCAGCGATGTTCTGATGGTCCAGGAGGAGGTCGCACTCGGAATCGTGCGCGCCTTGCAACTGGAAGTCGCAAGTACGGTATTCGGCGGGTCGCCATCAGCGCCGCCGCCTGCCGACGCCTACGACGGCTACCTGCGTGGGCTACACGCGCGCGACCGCTTCGACCAGCGCGGATTCGAAGAGGCTTTAGCCCATTTTCGGCACGCGCTGCAACTCGAGCCGTCATTCTCGGCGGCAGCCGAGGCCGCCGCTTCGACTCTGTATTACATGGCCGAGGAGACATATCTTCCTCCTGAGTCAGGGTTCAACCAGGCTCGAGCGGCGGCCGAGGCCGCTCTGAAACTAGACCCCGGATCGTCAGTCGCGCACGCTGTCATTTGCATCGTCAATACGGCATTTGACTGGGACTGGTCAGCGGCAGCGCGCGAGTGTGCAATCGCAGCGCGTATCTCACCAAACAAGCCGTTCGTCTTGCGGGCTGCGGCCGTTCAACACATGGCGCTCGGGGAGTAGAAGGACGCCGCGTCTTCGATTGAGGCCGCAATCGCGAACGACCCGCTCGACCCAGCCATGTACAATATTGCGGCGCGAATCTACGTCCGCGCTGGCCGCGCCAGGGAGGCGGAGACGGCGGTCCGCCGGTCGCGCCAGATATCTCCAACCTTCGCATTTGATCACCTCTTACTGGGGATCACCCTCCTGATGCAAGGGAGGGCGACCGAGGCGTTGGCCGAAATGCAGCAGGAAAGCGGTCCCGGCGGACAGGCGCTTGGGTTGGCCGTCGCGTATCACGCGCTGCACCGCGATCTGGACGCGGACGCAGCTTTGGCACGGCTCAAAGCAGAGAATGGCAGCGATTCGGCGTTCTTAATTTCAGAGGCGTACGCCTTCCGCAAGCAAAAGGACCCGGCATTCGAATGGCTGAACCGGGCTTTCGCGCAGAGGGATAACAGTCTCTATTCCTTGAAGGGCGCCCCGCTCGTTAGGAATCTCGAAGGCGATCCGCGCTACAAGGCATTCCTACGACAGATGAACCTGCCCGAGTAGCGGTGTGGCGAAGCCTCGTCCCCGAACGCTAACGAGCTACAAACGAAGAGCCGAATGCATGCCCGACCGCAGCGATTCAGAAATAGCCCCGGAACCCGGCGACAGCATGAAGGCGGCGAGTTCGTCAGACGCAAGAACAAGTTCTACCCCGGAGATCTCAGGGCCTATGCTTGATGTTCACGCTCCCAATGAGTCGATTCACACGTGGAAAAGTTTCTTCATCCACATTGCCGCCATTATTTCGCTATTAAGCGGCGAGCACGCGTCAAGCCTGCGGGCGCCGACGTAACTTGTGCCGTCGGCGCTTAAGTCCAAGTAACGCTTACACACCGTGCGCAAAGGCGAGACAGGCTTTCAGGATCTGCACCAAGACCTGCCGCATGGAAGCCGCATCCTGCGGATCATAATGCGGCGGCCAGGTATCCGGTTCCACGGGGCCGGGTTCCTCGCGCATATAGCCGCGGCAGGCCAACTCCATTTGCAGGGCATGAATGCCCTGCTCGGGCCGTCCGTAATGACGCGTGATATAGCCGCCCTTGAAGCGCCCATTGGTGACGCGCGAGTAGTCGGTGCTGTCGCACACGCGCTCAACCGCCACGCTCAATGCTCGCGCACAGCTCGCTCCATCGTAGGTGCCGAGATTGAAATTCGGCAGGTCGCCCTCGAAGAGGCGCGGAATACGCGAACGGATCGAATGACAATCGTAAACGACGAGCGCCGCATGCTCAGCTCTGAGTCGCTTGATCTCCGCCGCGAGCGCCGCGTGATAGGGCGCGTGATAGGTTTCTCGGCGCCGAGCGATGGCGGTGGCATCGGGCGCGGCACCCGGATCGTAGAGCGGCTCGCCGTCGAAGGTCGTGGTCGGGCAAAGCTCCGTCGTCGCCTGTCCCGGGTAAAGCGACGCGCCGCAAGGATCGCGGTTCACGTCAATGACCGTGCGCGAGATCGTCGTACGGACCACGGTGGCGCCGAGCTCGGCTGCAAAGCCGTAGAGCCTGTCGATCCACCAGTCCGCGTCGCGCCGTGCGAGCCATTCTGAAACCAGACCGTCGGCAAACGGCGTAGGAATTTCCACGCCCGCATGCGGCATGCTGAGGATCAGCGGGGCGTCGTTGCGGACAACCTGCAGCCAGTTCGTGGGCCCGTCCAGATCGCTCTCCTGCCGTCAGCGCCAGTAGCCGGTTGCTATTATGCTTGCAACGTCAGGCAGGGAGATGTCGCGCATGGTGAGCCTGTGGTTCGGGGCCGCGCTGCTCGAGGCGGGGTGGGGGAAAAACGTGCGATTGGGCATCGAGGCCGGATGCATTGGCCGAATCGACGTCGGCGTTGAAGCCGCGCCGGACGATGAGCGCCACGCCGTGGCTCTGCCCGGGGTCCCCAATGCCCACAGTCACGCCTTTCAGCGGGCGATGGCTGGACTCACGGAGAGCGCAGGTCCGGCTGCCGACAGTTTCTGGAGCTGGCGCAACCTCATGTACCGCTTCGTGGAGCGCCTGGAGCCGGAGGACCTCGAGGCGATCAGTGCGTTTGCGTTTGCCGAGATGCTGGAGGCGGGTTTCACCCGCGTCGGCGAATTCCATTACCTGCATCACGACCGCGACGGCACGCCGTACGCCAACCCGGGCGAACTCGCCGCGCGCATTGCCGCGGCCGCGCAGGACTGCGGCATTGGGCTTACGCTGCTGCCGGTCTTCTATGCGCATAGTAATTTCGGCGGTGTGCCGCCCGGCGCGGGCCAGCGCCGCTTCATCAGCGATCTCGACGGCTTTGCACGGCTTCTGGAAGCAAGTCGCCGCGCGGTGCAGGCTTTGGATGCCGCCCGCGTGGGCGTCGCGCCGCATAGTCTTCGCGCCGTGACTGCGCAGGAGCTCTCCGCGCTCGTATCGCTCGCGCCCCGCGCGCCGCTTCACCTGCACATCGCCGAGCAGTTGAAGGAAGTCAACGACTGTATCGCCTGGTGCGGCAGACGCCCCGTGGAATGGCTGCTCGATCATCAGCCGGTCGATGAGCGCTGGTGCCTCGTGCATGCCACGCACGTCAATGCCGAGGAGGCGCACCGCCTGGCCGCGAGTGCCGCAGTCGCGGGCCTGTGCCCGATCACGGAGGCGAACCTGGGCGACGGGATCTTCCCCGCTGCGGAATATCTGGGCGCGGGCGGCGCCTGCGCAATCGGCACGGACTCGAACGTGCTCGTGAA
>PLIX01000156.1 GCA_003140135.1 Gammaproteobacteria bacterium
TTCGCCCTGACGTTCGAATTCCTGCGTGAGCCGCGTGCCCTTCAGCCGATACGCCGAGCCGCTGCTTTGTACGATCGCGCGGCTGGTCGTTGTTTCGCCACCCATGAACAGCGACACGCCAACCATTCCGTCATTTCCGATGACGCAGATTTCAGCCGTGGAACCGTCCTCCAGCACGTAGAGAAATGAAACTATGCAGTCGGTCGGAAAATAGATGTGACGCAGAGCGTCGCCGGGTTCGTAGAGGATCTTTCCGAGCGGCATCTCGACCAGCCGCAACTTCGGATAGATTCGTTCGCGCGCCGCGCCTGACAGCGCCGCCAGCAACTGATTGTGTTGTGGGTTGTGAGGGCCGAGCATGAGCGATCTCGCCGCGGGTCATCCAGAAAGGCGCTACGACGGGAGTATAGGCTCTCGGCCCGGTATTTGCTGCCCCGCACAAATGCGGTAGCTATGTGAAAACGGCCCGCTGTAGTACCCTCGGCGCTCAAGGGGAGTAGACAATGCTAGCAAAGAATAAGCGCCCGCCCGCCATACCCAACATTCACGCCCATGGGGCCGCGAATGTGCAAGCGACGCGTCTAGCGTATGAGTGGGTTACGAGGGCCATTGCATTGCGCGAGACCGGCAACGCGTCGCAGGCGAAAGCCGCCGAACAGAAGGCGCGGCACTGGTTGAATAAGGCGAAAGTTCTTGAGGCCAAGGTCGCCGGTACACCGCGAATCGGCGGCCGCGCATAGCGCGAAGGAGTATTACAGCCGCACGCTCACTGAATGGGGATTGATACCCGTTAGCGCGTGTGACCTGACCGCATCACCGGCTTTCAAGGCGTGGCGCTCTTTCGGATCGGCTCGCCGTTGTGTTTGAAGAAGAGTTGTTCATGATTGAGTTTGCCGGCGAGTTTGAAGCGAGCGCGCAAGGCAAGCTGTCGCTTTAAGACCTCTAGTGCCCGCGGGCAAAGCTCAATAAGACGGTCTTCACTCGTCTTCGTTCGATCCTTGTCCCGAGCAAGGTCATCCGCGTCGTCGGACGAACGCGCCAGCCACCTGGCAAAGCGGTAAGCGGCGTCCAGATGCGGTAACACCTGCGCCTCGAAGCGACGGCGCCCGTCATCCATGGATCAGATCGCACACTATAGTCACTGCGTCGAACCACCCTGTTCCCCTGGCTATAAGACTTCCGGCGCGTCCGATTTATTCCCGAAATCTACAATGGCATCGAGGACATTGGGCGGTTCGCAACGGCATCTGCTGGGAATAAGGCAGCGCAATCCCCATGCTGGTGGCTCCTTAGGGTTCGAGAATCAGCCGGTAAGCGAGTGAGGCGCTACCAGTACTGGTAGCACCTTCACTTGTTGCGGCCTCTGCGTCTTTCGCCCGTAGCCTCGATCCCCCCACCAGATTACGCACCGGCATACCGCAGCATACGATCCCGCTCACGAAGCTCGCTCTCCCTCTCTACGACGGGGCGTCTGACAACGTACAGGCCGCTCTGCGTGAGCAGGAAAGTCGTTCCCGTGTCGTGCTTCGTAAGCTCCTGGCGGACCTCGCCGATATCAAAGACATGATTCAGATCACCTAAACTCGCTGTGACGACCACCTGAGCGTCTTGAGCCAATTGCGCATTAGAATCGGCCTGACTGGTGACGATGAATCCATCATCGCCCAGAGCCATGGTCGCGCCCTGCAATGTCAGTCCTTGAACCTTAGTGAGGGTCGGAACGTTGACCTTATGCAAATCTAGAACCGCGCTTCCCTGGCCTTGCCGGAACTGGACAACTTCCGCTCGGTCTCCAAGACCGGAAACAAAGTCGAACGGTCCAGGAGCGTCAATCTGCGCCGAGCCCTTGCCTTTGACATGACCTGGGTCAGTTACATCAAGAATGGCGAGTTGAGTGCCGTGGTTCTGTTCGATGTAAAGAAGCGTTCTACCGTCGATTGTATCGTGGAGGAGCATCGCCTCGCCTGTTTGCCGCGCTAATTCGGGGAGATCAGTTGGCGGGACCACAATGAGATTGTTGGAGGTTCTGGAATAAGCGGCTGAAGCCGCGAGCGCGCCAGTTGCAACCATCGCGATCACCGCTCCGCGTACAAACTTCGAAGACCTAGTCATGGCATTTGTTCCTTAGAACTGTCGTTAAAATATTGCAGTCCGCATCCGATGTTCGAATGGCTCATCTCTCTGCGCCGCTCGAGTTCTGAGTGGCTCTGTCCGTCGGTAAGACTGCGGAGCTGACTTTTTTATTCCCACTATTCGCTTTGGCGCTGCGCTGGGAACAGGGACCGTCGCGTAGGTCTGCAGCTGCCTCTTGGCTGTTGCCCGGTACCTAGATGCTCACCACCTGCGGGGGCGGATGGATGAATGATCGAAAGGAGCGGCGCCATTGCCAAGGCGCATTTCGGCAATGCAATCGACTATCGATTGACTTGCTCAATGGTCGTAATAGAGAAAATCGACTTCATTCCATTCCACGAAAAGAATAATGTACCCACCACTGGACGCAGACCCCAGGACTCTCAGGTGAAGGCCGAAAGATAAGTAGCGCCTTCGTACCTTACGATGATGTGTGACCCGGCTCAGGTTAACGCGGGGAGTAGACAAACATGGCAACCGAGAAAGAGAGCATCTTGGCGGAAGGAAAGTGCCCTTTTGTAGGCGCGACCAAGGCACGCACGAATCGTGATTGGTGGCCGAACCATCTAAACGCACAGATCCTCAACCAGCACGCTGCGCAGTCCAACCCGATGGGCCAGTCGTTCGACTACGCCAAGGAGTTTAAGAGCCTCGACCTCGACGCTGTCATCAAGGACTTGCATGCACTGATGACCGACTCTCAGGAGTGGTGGCCGGCTGACTTCGGCCACTACGGTGGGCTTTTCATCCGCTTGGCCTGGCATAGCGCGGGCACCTATCGCATCGCCGACGGCCGCGGCGGCGCCGGCGCTGGCCAGCAGCGCTTCGCGCCACTCAATAGCTGGCCCGACAACGCCAACCTCGACAAGGCGCGCCGCTTGCTCTGGCCCATCAAGCAGAAGTACGGCCGCAAGATCTCCTGGGCTGACCTCATGGTTCTCGCAGGCAACGTTGCGCTTGAATCGATGGGCTTCAAGACCTTTGGTTTCGGCGGCGGTCGCGCCGACACGTGGGAGCCCGAAGAACTCTACTGGGGCCCGGAGGGGACCTGGCTGGGCGATGAGCGCTACAGCGGCGAACGGGAGCTGCAGAAACCGCTCGGCGCGGTGCAGATGGGCCTCATCTATGTCAATCCCGAGGGACCCAACGGCAAGCCCGACCCCGTCGCGGCGGCGCGCGACATCCGCGAGACATTCGCGCGCATGGCGATGAACGACGAAGAGACTGTGGCGCTCATCGCGGGAGGCCATAGCTTCGGCAAGACTCATGGTGCCGGCGATCCGTCCTTCATCGGCCCCGAGCCGGAGGGCGCGGTTATCGAGGATCAGGGTCTCGGCTGGAGGAGCAAGCACGGTACCGGCATCGGGGCCGATGCCATAACCGGCGGCCCCGAGGTCACCTGGACGCAGACGCCGACGAAGTGGAGCCACTCCTTCTTCGACAACCTCTTCAAATACGAGTGGGACTTGACCAGGAGTCCGGCCGGGGCGCAGCAATGGAAGGCAAGAAATGCCCCAGCCACCATTCCGGATGCCTACGACAAATCCAAGAAGCGCGTACCGACCATGCTGACCACGGATCTATCGCTGCGCTTCGATCCGGCCTACGAGAAGATTTCGCGGCGCTTTTACGAGCATCCGGAGCAGTTCGCGGACACATTCGCGCGCGCCTGGTTCAAGCTCACGCACCGCGACATGGGCCCAATCGTGCGCTACGTCGGCCCGCTCGTGCCCAAGGAAACGCTGATCTGGCAGGATCCGATCCCCGCCGTTAACCATCCGCTGATCGGAGACTCGGACATCGCGGGACTCAAGAGCAAGATCCTCGCATCCGGCCTTTCGGTTTCGGAACTCGTTGCGACTGCCTGGGCCTCGGCCTCGACCTTCCGAAGTTCCGACAAACGCGGCGGCGCTAACGGCGCGCGCATTCGGCTCTCGCCGCAGAAGGATTGGGAGGTCAACCAGCCGAGCGAGCTCAAATCGGTGCTGCAGAAGCTCGAAGCCATCCAGAAGGAGTTCAACGCCTCGGCGACCGGCGGCAAGACGGTGTCGTTTGCGGACCTGATCGTGCTGGGGGGCTGCGCGGCGATCGAAAAAGCCGCGAAGGATGCCGGGATCGATGTGAAGGTCTCCTTCACGCCGGGCCGCATGGATGCGTCCCAGGAGCAGACCGACGTCGATTCTTTCGCTCCCCTCGAACCCGTTGCCGACGGCTTTCGCAACTATCTGCGTCCGGGACCACAGCTGATGGCACCTGAGGAAGCGCTGGTGGATCGGGCGCAACTGCTCAAACTCAGCGCGCCGGAGATGACCGTGCTGATCGGTGGCTTGCGCGTACTTGGCGCCAATGCAGGGCAGTCCAAGCATGGTGTGTTCACCAAGAAGCCGGGCACATTGACCAATGACTTCTTCGCCAATCTGCTCGACATGCGCACCGAGTGGCAGGCCGCCGGATCCGAGGGTGTGTACGAGGGTCGTGACCGCAAGAGCAAAGAACTGCGATGGACTGGCACGCGTGTCGACCTCGTCTTCGGCTCGCATTCGCAGCTGCGCGCCATCGCCGAGGTCTACGCGTCCGCCGACGGGAAGCAGAAGTTCGCGCAGGATTTCGTCGCGGCTTGGAGCAAGGTGATGAACCTCGATCGGTTTGATCTAGTAAAACCGTGAGCAGCTGTCCCCCGAATCTCTAGGTTGTCGGATTACTCCCGAATTGCTGTATGGAAGGGAGAGCAACACATTCCCCCCTCCTGCGCAGCTTTCTAGCTCAGGATCAAGCAACCGCGGATGCCGACGGTCGATGGTCGCGGCTTCTCGACCTATCGATTACCGGAGCGAAGCGGCTGCAGCCAGTTGAGTGGATGAGCGATTTCTGAGGTTCGGGCGAGCGGCGCTGCAGGCTTGGCGAACGTCCGATCGTCCGCCACCAATCAGCCTCGGGCGTCGGATGGATGACACAGCGACGCCCGAACCAAAGCTTGGCGCGGGAAATCCGCGGTCACGACTCCTCGCCGGTTGTCATCTGCGCGCGCATCTCAGTCCCTCCTGCAATCCCGAATCACTTACAGTCGCGGATGCCACCGGGCTTGGCAAACAGAGTCTTCGGGCATCGACATGAATGGCTGCTTCGGCGTGAGTCGTTGGATCGTCGCAATGCGCGCTGTCGGACCAGCTCCGGTCAGTGGCGCGGAATTGCGCGCAGCCACGCGGCTATTCATATGCAAGTCCCGCATTCGATCTGCTGTTGCATGTAACAATCATTTATAGTATTGTTACATGTAACATATGAGGTGGCAACCATGGCGTCACGATCAGGCGGCGTCGCCCAGCGTGTCCAGAAGCATCGCGAAGCGCTCCGAGCCGCCGGCTTACGGCCGGTGCAGATATGGGTACCCGATACGCGACGCGCGGGCTTTGCGGCCGAATGCCGTCGTCAGTGCTTAGCGCTGCGCAAGGGCCGATCCGAGGCGGATCATCTAAAGTGGCTGGCAAGCGTCGCGGATACGGAAGGCTGGAAGTGAGGCGGGGAGACGTCGTTACGATTGTTCTACCTGGAGCGTATGGGAAACCGCGACCGGCCCTGGTTATTCAATCCGATTTGTTCGGTGCACTCGGATCCATAACCGTATTGCCAATCACCGGTGAACTGCGGGCCGCACCCCTGCTGCGAATTTCGATCGAACCGACTGTTGACAATGGGCTGCGGAAAAAATCGCAGGTCATGATCGATAAGACCCAGACAGTGCCACGCGACAAGGTCGGCTCGACCATCGGCAGTTTGCACCCAGACACACTCGTCGAAGTGAATCGCTCATTGGCAACGTTTCTGGGCATCGGGTAAGCACTCGACGATGATCGGGTCCCCTAATGCGGTCTCTATGCGGCCATCGCCGCATCGGCAGGGCTCCGGTGCGTAACATAACGGGGGATATTCTTATCGATCGCGCCGACGCTGTGAGTCAGCCGCGCAAGACTGCGCCGCCGCTGCAAGAAGTATGGCGCGGGTGCGCCGCGGGGCAATCGAGGTGGAGAATTAAAAAGTCAGTGTCTACGCTGCGAATTCGCAGGAAGATGCGCACGATGGGGTACTGCAAATGACCACGGCACGCGCGAGCAACGAGTGATCGATGTGGAGACAATGCCAATGCGTCTGACGCCGTTTCATGTGGCCTTGCAGGTGAGAGATATCGACGAGGCGCGACATTTCTATAAGACGGTTCTGGGGTGCCCCGAGGGCCGCAGCGCCGCGCAATGGGCCGATTTCAATCTCTACGGTCACCAGCTCGTTTGTCACTTGAATCCCGCGCTCGGCTCGCGGGGCCAAGTCACCGCGCATCACAATCCCGTCGACGCCCATAGCGTGCCGGTGCCGCACTGCGGTGTCGTGCTTGAGATGGAAGACTGGACGGTGCTCGCGCAAAGACTCAAGGAACATGGAATGAAATTTGTGGTCGAGCCGTATATTCGGTTCGCGGGCCTGCCGGGGGAACAGGCGACTCTGTTTCTACTGGACCCATCGGGCAATGCCCTCGAGTTCAAGGCCTTCAAGAATATCGCGGCCCAGCTGTTTGCGACTTAGAGGGTCCTCACGACTGAGATGGTTGTGAGCTGATCTAGGATTGTTGATATGCATCTTCCACCGTTTCTTTTGGATCAGTGGCTGGCGACGCATGAGTTCGCCTCGCCGCCGATACGATACAACCTGGCATCAAGCACGGGCCCCGCGTGGACCTTCGGCGAACTCGCGGCTCTTGGGGGTGGCGAGATCGTGGCGGCACTCAAGGAGCTTAAGGTCTCGTACGTTCCACCCGAAGGCACGCCAGAACTGCGGCAAGCCATCGCGGATCTTCATGGCGTCCCCGCAGACTGGGTTGTCGCAACCACCGGCGCCTCGGAAGCCCTCTCCATACTTTACTGTCTGGCGGCCGGGCCAAAGGCTTCGATCGTCCTGCCAAATCCGGGGTTTCCGGCATTTGCCGCGATGGCGCATGCGTGGGGCCTGAAAGTGACGACCTACGAGCTCGCGCGTGCACGAGGATTCGCGCAAACCGCGGATCTCGTACTGGCAGCGGTCAATGACGAGACGCGCCTCGTGATCGTCAACTCGCCTCACAATCCAACCGGCAGCCTCATGGCGCCCGCGGAAATGGAGCGGCTTGCCGCGTCGCTCGCCGGGCGCGGCATTCCTCTAGCCGTTGATGAGGTATATCACCCGCTGTATTTCGGCGCCCCCGTGCCCTCGGCTGCGAAAACGCTCAACAGCATCGTGGTGGGCGATTTCTCCAAGGCGCTGTCGCTGAGCGGCCTGCGCATCGGGTGGCTCATCGATCGCGATGCGCCCCGGCGCGAGCGTCTCATCAACCTGCGCAGTTACTTCACAGTCTCGGGATCCCCGATCACCGAAGCTATCGCCGTGCATGCCCTCGCGCACCGGCGGGCGATTCTCTCGCGCCTGGAAGAGATCACGCGCACGAATCTCGCGAGGCTCGATGAGTTCATGA
>PLIX01000003.1 GCA_003140135.1 Gammaproteobacteria bacterium
CCGATCGGGGCACCAGCATGCGCTCCAAACCCGTGGCCGCCTTGCTCGTCGATCTGCAGGTCGCCAAAACACACAGCCGGCCGCATGTCTCGGACGACAACCCGTACTCCGAGGCGCAGTTCTAAACCCTAAAATATCGGCCCGACTTCCCAGAGCGCTTCGGCTCGATCGAAGATGCTCGGGCCCACTGCCAAGCTTTCTTCAACTGGTACAACACCGAGCATCATCACTCTGGCATGGGCCTGATGTCACCCGACACCGTGCATCACGGTCGCGCCCGGGCGCTCACCGCGCGTCGCGCCATCACGCTCGATGCCGCCTTCATCGCCCATCCAAACCGCTTCAAGGGCGTCGCGCCCCAGCCACCCAAGCTGCCCGATGCCGCCTGGATCAATCCACCCAAAAAGGACGCCGCTCAACCCACAATCACCATCGATTGCTCTCTAAACTCATGAACCCAGTTGTTCGAAAGTTATTGACACGCTCCGAACCCGGTGCGGCCGATCTCGAGTGTGTCGAGGGCGAAGTTGAGGGCTTCACCAGTCACTTGCCAAAAATCCGCGTGCCTCCCTTGTAACGCCCTGAGCCACGTGTACTGGAGCTGTTTTTCCCGCCAAAGTGAACTCAAAGCGCTCGACTTCTCGCCCAGATCATCGCCGCAAGTCCGAGCGGCTGCAGCGAAATCGAACAGGGTGCCGTAGGCGTCGAACACGCAGGCCCGAATGCCGCGCATTGAAGCGTGATTCATGATCTGGTTTCTCCCACGTCATTTCAGGGTCGGTCTCGTGCTGCCCATGATCGTGCGACGCAGGGTCGCGGCACGCGATGGTGGGTCCGGGCTACCGCTCTGGCTGCCGCCGATGACATCAAGGAGGCCAGAGCCCCGTCCTGACAATCGACACGTTCGCGGAAGCCAGCCGCCATCCGGAGATGAGCGACATTCTGCGTAAGCACAGCATCAGGTTGCGCAAACTCCTATCGGATTATCTCCGTAAGGGCCAGTCCAGCGGTCAAGTCGATCCCGATCTCGACCCGGACTTCGCAGCCGCGATCCTATTCTGCGTGTTCGACGGCTTCAGAATATTGCCCGTACGCGATCCGAAGTTGGACTTAAAGAAGAGCGTCAAACTTCTGAAGACCCTGATCACCCGCTTCCTGACTTCACCGCAGTAGATTTTCCTACTCCAGCGCCTCGCGATGGGCTGATCGACATACTCGTGGATGCGGTTGTTAAAGAAAGCGGCACAGTAGGCATCCCGGTAGCGACTGCTGTGCCAGGAATCTGTCGAGCTCAGATTGGGTGTGGCAGGAATGTGCCTTGGTGGGCCTGGGGAGAGGGCTGGCAAGCGCCGCAGGTGGGTGATCATTAAGCCCCTGTAATCGCCTTCAGCGGACTGAGATCCGCGTGTCCTGCAGGGCACTCCGGAAGTTAGATCGATTGCTTCCCTGGGGGCCATTAGCGAGACACGATAGCGTCGCGGTGGGGTTGATCAGCGTAACGTCGGCAGCTTGTCCGCAAGCACATCCGATGTGCGAATCTGGGGCGCGGCAGCCAATAGCTCATCGGCGTGTGCCATCAGCGCAGCGGCGACCTGTCCGGAGAGGTGCGCCTCGCGACCTGCCTTGTCATTGAAGGCGTCGAAGATCGCGAAGGTGCTTTTATCAAAGCGCACCGCGAACCAGGCAACAGTGCCCGGTTCGGCGGCAACCAAGCTCTGGGCGCCGGCCAAGAAGGCGGCGACTTCCTCTTCCTTTCCCGACTTCGCCTTGAGTTCCACGTAGAGCGAAACGCTTGTCATGAGATTTCTTCCTTTACCTTCTGTTAAACGAACTGAGCTCGTGCCGACACTCGCTTTTCTTCAGAGCGCCGAATGATCCTTCACCGCATCCTCGAGGGCCGGCTTCAGACTCAGGAAGCGCTCGTCGATGACGGCCGGATCGTCGCGGTTTAGCGCGATCATCTGGCTTCGTGCTTCACCGCCGCGGATCACCTCGAAGGCGTTCACCTCGATGCCTTCGAGGATGGCTGCGGCAACCGCGGACGCCGGTTCGCGCGAGAAGCCGAGCTCTGCTCCCGCGCGGTTCGACTTCATCATCGGTGTGTCGGTGCCACCAGGATAGGCGGTCAGTACATGGACGCCTTCTCCCTTGAGTTCGCGTCGGAGCGCCTCGCCGAACCGAGCGAGGCCAGCCTTTGTTGCAGCGTAGGTCGCGTAGAACGGCACACCGATCAGGGCGATGCCGGAGGCAACGTTGACGATCATCGCCTCCCCACTCGCCCGCAGAGCGGGCAGCGCGGCGCGCGTCAGCAGGATCGGCGCGACGAGATCGACGTCAATCATTGCCTGCAGCTCAGCTTCGGGGGTGTTCTCCAGACGCCCGGCCCTGACACCGCCCGCATTGTTCACGAGAATGTCGAGTCCGCCGAGCCGGTCGACGGCCTGCTTTATCGTTGCCGTACGACCCTCGGGGGTCGCGACGTCGGCGCCAACACTGTAGATGGGTGAGCCGGTGTGCTGAAGCTCCTGAACCGCCTTCGCGAGAGTGTCGGCTCGACGCCCGGTGATGACGAGTTTCGCGCCCTTGGCCAGGAGAGCGTGCGCGATCGCCAGGCCGATACCGCTCGATCCGCCGGTGATCAGGACACGCTTGCCGGTGATGTTCATGACTGTTGTCCCACGAGCTTGTCCTGCGTTCTCGTCTCGAAGTCGCTAGCGTCGTGACGCTCGCGGAGTTGTTCCGACGGGTCGCCGCTCGTGCGGTTGACCATTCGTCCGCGCTTCACGGTCGGTCGAGCGAGGATAGCGTCCGCCCAGCGCTGCACATTCCTGTAATCCTGCACCGATAGGAATTCCGCTGCGCCGTACTGCCAGCCCTTGGCGAGGCCGCCATACCAGGGAAACACCGCCATGTCGGCAATGGTGTAGTCGGCGCCCGCGAGATATTCGTTCTCGGCAAGGCGTCGGTCGAGCACATCGAGCTGGCGCTTCACNNCCGCCGAGATAGGGCGCGCTGCCCATCTGCCAGAACAACCAGCTCAGCGCCTCGGCACGGGTCGCCTTGTCCATTGGGAGGAAGGCGCCAAACTTTTCCGCGAGATATAGCAGGATGGAGCCGGACTCGAATACGCGGATGGGCTGCGTGCCGCTGCGGTCCAGCAACGCCGGGATCTTCGAGTTCGGATTGATCGCCACGAAGCCACTGCCGAACTGATCGCCCTCGCCGATGTTGATCAGCCATGCATCGTATTCGGCCCCGGAGTGGCCCAGGGCCAGCAGCTCCTCGAGCATGATGGTCACCTTCACTCCGTTTGGCGTGCCCAGCGAGTAAAGTTGCAAGGGGTGGCGGCCGACGGGTAGCTCCTTTTCGTGCGTTGGACCTGCAACCGGCCGGTTGATGTTCGAAAAGGTGCCGCCGCTGGGCTTGGACCAACTCCACACCTTCGGAGGCCTGTATTCTAGGGTATCCGCCATGATCGTCTCCACAATCGCTTGAGGCTGGTTCAAGCAATCGGGGGATAGTTGGATGGGAAGAGCGCGCGTTTGGTTTCCTCGTCATTGACCTTCTTGAAGCCATGATGCTTGCCGACTGCTCTTGCGGTGGAAACCGCCGGCCGGGCGTTGACCGTCTCGAATAGCCGCTTGAGGTTCGGAAACGGACCCAGCGGGTCGTCAGCGCCCTTGCGCACACGCGAGGCGCGGTCGAGCCATCCCCAAGCCGAGATGTCCGCGATCGTGTAGGTGTCGTCGACGATGTACGACCGCCCTTCGAGATGATCGTTCAGGACCTTGTAATGGCGTTCGGCCTCGCGTCTGTAGCGATTCACCGCATAGTCGAGGCCCTCCGGCGCAGCGAACTGGAAGTGCACGGCCTGGCCTGAGAATGGCCCAAGCCCAGAGGCGATGAACAGTAACCAGGAGAGCAGGTCTGGTCGACTTTCAGGAGAGCCCAGGAACTTGCCGGTTTTCTCCGCGAGATAAATGAGGATCGCCGTTGAATCGAAGACGCGGGCGTCCCTACCACCGGGTCCCTCCGTGTCCACGATCGCTGGCACTTTGCCGTTCGGATTGATCGCTCGGAAGGAGGGCGCGTGCTGTTCACCGTTGCTGGTGTCGATCGGAATCAGCTCGTACGGAAGCCCCGCCTCTTCAAGGAAAAGGGCGATCTTCGCTGGGTTGGGGGTGGGATGGAAATAGAAGCGGATCATATCGACCTTGCGTTTTAGAACGACTGCTCTAGAATGACACGCGCAGCCATACGATGGCAACACGCGGCCAGTCTGGATTAGGAGAGTTTCACAATTGGCGCGGCCGAGGGAGTTTGACGAGACAGCGGTGCTGGGCGCAGCCATCCAGTGTTTCTGGGCGAAAGGCTTTGAGGCAACGTCGGTACGCGACCTTGCCGACGAAATGGGTATCACCGGCGCCAGCCTCTACAACGCTTTCGGAGACAAGCGCGCCCTATACCGTCGTGCACTCGACCAATACGTCGCGGGAAGCCTTGGCGAGCGCGTCAGCCGGCTTGAAAACACCCAGCCTCCGCGCGAGGTGATAGGCGCCTTTTTCCAGGAGATCATCGCATGCTCCCTGAGCGACAAGCAGCGAAAGGGCTGCATGGTGGTCAATTCGGCGCTCGAGCTAGCGCCGCATGATCGAGAGTTCCAACGGGTTGTCGCCGGCGTCCTTGTCGAGGCGGAAAAGTTTTTCCGTCGTTTGGTCCAGGCTGGTCAGAAGGACGGCACGATTTCAACATCGCAGCCGGCGGACGATCTGGCCCGGGTTCTCCTCGGCGTCCTTCTTGGTATTCGTGTGTTGGCGCGCGTACGTCCTGAGCGTGAATTACTGGAGGGCATGGCGCGGGCCGTCCTTGCCCTGCTCGATTGCGAACTGGTGGCCTAGATGAAAGCACAGTCCCTTGCGCTATCGATCGTTATTTGCACGTTTGCGGGCGCAACTCGCGATGGACGAGATTGGAATACCGTTCGCCACTCAGAATCGCCTTCTGGCGCGCCTGGCGCCCCTACGAACGTGACGTGGCGACGAAATGATGATGATGCCATTCAAACCGCGCCTCTCGAGGAATCAAAAGCCTTGCCGCCGATGCGGTAACCGAGACCGTCGGCTGGCGAATAGATTCCCAACCAGGGAGAGCGGTGCGTGAGATATTTTCTTGCAAGCATTGGATTGCTGTTGGCCGCCGCTCTTCCGGCCCAAGCGCAGGACGCCGGGCCCTACGTACAGGCCCGTCTTGTCTCCGAGGACAGCGCCGTGCCGCCCGGCGGCGCCGTTACAATCGCTCTGGTCGAAGATATCCAGGCTGGCTGGCACACCTATTGGGCCAACCCTGGCGACGCCGGCGCAGCCACCGAAATCAAATGGACTTTGCCGCAGGGCTGGGGTGCGGGCGCAATCCAGTGGCCTACGCCGAAGCGCCTGCCCGTAGGGCCGCTGATGGATTACGGCTATGAGGGCCAGCCCTGGCTGCTGCAGAAGCTGACGATTCCTGCCAATGCAAAAGCGGGCGATACAGTTACCTTGAAGGCGGCGGTGGGCTGGCTGGTATGCAAAGATGTTTGCGTGCCGGAGGATGCCACGCTCACTCTTCCGTTGAAGATCGGTACTGCTGCCATCGATCCGGCCCTGACCAAGGATTTTGCCACCGCGCGCAGCCTGATGCCGGTGGCATCGCCCTGGACGTTGACCTATTCCCTCGGCAAGACGCTCGACCTTTATGCCGCCGCGCCCGCATTGGCTGCAGCCCATCCGGTGGAAGCCTCCTTTTTCCCCGAGAAAACGGATGTTGTAGACGGCGATGCGAAGCAGACGCTGGATTTCACCAAGGACGGGTTGATTCTGCATCTCGCGCCTGCCAGCAAGGTCACCAAGATCGGCGGCGCACTCACCGGTGTGCTGGTTCTCAAATCCTCCGATGGCTCGATCCAGGCTCTCACTGTCAACGCTCCGCCCGGTTCAGTGCCGGGCGCGATCACAGGCTCGGACGCAAGCGTCGCGGGGGCGAGCGTTGATATCACACTGTGGGTGGCGATTTTGTCGGCCTTTATCGGCGGGCTGATCCTGAATGCGATGCCCTGTGTGTTGCCCATCCTGGCGATAAAGGCGCTGGCGCTGGCCAAGCATAGCGGGGGTGAACACAAAGAAGCGGCCCGCGAGGGCTCGGCCTATTCGGCGGGCGCGATCCTGAGTTTTCTGGTGCTCGGGCTGTTGATCGTGGTTCTGCGACAGAGCGGGGCCGCGGTGGGCTGGGGCTTCCAACTGCAAGAGCCGGTCGCAGTCGCGGGTTTCGCGCTATTGATCTTCGCGGTCGGCCTCAATCTTTCGGGTGTGTTCGAGGTCGGTTCGATCACCATGGGCGACAGCCTTGCCGCGCGCTCCGGTCCGCTCGGCGCGTTTTTCACCGGCGTCCTAGCCGTGGCCGTAGCGGCACCCTGCACCGCGCCGTTCATGGCTGCGGCGCTGGGATTTGCCCTGATGCAAAGCGCGGTCTCTGCGATGCTGATCTTTTTCAGCCTCGGCATCGGTTTCGCACTGCCGTTTCTGATTCTGGGCCTTTGGCCGCGCGCGCTGTTGTTCCTGCCCAAGCCGGGCACCTGGATGTTGCGGCTGAAGCAATTTCTCGCGTTTCCGATGTACGGTGCTGCGGCCTGGCTGACATGGGTATTGGCACAGGAGACCGGTCCCAACGGCGTGCTCGTACTGCTGGCCGCCATGGTGGCGCTCTCCCTAGCCGCATGGCTGTGGGAAGTGACGCGCAATTTGTCCAATGCCGGCCGGGGCATTGGCGTGGCGGCGGCGCTCATGATCGTGGCCGCCATCCTGTACGGGCTGGCGACGTTGTCGGGCACAGCCGCCCCGCCGGCCACTGCTGCCAGCGCTGCTGCAGAGGGGTTCACGGATGCGAAGCTGGCCGCCTTGCGCGCTTCGGGCCAGCCCGTCTTTGTGGATGCGACAGCGGCCTGGTGCATTACCTGCTTGGTCAACGAAAAGGCCGTCCTTTCGCGCGCGTCGATCAAGGACGCATTCGCACAACGACACATCGCCTATCTGGTCGCGGATTGGACCAACCGCAATGCCGCGATTACCAGGCTGCTGGGCGCCAACGGGCGCTCCGGTGTGCCGCTGTATCTCTATTATCCGCCTGGCGCGGACAAGCCCATCATACTGCCGCAAATTCCTACCGAAGCTGGAATCCTCGCGGCGATCGGTTCCTGACATCCAGCAGCTCGCTTTGGTTTCACAATACGCAATGGGAAAAACAGCAATGCCCGCAATCTTCTTCCGTATTGCAATGATCACCCTGCTGGTGCCGTTTATGGCGGCGGCAGCCGTTGCGGATGTGCCGACCGCCTCGGACGAGGCGGTCGCCCGGAAGGCGACGGCACTGCTGAGTGACCCGAGCTCGCCGGTCATCGGCAATCCGCATGCCAATGTCGCGGTGGTCGAATTCTTCGACTACGCATGCCCCTATTGCAAGGCGGCCGAGCCAAGGCTGGAAGCCATGCTGAGATCCGACCAAGGCACGAAGCTGGTTCTCAAAGAATTCCCTATTCTGACGCCTGAGTCGATGATCGCCACCAAGGCAGCGCTCGCTTCCGTCAAACAAGGAAAATATACGCAGTTTCATCAAGCTCTGATGGCTTACAAAGGCCCATTGCAGGACTCCGTGATCTTCGACACCGCGAAAGATGTCGGCCTGGACGTCGGCCGTTTGCGCAAAGACATGACCGCGCCCGAGATTACCGACGAGATCATCGCGAACTTCAATCTCGCCCGCTCCCTGCACATGTTCCAGACACCGGGTTTTATTGTCGGCAACCACATACTGACCGGACCGTCGGCGGACATAGATTTCCCGAAAGCTGTGGCCGCGGCGCGCGCCAAGTAGGATGGGGCGGACCGTCATCGGCGGCGCGTTTGCCGATCATGCATCAGTCATCAACCACGCACGTCCGATCCGGAATCGCATTCGTTCTTCAGCCAGGAGACACCCTTGATAAAATATATAGCGGCGATTTTTCTTGTCCTGGGACCTGTTGCGCCGGTTGCGGCAAATCCGGATTTTGACCTCGGCCCCCCAATCGGGACCCAGGCGCCCACGATCGGAACGCCACAGGACGAAACCGGCAAACCGCGTTCCCTCGAATCGCTGATGGGGGATAAGGGACTGGTTCTTTTCTTCTTCCGCTCCGCCGCCTGGTGTCCCTTCTGTCAGGCACAGCTAATGGACCTGAACAGCGGCGTCGCCGATATCGAGAAGCGGGGCTATCGCCTCGCCGGAATTTCCTATGAGCCGCCGCCAGTCGATGCGGACTTCATCGCTAAACGGGACATCAAATACACCCTGCTCAGCGATCCCAAGTCCGAAGTCATCGACCGCTATAAACTGCGCGACTCCCAATATCCGCCAGGAAATCGCGCCTATGGCGTCCCGCGACCGATCATATTCATTCTCGACCGCAAGGGCGTGATCAAAGCCAAGTTGTACGAGGACACATTCAGGAAGCGCCCCTCGGTAAGCTTGGTCATCGAAACTCTCGACAAGGTCTCTGGCGCTAAACGATAAGTATCAATAGAGGCGATCATCGACGGACGGCTCGAGGTCATACGAGGTGGTGCGGATCGCAAAGAGATGGTGAAGCTCAATCGCAATGATCCAATCGCGATCGACGACGTCCTACGTCCAATGAGAGCGTCTATGGAGGAAGCCTCGCGCAATCACTCCGCTCTGTGAGAGCGCCAGCTTGCACCGCGATCGATATGCCGTCAGTTAAAGGGAGGAAGACAATGAAAGCGCGCAAGATATGGGTAGCGGCGGTAGCGTCCGTCGCAATAGGCGTCGTGCTACTGCTTTCCGGATGCGCCGCGTCTGGAGGTATCCGTAGGCCGGAGACAATATCCATGCCGGTCTCGTTGGGTTGGTACAACGGAGAACGCGTCTACTACATCACGACCGATATAACTGACCCACCCATGGCGCGCGGCGCCGGTGTCAATCTGGCCTTGCGCATGAGGGATGCCATTCCGACGTATCCCAAGCCCCCGGAGCAGAAAGACGTTCTAGAGCGAGTCTACAAATTTCCGAATGGTGAGCAAGACGCTGTGTTCGCTTCTATTCCCAATCCCGTCGGTCCGCTAAGCAGCGACGCGCAGTACAGCCCACTGTGGATTTTGTATGCCGTCAGGATTGTGGGTGGGAGGAATAGCGAGCTGCTTTCGTCCGAAGAGGCCATTTTGGCGGCCCAGGATGCTGGCAAAGTTACGGTTACGCGTACCGCCATTGTGATCAACTGCCCGATCGTTGGCACCGAACGCGGTGGCCTGTTGCCGGGAATGAAACTCGGATATTAGGCGCGCCGCAGGGAAGCCGAGTACGCCTAACAACACGCAACATCTCGGCTAAGGACTTCGGCGTGAGGATTTCTGGGACGGGCAAATAACTCCGCCGCGTGTTGCATCAGAGGGCGGCTTACCGAAACCTGCTAAAAGCAACGAATTCCAAAACAACCCCTGTCATCACAACGCCTTAGCACACGCGCTTATCGACTTCTTTGCATCGCGATTTCGGCCGATCTCGACAAAAATAGTGCACTGCAACCAGTGGCGCTTAGCACAAACGGTGGTAACCACCGCCAGCGAGCCGCGCCCGCACGAACCGCCGTCCTCACGCCGAATCGGCATACGACCCGGCTCTTTGCTGGGGCTGCTGATGAGCTCGGATCCACCGCATGAGCGCCTCAGCGTCGATCGGCGGGCTCATATAAAATCCTTGCGCATCGTCGCACCCGAGCCGCGCTAGCAAGTTCCAACGTCGGCGCGCTGCACGCCGACTTCCGCCCCATAATCGCCATGCTCGATACGCCCCGCCGCCGTGGCGAGCTCGCTCACGGGACGCGTGATGTTCGCGGCGATTAGAACGCTCCCCGCGAACGACACAACGAGGCCGGCAAGGACGAGCGCCGCGAGGGTCGCCCGTAGGCTGGCGAACGAAGCGATTGCCGCTGTGAGGGAGCGACCGAGTACGGCGATCACGCGCTGTCCGCCGATGCTCTCGAGTGCGATGACTCGTACCTGATGGTCTTCCTCGCCGAGCCGCGTGACGTGTGTCCCTACCACCTGCGACCATCCGGAGATGCTCGTGATCAGTTGGTGCTATGCGGGATCAGCAAGGGTCGACGCGAGCGGATGCCATCGACTTGCGCCCTCTTCAAGCACGAATGAGACGTCGAGGGAGGTTAACTGCTTGAGATCACGGGCGAAGGCATCGTCGACGGGAACTCTGACTATCACCCACCCGATGGTTAACGGCGAATGGATGGGCACGGCAACGAGCTGGAGCGCACGACCACCAAGCATGCCGATGGGCATGCTCCCGCCGGGGTCGGCGCCCTGCACGAGCTTTGGGAATTCGAAGGGGCGGGGTACCCGATCCGATGCAAGCGTGTCCGCGACAACCTTGCTATCGAGACCAACGAACAGCATGGTCGAGGCGCCGATCCGGCGGCCGTGATTGGCGAGTGCCGAAGTGATCGTCGCCAAATCACCTGTCGCCACCGCCTCGCGGAATGCGAAATCAGACGTCAATATACGGGCGGACTGGTTGAGCTCGTCCGCTCGCTCGTGCAGGAGCCTCGCGAAAACACGCTAACCGACGTCCAGGTCGGCTTCCGCCCGCGCGTGGGCATAATGCGTGTTGGCGACATTGACCAGCACGAGCGCCGCGATCTGCACCACGGTGAGGAGCGCAACGAAGAACACAATGATGCGCGTGCGAAGTCTGCGGATGCGCATCAGTGTCCCGCTCGAGAGTTCTCGAGTGCCGGCAGGAGCGAACCCGCAGTGTCGAGCACTATCGAGACGCGGGCGCTCGGGACTGCATTGCCGACGTGAATTGCCTGAACCTTGGGTTCGAAAGTCGGCGCCGGGTACCACGTCCGCAGTTCGTAGTCACCGACCGGCAGCTCTTTGAGCTCGACGAGGCCGTTGGCGGAAGTCTTGCCAAAATAGGGCGTATCCACCACCACGACCCACGCCACCATCTGGTCGTGAATGTTGCAACCTAGCACGACCAGCCCCGGTTTGTCGAAGACAACGGGGGGTGCCTCCACGCCCGCGTACAGCTTCTGGGTGAACACCTTGGGCGGCGAGAACGAATAGATCGAGTGACGGATGTTGTCGCTGTTGGGGAAACGCACCTCAGTCCCTGTCCGAATCACGCTGACCAGAGGTACGAAGGACTTGTTGACCTGGTCGATAGTCGCTTGCGGCGAGCGGACCGGGAATGCGGGGGAGTCGTCGACGCGAGTCGCGTAGACGACCGCGTCGGCGAGCGGCCGGCCGCTGGGATCGGCAACAGCGACTTGCAGTTTTGCCGCGTGGGAGACGGATAGCGTGAGTACCGCAAGCGGCACCACTAGCCATCCCCGAGAGCGGTCAGCACTCGACCACATCGCGCTTCATGGGACTGAGGAGGGCGAGCAGCTCGTTACGCCCGCGAATCGCGAGCCCAGGCCGCACCATCGCATCATTGAGGATCTGGACGAGCCCGTAGAACTCCGCCTGGGTGACGCCGAATCCCGCGTGCACATCGTGTATGCAATCGCCGCTGTATATGCAGCCCCCGCCGGACAGACGGTCGTAACCTTGGCGGTGCGCCCCAGGCGCTCGTACAGGGTGGCCGCAGACGCCCACGGAGTAGGCGTGAAGCTCATCGACAGGAGCAGCAAATAGGGGGAGCGCAGCTCGGATTCGTAGCATCGGTACCGGCCCTTAGTCAGCCCAGATTAACAGTCGCTATATGGAAATCTGTATATTGGAATCACACTTCATAGAGTTTTCCGCAGGTTGCGCTCGACAATTGCAGCCGTCGGTCCGCACAGGTCATCGAGATGTGAATAGAATCTCATCTTTGGGAGCGCCGACATGCACCTCCATACGGCGTGCCGTGCCGCGCTGCTGTTTGCCGTTGTGATGCCGTCGCCAGTCGTCCCAGATTCGACACATCGAGAGGTACCGCCCGTACGGGTAGCATAAGGGAACACCCTACATCCCGACACACTTGCAGGTCGTATCCCGTGCCAACGGGAATGTATGTCCGGAGGGTTGGAGATGCACAGCGCCTACCAGTCGTGTGTTACCAGCACGCCCGCGGGCAGCCTTTTTCAGCTGCGATTCGTTCTTCCCTTCCCAGTTTCGCATTTTGCGCGAGGAACCCACCGTGCGATCCCTTGCATTTCCAGCCGTCGCCGCCGTCACACTAGCCGGCGCACTCGCATTCTCGAGCACCGTCCGCGCCGGTGACAGCGCGGCCGTTGCCGAGACCAGCTCCTGGCAGAGCTATGAGTACACGTTTCAGTTCCTGGGCTTCACGTCGACTTACTCGTGCGACGGTCTCGCCGGCCAACTGCGCAAGCTCCTGGCGGCGCTGGCCGAGGTCATGTGGAAAGCGGGCGTCGAGCTGGACAACAGCCCCGGCAGAGTGATGTATGCACGCTCATGCGCTTTCCGTGGTCACACGGTACCCCACCTCGTGGTCAGTACCGCGCAGGGGCCCGTAATCGTACTTGATCTTACGCCACGAAAGCGTTGTCTCCCAAAGGGCTTTTCATGAAGGGGGTATGACAGGCGTCATCGCGCCAGCACCTCACGGGGGCCTTGCGGTGCTCTGGCAGGGGAGCGAACACCTGGATGAGGTTGTGGAACAGATACTTCGGTCTGTCCGCTGGTTGCCTGGAGATGGCCGTTCGGGACTACAACAATGAGAAACTGATTTCGGTTGGCGCTGGGCGAGCATAAACGCTAAATCAAAAAGGTGGGCAGCTACCCCTCTCTAACGTGAGGGGTAGCGCACTTGGGCCCTAAGGCAACGGATGCCGCGGAGGCTGCATCCACCAACCTTTCCGCGCTTGAGGTCTGCACCCATCGCCCGCCGCGGGCATTGGCCGGTTATTCGGCCCGAGCAATTCAGTTCGTACAACCGTGGGGCGCGACTGGAGGCTCCGCAGCGTGTGCGAAATGTTCGAGCCAAGTCACCGGTCCTATGCGTAGGGTCATTGGACGTGAACGAACAGGTGCTTTGATGGCAGTGCTTTCGCGCAAGCTGTCTCTTGCTACTACCTTGCTGTGGTGTTGTTCGACTAACGCCGAAGCGCCTTTGCGGCCGGCGGTCGTGGAGCTGTTCACTTCGCAAGGGTGCAGTTCATGTCCACCGGCGGACACTTACTTAGGAGAACTTTCACAACGTCAAGGCATCCTGGCGCTGTCTTTCCACGTCGACTACTGGGACGACTTGGGTTGGAAGGACCCGTTTGCACTGTCCGCGTCGACGGAGCGGCAACGCAGATACTCGCATTCCCTGGGGCATTCGTCCGTCTATACCCCACAAGTCGTGGTCGACGGCGAGAGCGACTACGTCGGGGCAGATCGCGGGCGCATTGGTGCGGCACTCGCAAGGACTCGCATCGGAGTTCCTGTCAATATTGATCTTGATCATGAGGAGGTCCGGGTCGAGCTGACGAGTCAGCCGGGGGTGACGTCGAGTGACGTGATCTTCCTGATNNATCCTGATGTACCGACGCAAAGCGGTCTCCTCCATCGGGCGGGGTGAGAACGCGGGACGCATGCTGGAAGAGTTCAACATCGTCCGAAGTATTCAGTACTTGGGCCACTGGAAGGGCGATTCAGCAAGCTTCCGCGTGCCGGTTGCTACCCTCGCGCCAGATGCCACGGACGTTGCAGTCCTCGTGCAGCTAACGGGACAACACCAGATTATTGGAGCGGCCACACGAACGTTGCGTTGAGTGAATCGGCTGGGGCACCAGATTGAGTTCATCAAAGACATCTGAGCGCGCGCAGATTCATGTCAACGCCGCTGCGCGCGTGTTGTACATAAACGGCGCTGGATCGGGTGACCCAGAGGCGTACGCGATTGCAGAACTCGTGGATGTGCCCGCCTTTGGCGAGGACTCCGCGGCGTTGACATTTGAACACATGGCGCGACGCTGCAGCAGCACGACACTACACGCCGCCCTCAAGGGCATCGCGGCCGATGAATCCAGGCATCAACTGTGGCTAGCCTGCCTGCAGCAGTCGCTGCCGTTGCTCACTCCAGATCCTGAGTATAAAAAGCGGTTGCGCCTTTTTTTCCGGCGGCTGGCGCATGAAGACCTGCAGGTCCATTTCGCGAGGATCTTCGCCCTCGATTCGGCCGTCTGTCAGCTTCTCGGAACCGTTCGATCTCGATGCGCTCCGCTGGCGGCCGCCGTGAACCCAGTCTTCGCCGGAATCGGGCGGGATGAGGCCCGACACGTTGGCGTTGCGAGGCGAGCCGCCGGTCCTCTGCTCGGCACGTCACGCGGCAGAGACTTAGTCGCGGAGGTACGGGAGGGGCTTACGCACGTGCTCGCACACCGTGCAAACGCATTCGAGACGCTACGGGTGGACCCCGATCGGCTGTTCTTGCGACTTCGCAGAATGCCGCAGGACGGCGGTGGGGTGGGCCGCTTAACCCTAGGATAACGAGACGCCCAGCAGCACACCCCAAACGAGATGCGCGGCGAATATGGAAATCGGCGTGCGCCGCCCATAGTGCAGGCCGAGGAAGCCGGGAGGTTCCAACTGTTTGAGCACGGTCGGGCCCTGTTGTTCGCTCGCCATGCGCGGGTGTATTCCCGGAAGCAGGCTCACGCCAAACGTCAGGAAGAACGCGCCCTGGACCCCGCCCAAAACCAGACCTTTCCACCAGTTTGCGCCATGCCACGCTTCAAAGCCGAATAGGTAGAGCCAGGAGAAGCCCACCCCCAGTGTTAGGTGTATTAATACACCGTAGATTTTTGCCCGGTCGCGGTCAGCGGTGAACATCGTTCCCAACAGGTACGGGATATTCATGCGCGTAAAGCCCAGGCCTTGGCTCGCGGCCAGGAGAGTGGTGAAAACGATTGAGGCGAATAATCCCCAAAATCCGGCGTGCACCATTGTCATCATCATGTCGCCAGCTCCGCGCAGCGTGTGTCGGATGCCTCGCGTTCAGCGAGCGACAGTGCTGCGTTCATGAGTCCAACATGCGTAAACGCCTGCGGAACATTGCCAAGCGCAGCGCCGGTCGAGGGTTCGATCTCCTCGGCAAAAATTCCGAGATCGTTGGCGTACCCGAGGGTCGCTTCAAACGCCGCGCGCGCCTCTTCAAGCGTTCCCCCGCCGCTCGCCAGGTGTTCGGTTAGCCAGAACGAGCAGATGCCGAAGGCGCCGTCGTCGTTGGCGGCGCTGTCGCGGAATAAAAGCCCGGGGCGGGGCGACAGTGCCGCGATGATGGCGTCGTAGGTGCTGCGCATGCGTGCGTTACCGGATTCATGGAAACCGTACCAGCCGAACAACAGCGCGGTTGCATCCAATTGGTCGCCATCGAGAATCGAGGTGTAGCTTTTGATTTCAGCATTGAATCCGCGCGTCTCAACCTCGCTTCGGATCTGCTGGCGGGTCTTCACGAATAACTCGCGATGGCGCGCGCGC
>PLIX01000073.1 GCA_003140135.1 Gammaproteobacteria bacterium
TCACTTCCCCGCCGGCAATGGTGAGACACTGGCCGGTGATGCTCGCTGTGTGCGGCCCGCATAACCACAGGGCGGCTTGCGCAACTTCTTGCGGCTGAATGAGCCGCCGCTGCGGATTGCTACGCACCAGCGCTGCGCGGGCTTCTTCGGCCGACCGTCCCGTTTGACTCACGATCGTAGTGACGGCATCGCGCACGATGTCGGTGTCGGTGTATCCGGGACAGATCGCATTCACGGTGACGCCGCTCGGCGCAAGCTCGAGTGCGAGGGCGCGAGTCAGGCCCACGACTCCGTGTTTCGATGCCGTGTATGCCGTGACATAAGGGTAGCCGCGTAAACCCGCGGTGCTTGCGATGTTGNNCATGTCCGGCAACACTGCGCGGGTGCACAGGTACGTGCCCGTCAGATTGACCGCGAGCATACGGTCCCAGAGCGCCTCATCAGTTTTGATAAAGGGCGCACTGGCAGCCTGCCCTGCGTTATTGATGAGTATCTGAATTGCCCCGAAATGCGCTCGCGCCCGTGTCATTGCTTGGCCGATCGCGGCATTGTCGGATACGTCGGCGGGAATCGTCAGCGTCTCGCTGCCGGGATGCGCCGCTGCGAGCGATGCGGCTGCGGCATCCAGCGTCTCGGCATTGCGACCTATGAGGCTCACGCGCGCGCCCTGTGCCACAAGCGCGTGCGCGATCGCCGCGCCGATGCCGCGTCCGGCACCGGTGACCACGGCATGGCGACCCGCAAGTATGCCCTCGCTCATACGGGTCCCGCCGCCTGCGCGGCTCGTTGCAGATTGCGTTCGAGCTGGCTCTTCGCCGGTCGATAAGGCTCCGGCCACCATTGCGCGTCGTACCCCTGCCGCGCCGCAGCTTCGAGCGTCCAGGAAGAGTTCGCCAGATGCGGGCGGGCGATGGCGCAAAGATCGGCGCGGCCCGCGGCGACAATGGAGTTCACGTGGTCCGGCTCAAATACATTGCCGACGGCAATCGTGGCGATGCCGACTTCGTTGCGAATGCGGTCGGCGAACGGCGTCTGCCACATTCGGCCATAAACCGGCGCCTGCGACGCGACGGTCTGGCCCGTTGAGACATCGATGATATCTGCACCGGCGTTCTTCATGGCGGTCGCGATGTGCAGCATGTCCTCTTCGCTTAATCCGCCCGGTGCCCAATCGGTTGCGGAAATACGCACCGAAATCGGCTTGTGCTGCGGCCATGCGGCCCTGACGGCGGCGAACACTTCCAGAGGAAAACGCTCGCGGTTTTCGATCGAGCCGCCGAACTCGTCCGTACGACGATTCGTCAAAGGCGAGAGGAAGCTTGCCAGGAGATAACCATGCGCCATGTGCAGCTCGAGCATGTCAAATCCCGCTGCACTACCGAAACATGTCGCACGCACGAAGTCGTCGCGCACCTTGTCCATATCCGCCCGCGTCATCGGCCGCGGCGTCTGGCTTATGCCTTCAAGGTAAGGCTCGGCAGAGGGGGCAATGATCGTCCAGTTGTCTTCGGCGAGCGGATGATCCGGCTCCTGCCAGCCGAGTTGCGTTGAGCCCTTGCGGCCGCTATGTCCGAGCTGCAGACAAACCTTGGTATGCGAGTTCTGATGCACGAAAGCCACGATCCTCTGCCAGGCATCGCGCTGAGTAGCGTTCCAGAGCCCGGTGCAACCATAAGTTATGCGCCCCTCGGGGGACACACAGGTCATTTCAGTGAAGATGAGGCCCGCGCCGCCGAGTGCGCGGCTGCCGTAGTGCACAAAGTGCCACTCTCCCGGCAGCCCGTCGCGCGCCATGTACTGCGCCATGGGCGACACGATCACACGGTTGGGAAGTTCAAGCCCGCGCAGCGTCAGCGGCAGGAACATCGGTGGCCGCGCCTCGATGTGCGCGCCGCATTGGCGCGCAAGCCAACGCTCATGTTCTTCCACAAATGCATGGTCACGAAGCTTCAAATTCTCATGCCCGATTCTTTGGCTGCCGGTAAGAAGGCTGTATGCAAACTGGCGTGGCGGAAGGCGCGTATGGTGTGCCACGTTCTCGAACCATTCCATCCGATTGCGCGCCGCGCTCTGCAGCTTCAGCACCTCGAGGCTGCGTTCCTCTTGGTATGCCACGAGCGCGCTCGTAAGCCCGCTTGCGCTCGCCGCATGGCGAGCAAGGCTAATCGCATCCTCCATCGCAAGCTTGGTGCCGGAGCCAATGGAGAAGTGAGCCGTGTGTGCCGCATCCCCGATCAGTGCGAGCTTGCCGTGGTGCCAGCGCTGGCATAGGACGCGATGAAAATTCAGCCACGGGGCTTGCTTCAGATGTCCCGCATTGCTTTGCAACCGGTGGCCGCCAAGGTAAGGGGCGAACAGCTCCTCGCAGAACTCGACCGAGCGGCGTGTGTCGGCGTGATCAAGACCATGCGCCTTCCAGGTTTCCTCGCGCGTCTCGACGATGACGGTCGACAAATCGCCGCTGAATTGATAGGCGTGGATCTGGAACCAGCCGTGCTCGGTCTCTTCAAAGGCGAACGTAAAGGCGGAGAACTCTTGCGTCGTGCCGAGCCACATGAAGCGGCACTTGCGCACGTCGACGTCGGGTTTGAAGATATGGGCATACCGGCCGCGTGTGGCGCTGTTGACGCCATCAGCCGCCACGATGAGATCCGCATCGCCGAATTCGGCGTCGCTTTGCACTTCATGCTGGAAGCCCTGCTCGACTCCAAGCTGCGCTGCGCGCTCTTGCAGCAGCGTCAGCAGCCGCACGCGGCCGATGCCGCTGAACCCATGCCCGCGGCTTAAGAACCGCTCGCCGCGCAGATGAATCGCAATGTCGTCCCAATGACGCAAGCCGGCGACGATGGCGCCGTGCGACGGCGCATCGGCCGCCTGAAAGTTCTCCATCGTTTGGTCGGAAAACACGACGCCCCAGCCGAAAGTGTCGGCCGGCCGATTGCGTTCGTATACTTCGACGCGAGTCTGCGGCAGCGCCTTCTTCAGCAGGATGGCTGCGTAAAGCCCAGCAGGGCCACCACCCACGCAGACGATGCGCTTCATATACGAGGTTATGTATCTGAATTTACTTTAGATGTCAAGGATCTCATCCTTGAGATGCCGCGCAGCTGAGCACTCAAGGCCCCGCTGCTTAATAGTTGACTGCGGGATTGTCGCCAGGATAGATGACCCCGACGACGTCGAAGCCGCCGGGTGTCGTGCACTGCACGGAATGCAGCTGCTTGCGCGGCAGGAACAGCACGTCTCCAGGCCCCACTGCTGTCTTCGTCTTCTCGGCCCACACGACCCCTGCGCCGTTCAAGAAGATGAGCGCCTCCTCATAGAGGTGCCGGTGCGGCTCGGCCTTGGAGAGCGGGATCGTGCCGATGAACTGGGTAACCACCGTCGAGCTGTGCTCGCGATTGACGAGCAGCTGGTAGTAACGCTCAGCCATCTTTTGACGCTGTGAGGGATCGATTACGGCGCAGCGCTGCGGATGCGCCTCTTCAAATGCAGCCGGCATGTGCTCCAACCAGACAAGATCCTCGCTGCCCGGTCCATTAGAGATGAAGACCGTCAGCGGTGATTCGGCATGCATGCGGTAGGCTTCGCTTGGCCGGATGTAGACACCGGTCAAAGGCCCAACCGCGAAGCGGCGCCCGCTGATCTCGATCTCGCCGTCGCCTGCGGCGATAAACAGCACCGTGTGCCGGCCGTCAGCCGAGATCACGGGCGATGCGCCGCGGCCGACCTTGGCATAGAACTGGGATTGATACAGCGCGCCCATGGCCGGGCTGATTACCGGCGTATAGCCCATCACGCCGCGGCGAGCGAGCGCAGCGCGGGCGGTTGAGAAAACGTAGCACTGGCCGTCGAGCTTGATTGTGGGGTCCGCGCTCGCCGCTACGAGCGCCACCCTGCGATTCTCGAGGCTGTGCGGGTCGTCATCCCGGTACCCGTCTGGTAGGTTGCTGTGGGCGCCGTCGCAGAAGGGCGCCGTGCCGGTGTGCTTGCAGCCGCAGAAGATGACTTCCTCGTCCCGCTCGGCCTTGTATGGAATCGGGAGGAAGGAAGTTCCCGCATGCGATCCGTCGCAAAACGGCTGCTGCTTCGAGCGCCCGCAACGACACCACAAATAACGTTTGCCGGCCTTGAGCTCGTAATAGAAGCCCTTGCGACTCGCGATCATGACCGGGACCTCTTTGCCGTCATTCATCGTGTTTCTCTCAACACGCCATCGGCCCCGCGCCGCAGCGGATGGACGTGCGTTGGCAGGGGTGCGCCGGACTGTTGCTCGATTGTCACGCCATGAGGCCAATTCGCCGGCGCAATCGCGATGTAACGGGCGAACCCACCCGTGCCACCCTCGAATTTCGCAAATCCAATCGCGATGAGAGCCCCACTCTCGGGAACCTGATCGAGATTCGCCACGCCCTCAGCCTGAGCAAAGTTATGCTTCAGCAGCCAATTTTCGCCAACGAATTCAGGAGCCGAATTGTCGGTATCCAATGGCTCGTGCCCATGCATCAGGATATGCCGATCCAGGTGCAAATATTTGAGCGCCGCCAGAGTCACGCCGGGAAAAGGCTGTGTCGTGAAGCGCTTGGGATCGTTCCATTTTTTGGACCAGTCCGACCGAATCATGACCACGGACCCGGCAGGAACCAGGCCGTGACGGTGTTCCCATTCCTTTACATCGGCAACGGTAGTCTGGTAGCCCGGGTCGACAACGACCTTGGGAACGACGTTGATAACCACCAAGGGGCGTAGGACTACGGTGGGTGGGATATCGCTGATCGTCGCTCCATGATCGTTCTCATGCGCCGGGGGTCCAAACTGCGTACCGATATGGTCCATTGGCAAGTCGTAGGCCGTGATCGCCACGCCTAGCTTCTCGTAGGTGAAGGGCTCGCCCTTCTCGATGACGCCGGGGATGGCGATGCCTGCCAATGCCGGCCCTACCTTGAAGTCCGCAAAGCCTTCGCCAATCGGCCCGCCCGGCGCGATGGCGTGCGTCAAGTCAATATATTTGGCATGACTCAGAGTCGAGTTGTAGAGGTCCCAAAGTGGCATGGCTTGGCCACCGTGGTCATCGGCAACCGCCTCCTGAGCGAGGCCGATCAACAGCGCCGAACCAACGAGAAACGGAACGACCCGACGCACGGCCGGCCTCTGAGAACGCATGAGTTGTGCAGACCAGCGGATCGGCTCCGTCACGCGAGGTATCCCGACTAGAAGGTTCGCGTCATGGTAAGACCGATCGTCCGCGGTTGCACGGTTAGGAGCGCGTCGGGATCCTGCGTGGAATTGATCGCCGACACCTGAGCCCGTTTGTTGGTGAGGTTACGCGCAAATGCGGTGACGCTCCACGGCCCTTCCACGACCCCAGCGCGCAGATTGACCAGCGTGTAGGGGGCTAGCGGAAGGTTGAACGAATTGGAGGAGAAATAGGAGTCCTCCGCGTCCCGATAGGTCACATCCGTTGCCACCATGCCATCCCAGCCATTCGCGATCGGCCGCCTATAGTTGAGACCGAGGCTGAACTGGTATTTGGGCACGCTCGGAATGGTATCACCGGCTAAACCAAGCGTCGGATTCAATTTGTACTGGGCGGCGCTGGCGCCCTGTGAAAGATAGGCGTCCGTATAGGATCCGGCGAAACTCGCGCTCAGGTACTGGATCGGGTGGGCCGTGAATTCGAATTCCACACCCTTGACTATGGCTTCGCCGGCATTGCCTTGGTAAACGAAGGCCGCGTCGGGGGTGGTTTCCTGTACCTGTATGTTGCTCCAGCGAATGTAGTACACGTCGGCCTGATAGTCGAATAGGCCGTTCGCCAGGCGCCCCTTGGCGCCCACCTCGAAGTTAGTAAGCGAGTCGGGCGAGTAGGCGGCCGGAATCGGCTCGAAAGGCTCGCTGATTGCATTCAGGCCGCCACTGCGGAAGCCGGTCGAGACGGTAGCGTAGCCCAGCAGACTGTCACTGAACTTGTAGCTGAGGTTGGCTTTCCAAGTGAGTTTGTTGAAGGTCTCGTTTGGGTCAGGCAGCGCTACCAAAGTCGGCCCCGGCGGAAAGCCGCCGAACGGGTGAGTTTGCACCTGCACGCCCTCCAGGGACTCCGTGAAGTAGCGCAAGCCCGCGACCGCCGTCCAAGCGTCGGTGATCTTCCAGGTCGCCTCACCGAAGCCGGCATATGAGGTCGTCGATCGCTCGTCCGTGCGCCCGAAGAAGGTCGTACCGGTACCGGGAAACGTCAGTGCGTCGCAACTATTGTTGTCGCAGAACGGGCCGGTGGGCAAGCCAAAGCCGTTGGTCGTAATGACATCCACAGACAGAAGCTGGTGATCGTGCTCGCGGTAGACGCCAGTCACGAAGTTGACGGGGGAATCAAACGCGCTTGCGTAGCGAATCTCGCTGGAGGTCACATCGCGATCGCGCGGTTCGAAGGTTTCGGCGGGCACGGGAATACCGAAAGACACGAGAATCGGCGTCGAATCGAAACTGAAAGCCGTTCGACGATCGTACTGATTGGCGGTCCCGGTCACGGTACCGGCGCCCGTGTCATACGTAATCGTGGTGCCGAAAATGACGAGGTTATCGCTCCAGGGGCTTTGCGTCACGTCAGTGTTGCACAGGTCGCACCCCTGGATGGGCTTGAGGGGCCCGCCATTAAATGCCGTCGTCCCGGCGGGCGTGTAGCGCGACGAGCCGCCGGAAGTTTCGGTCTGCGAGGTGTAGGTGGCGTCGATGGTCAGCTTGTCCGTGGGCTGATAGCGCAGGATGGCGCGTGCGCCGCCCACGTCGTCATCATTGACGCCTTTCAGAAAGCCGAGGGCCTGCACCGGTTCGGTTTTGTAATCTGGTGTGCTGGTCGTGCTGATATTAGAGACCTCGGTGACGCCGGTGCCTACCCGGATCTGGTTGACATAGCCGCTATCGTAGAGTTTCCATCCCACCATGCGCAGCGACAGCACGCCATCGACGATCGGTAGATTGAACGCGCCATTGACGTTGTAGTTGCCACTCGCCTGGGCGGTCTCCGAGCCTTCCAATGTCAGATAGCCGCCGAGATTGTTGAGATCGGGCGCTTTGGGAATGAACCGGATCGTGCCGCTCATGGAACTCGCACCGTACAGGGTGCCTTGCGGACCGCGTAGAACCTCGATGTGATCCATGTCGTACAGGCGGATGTCGGACTCGAAGCCACCGCCGTCATCGCTATTCGTGCCGCTGATTACCGCCTCGCCGTAATACACGCCGGTAGTTGAGTCACCGGTAGAGTTGATGCCGCGGATCACATACTTCTTGTCGCCGGGCCCCAAATCCTGAATTGAAAGACCGGGTATGTCTCCCGCGATGCTCATGATCCCGGCCGCGCCCGCGCTCTGCAGCGTCTCGCCGCTGATGGCCTGGATCGACGCGGGGACGTCGAGCACTTTTTGGGCGTTGAGCTTATTGGCCGTGACGACAACCTCGGTGAGTGTCGAGGCGTCGGCAGTGGCTTGAGGCTGATCGGCTGCCGCAGCCGGCGTGCCGCTCAGCAACGCGATGATGCCGCTGGTCGCGGCCAGCATCCAGCCCGAGATCTTGTATTTGTCATGCATTTTTGATCCGATCAATTGCGATCTCATCGGTGATCCCCCCGCATTGTGCAATTACAATATGAGTTATCATATGAAATATCAAGTTGATGGCTGAGCTTGTTGCGTGCAGGAGACATGCCGAGCCCCATTCCGGAGCGCACGACGCGTGCTGCTGCTCGAGGATGGGGCGACTACCCTGCGCGCGCGCCTCAGTCCGTCATGTTGCGGCTCAAGAGCCGGATCAGGGCGAACGCCGCCGCAACTTCCTGCCGTGAGAAACCCTTCAAGAGACGCTTCTGGCGACGGCGCACGACCACGTTGAGTGAAGTGAAAAGAGCGCGGCCCTTGTCGGTGAGAAATACCTCGACGTAGCGCGCGTCATCGCGGCGCGGTACGCGGCGGATGTACTCTTCCTTCTCCATGTTCATCAGTGCGCGGCTGAGCGCCGACTGCTGCATCATCGCGCGATCGACAATCTCGTTGATCGTGATGCCGTCACCCATGGCGAGTACCGCAAGAATCCTCCAGCGGGTGACGTTGATGCCCTCGCGCCGCAGTTTCTCGATGAGGTCGCCGTTGAGTTGGTAGGTCAGACGCGCGATCAGATGCGGCAGAAAGTCATCGAAGGGAGCCTGGTCTGCGGATTTCGGTTGAATGCTCATCGGGCCTTAGAAAGGGTTGCGACCTTCAAGAATGGCTCCCAATTTCGATGCATCGATGTTCCCGCCGGAAACGATGCAGACGATATTGCCGGTGCCTGCCATGGCGGCCGTGGCCGCCGCCACGGAGGCAGCGCCCGCCGCTTCGGCGATCACGTGGTGGCGGGCGGCGAGCAAGCGGATCGCGTCCGTGATCTGCGCAAATGATACGCACACGGCCGCATCCACGCTCTGCCGGACGAGCGGCCACATCTCTTCAAGCACCGCCGTGCTGCCCATTCCGTCGACGAAGCTTTGAATGTGACGCACCGTGACCGGTCGCCCGCTCGCGAGCGCCGCCGCCGCCGGTTGAGACGCCGCCGATTCCGCGGCGATCATGCGCACTGTGCGCCCCAGGCGCCGCATGACCGAGCCGATGCCGCTCACCAAACCGCCGCCGCCAAAGGGCACGACCACTGCGTCGACATTCGGCAGGTCCTCGATGATCTCGGCGCCAATCGTCGCGTTGCCCGCAACCACGGCTGATTCCGCCACCGGATGGACAAACACGCCGTCCACGCCGGCAAAGCTGCGGCGCGTCAACACTGCCCACCAGTCGTCGAACGACACCCGGATCACTGTGGCGCCCAGTTCGGCAAGGGCTGTGGCCTTGATGGCTGCCGAAGTCTCCGGCACGATGACCGTGATCGGCACGCCGATCTCACGGGCGGCGAAGGCGAGACCCTGGCCAAAATTACCGGCGCTTGCGGTTAACACGCCGCGCTGCAGGCGCTCGGGCTGCATCGTCTTCAGCACGTTGACCGCTGCCCTAATCTTGAACGAACCCAGGGGCTGCAGATTCTCGAGTTTGATGTAGATGTTTGTGCCGGGAATGTCAGCGTTCAGCTTCATTAGCGGTGTGCGAATCGCCCGGCCACGGATGTTGTTGCGCGCGGCCGCTACCTCCTCCTCCGTCGGCAGTCGCAGGCGAGGAGCATCCACGGTCACTGCGCCTTCAGAACTCAATGGTCTGTCCAACGCCGCTTGCGCGCGCCTTTTCGAGGAGATAGTGCGCGGAGGCGAGGTCCTGCGGCGCGATGCCCAAGGATTTATAGAGCGTCACATCGCTCGCCGACCGCCGCCCGATCTTTGAGCCGTTCGCGACCTCGCCGATCTCGGCCAGGATGTGCTCGGGCGTAATGGCCTGTGCGCGTAAGGCCCGTAGGTATTCGCCGCCCTCATGAATGGTCGAGTCCCGATAGTCAACGAAAAATCGCGCCATCGCGACCGCCGGCGTGTCGATTTCGGCTGTCGTGGCAATGCTTGAGCCGACGATGTTCAAGTGAACACCCGCGGACAGCCATTCGCCAATTAGTATGGGTTCGCGCGCCTTCGTCACGGTACAGATGATATCGGCGCCGGCAACCGCCTCCCGAACCGTGGCCGCGGTCTCGATGGCGATGCCATGTCGAGCAGACTCGGTCGCGGCAAAAGCCGCGGCCTTAGCGCCGTCGCGCGCCCAGACGCGCACGCGGCGCAGTGTCCGTACGGCCAGCATCGCCGCAAGATGACTCTGAGCCTGTTCCCCTGCCCCAAGGAGAGCGAGGTCGCCGGCATCCGGCCGCGCAAGGAGTCGGGTTGCCA
>PLIX01000017.1:0-1085 GCA_003140135.1 Gammaproteobacteria bacterium
GTCGCCGTGGTCTACACGCGCCTCGCCTATTCGATCAGTCCCGCCACCATGGCTCTGCTGTTGGCGTGCATCTGCGCCGGCTCGATTGCCACGGTGGTCGCCGGCTACTTTCAGGCAATGCATGCTTTCGGGCGCTCACTGTTCTATCTGCGCGCCCAGGATTTCGCGCTATTTATTGGCAGCTTGGCTGCGGTGGCTGTTGCCGCGCGTGTCGCGCTCGTGCCGTTTGCCGTGATGACGGCGGCTTGTGCTTTAGTGGGCGTTGCCGCCTGGCGGGACGCCGCGTTGCGCGGTGGCGCAGGGGCACAGTACGGCAAGATCAACTTGCGGGAGGCGGGCGCCTATCTTTCGGTCCAGCTTTCCGCAAACCTGTTGATGCAGCTAGAGAGGCTGCTGGCGGCGAGTCTTTTGGGTCTGCGGGAGCTGGCGACTCTTGGCGTGGTGCTGGCGGTGGTCGGGCCACCATTTCGGCTGCTGCAACTGACGGTCGGCTATGCATTGCAACCACGCCTGCGTGCCGCGGAATCCTCCGCCGCGCGCGTGCGCTTGCTGATGAACGAAGTGGCACAGGCGGCTGCGATCGTGCTGGTCGCGTGCGCCGTATTGTGGTTCGCGACGCCATTTGTAGTTCGTGTGTTTTTGCACGGCAAGTTTACGGTGCCAACCGATGTCCTGCTGGCAGCGCTGGTTTCCGGTGCGCTCAAGGTTTGTGCAGGTATTGCGAAGGCGAGCATGACGGCCTTGGCCGATGACCGGGAACTGGCTTATATCGGCCTCATAAGTTGGATCGGTATAGCCGTTGCAATTGCCGCCGCAGCCGCGGGCGCCCATATCGGGTTGAGCGGCATTATCTATGGCGTCGCGGCGGGCTGGGCCGTGCGGGTGACGGCGGCGGCGTACTTCGTCGGCAGGCGACTACAGCGCGAGCGCGCGTAGGCGCGCGACGGCAATTCTGGCAACTGAACGGGTTATAGGTTCGACGGAACTGGCCATCGCTGGCGTCGTCTACTGCGACCCGAAGAGCGTTCGCGCAAGCGCAACAACGGCGCGCAGGTCCATCATGGAGCAACACGACGTTGCGAGCC
>PLIX01000017.1:1100-7548 GCA_003140135.1 Gammaproteobacteria bacterium
CCAGCCGCTCCTGTTCGTGCGCTAAAGTTACTACGGACTTTACGACGTCAACGGGCAGCGTGTAAGACAAATGGGTGCGTAGCCATCGTGGTGGATGGCGCGATCGGGAAGCCAATGCAACCCGAAACACCCAGCGTCGCGCCGAGGTATCGGTGCCCGTGAGCGGGAACGAGCGTTCGTCCCCGCGGGTTCCGCCGAGCCGAGCATCCCGCTCGCGCAAGGCACGGATAGAACCCGTGAGGACGATGGCATGAATACCGGGAGTCTCGTGTTGTCGCTACCGCGACTTGGGTAGCGCCATTACCAACACCGAGGCCGAGTCGAAATGTTGGCGAAACCAATGCTCAAGCATAAAGAGCGCCCAAATTCTGTGCGAATGATTGTGGCGCCGACTGTGATGCTCCGAGAGCATTTTCGCAACAGCCCCTGGACGGAACAGACCACGATCATTGAATTTGTTGCTGCTGAGTGTCTGCGTAACGAGAGCACTCAATGGCCCCGTGCCGCGCAACCAGTTCTTGAACGGAACGGAGTGCCCCATTTTGTCAGGGCGGTGATTAATTATATCGGGCAGAATTCCTTCCATCGCCACCCGAAACAGTCGTTTAGTCCTTTCAATGCCTTCGAGCTTCAGGTTGACCGGGATCCGCGCGCCGTATTCCACCAGATCACGATCATAGAACGGCATCCGGAATTCAATACCGAATGAGCGAGCGAGAAACATGCGGGAGAAATAGCGGCCGGAGACCGTGCGGTAATCGCTGTATAGGCAAGGGGATATGCCGTCGTCAGGGCCTTGGTAATGCTCGAATGACTCCGTGGCGGCCTGAAAAGGCTCGGTGGCTCCGACCGCAGCGGACAGTGATGGCGTCAATAGTTCGCGCAGGGTGTCAAATGTGTAATACATCTTCCAACGGAAGTGCATCAAATCATTCGGGTAGCTGGATTCTGGCAGCAAGCGTTTGAGGATAACCGGCAGATTGCGCTTCTTGTCAGAATCCCTGACGAGTCCGCAAGCCGCGACTAACGTCGCGCGAACCGCGCGCGGGATTGGCATGCGGTCATACCAGCGCATAATCCGTTGCGCGGCATATATCGGATGGCTGGCCCAAATCTCATCACCACCATCCCCGGTCAAGAGGTAGTCGATGTTGGTGCTGGCCGCCTTGGACAGCTCCCACGTTCCAATTTCGATGCCAATGTCGTTGAACGGCATGTCCATGACAGCGGCTGCCGCCATGGCATCGAGCGATTGCAGCTCTCCATAATCCACTTCAGTGTGCTGTGTGCCGAGCTCCTTGGCGAGCCCGCGTGAGAATGGCGACTCGTCGAAGGATGCTCCAACACAGCGGAAGCTGTAGGAAGAAATAGTCCCCGGCAAATGCCTGCGGGCAAAAGTCGCGGCGGAACTGGAGTCCATCCCGCCAGATAGAAATATCCCAATTCGGTCATCCGATAGACGCCGCACCACACTTGCTTCCAACAAGGTGCGATAGTTCTCAGCAATTTCCTTTTCATTCGGCGCCAGGACATTGGCGAATGACAGGCGATACCAGTAGTTCGGCACACAGGCGCCGGTGGCCGCTGAGAACTCGACGACCGCTCCGGCCGGCACGCGAAGAATTCCCTCGAACAAAGTGTTATTTCCCGGCAAATAGCAGTGTGTGAGGTACTCGACGACACCTTGCATGGACAGGCCGGGCGGCACGGCGAGACTCGCCGCAACGTCGCACGCCAGCGAACCGAACACCATCTGGCGGTCGCGACGGGAATAGCACAGCGGCTCCATACCAAAGCGATCGCGAATGAGTCTGAGTACGCCGCTGTGCCCATTCCACCAGGCAATCGCGAACTGGCCGTCGAGCTGAGCGAGCGCCCTTAGATGGTCAGCCTCGAGCATCGCCAAGAGACGCGCAGCTGTGAGCGCTTCGCCCCGCGCCACAATTCCGGCGCTCGCGACCAGCAGCGGATTGCCGGTAAATGCGAGCCACGCGCCGGTTGTTGCATTGGTGTGGAAATGGTTCCTCGGATCGGAAGTGCCACAGCGCTCTTGGCTGTAGAGTACACGGGTCGCGTACTGACCGGACAGCGCATCTGTGACCTGCAACACAAACCCGCGGCCAGCAGCGGGCGGCACATCGCAACCGATCCCGCCCAGGATCACAGCGCCACTCCATATGTAAGCGCCTGCGCACGAAAATCTGTCAGACGCCAAAACGTCGAGCTCGAAGGCAAACTAACGCTCATTGCAGATCTCATGGGCATCGTATCGCTCGAAAGATTGAGAGGAGGGGCGGAAGTTAGTGCCCGCAACGGCTTTCAGGCCGTCGTCGGGTGAGCGCCGGCCGCCGCCACTTCTCGCCCCTGCGTCTGCGGCGCCATGGCACGCAGACGCGGGAATACCGCAAACGCCAGCGCGTAGATGGCAAGCGCCAACATGATCGTAAAGTTGAACCCGAGGAGCACGCCGAGCACGACGCTCAGCAATCCGCCCACGACAGTGAACAGGCCGTTCATGCCCCACGCCCAGGCGATCGCGCCGCGCGGCTGATTCGAGATCGCAAGAATTCCGAGCGGGAAAGGCATTCCCAAAAAGAACCCCAGCGGAAACATCATGAGGCTCGACGCTAGCATCCGGCCAGGCAGGGGCAGGGCGAGCGCGAGCCGCGAGAGAGCCGGGTAGAACGCCACCAGCGCACCGCCGACGATGAGGATAGCGACGAACGGCAGCGCCCAGCGCCGGTTGGTTCCGATTCCAAGGCGCTCCGAGGAGGCGCTGCCGACGCCTGCGGAAAACAGCACCGTGAAGATGACGGTCGAATACGTGTAGAGGGGGCTGCCGATCAGATGCATGAACTTCTGAATGAATACAAGCTCGAGGATGATGAAGCCTGCTCCGAGGCATGAGAAGTACACGAGCAGCGGCAGCGCCGTCGCACCCTCCTCGCGGCCGATCTTCGAGAACCGTAATGGGACGAATACGAACAAAATCACGAACAGCAACGAAGCCGCCGCGGTGACAAACAGATGAATCACATCCATCGGGATGATGCCGTTCAGCATCGAGGTGTTCACGTAGCCGGCTGTGCCGGCGTCGAGAAACCTCGCCGGATCGGGCGTCAAGATCTTAAATGACTTGCGCATCAAGCCGAAGTACGGGCGGTTGTCCGTTCGCGGGTTGGCATCCACAGGCATGCGCTCCGCCAGCGCGCTCGGGAAATCACCTGAGTAGAAATCCGCCGACAGGAAGCTCTTGCTCGGATCCAGCGGATTCTCCGCCAGGTGCTGCCGGTAGCTGGCGGCGAGCTCTGGGGGTGCAAGGAAAGCATTCAGCTCATCGATCTCCGCCGCAGTCCAAGGCTGCATCTTGATCAGCATCGTGGGCAGAAATGGCTCGGCATCCGAGGTATACACGGCCACGTGACGCTGGAAGTCCGTTCGGCCCATCCGTCTCCACGCGAGCGCGGCGGTGTTGATCATGCGCGGAAAGGCACTATGGTTGATGTGCAGGACGCCGTTGGGCGTGAGATGGGAGAAGTATTCCTGGTAGGCCTCCGCGGTCTGCAGGTATTCCGGCGACAGCGCACCCGTGCCCTGCGCCACGCTGGAGTTCGTGTAGTTGCTGTACATCTGAATGATGTCGTACAGCCGGTCGCTGTGACGCAGGAAGCTACGGCCTTCACCAGCCACCGCGTGCACGGCAGGATTGTGAAAGATGTCGCCGATATACGAGGAATAGCGGCCCGTGGCGAGCTCGACCACCGTGGGCACGAGCTCAACGGCGTCGACGTGTGCTGCTCCATAGACTAGCGCCGCCTTGGTCTCCTGCCCTCCGGCGCTGCCGATGACGAGCACGCTTTGGCCGGAGTCGCGCTTCAGGTAATGAGAGGCGAGCACTCCGATCTGCCAGAAATGTGCCTTGATGTGCGACTTGTCGCGATCGATATAGGCACGGAATTTCTTCAGGTCGCCGTCGAACGGGTAAAAGTAGCTGCTCTGATTACCGCCGTCATACTGAATGACTTTGCGGTCGCCGAAGGGCCACCAGGGCGCCGCCTTCTGTGGCGTCCATTTTTGATCGATCACGTTGATCTTTGAGATCGGATCCCAGCGCACGAACTCGCCCAAGCCGGCCTTGAGGTCCGTCATGACACCGCGCTTGTCTATATGCTCGTCGAAGTCGATGTAGTGCGGCGCGCGCAAAAACGGTATTGCCGCGACAACGATTGCCGCGATCACAGCGGTCTTCGTCCAGGAGCGCCGCTCGGAGAAGAGCGCCGCGGCAAGCAGCGCTACCGCTGCGGCGCACACAATTAGTCCTCCCGGGCCGATCTTCGCGATTAGAGGGATCACCAGCACCGTTCCGAGGCCCGCTCCGATGAGATCCCAGAAATACAGGCGTTGAATACTCGCGGCGTACTTGGAGAACACCGCGATGAGAATGTACCCGGCAAGGAAAAACGGCAGCAGCAGCGCCACGTAGAGCGCCGCAAACGCGGACAGGACCTTCACCGGATGGTGGCCGAGGTGGGTGTAGTCGAGCGGCAGGGCGTTGATCACCGGAACGAGCAGCAGAACCGTCACGGCAAAGGCGAAGCTACGCGTGCGTAGAATTCCGCGAATGTCCTGCTCGATGGGTATGGGGCGCAGTGTGGCGTAGATTCCCGCAAGGCCGAAGGAGAACACCGCCAGCGTCACGACGAAGTAGGAAATGTTGGGTGCCAGCGTGACGTCGAACGCGCGCGTCAGCATGACCTCCAGCACCAACGTCGAAAAGGCGATCAACAGAACGCCGAAGGAAATTCTCCGCATCTCACAGTCTCCTAAGACTCGCAACCCCTGCCGTGTGATTTACTTCTCGATCCGTGCGACTTATGTCCCCTGCGACGCGGAGCGCAACCCTCCAGTGCCCGATCCCCAATCGTTCCCGCGCCATTGTTTGCAGAGGTGCCGCGGGCGCCGAAAGGGTACGTGAGGCGATCGCGAACGCAGGCGTGCATAGTTCGCAGATTCGCGCGCTGAGTCTCCGCCGCGGGGGTTTTCAGCTATCTTCCTCCGCCGCGTGATCTCGGGCACGCGGGCCTTCGGTCCACGACCCTATGATAGCGCCATGGGTTGCCTGCCGTTGTGGTATCGGCTCGATCCCAGGACAATGGCGGCATTCCAAAAAGCTTTGGGGGAGCGCACGGTGATACGTCGGAAGAAACTCGAAGCAACGATCGAGCCCTGCGATTCTTTGTGGCAAGCACCGGATAACATCAATAAGGGCCGTCGCAACCTTGGGAACTTCCATCGCGAGCTCTTGGTTGCGTCATGAAAAATGAAGATCGAAGGCCAAGCGTCCCGACCCGAGCGCGGCAAATGCGCCACGGGCGTATGTCACGCTCGTAGAGCATACCTCAATGTTGAGCACGCCAACCTCACGTGCGTCTCAGGCTGGCAGCAGTCGGCCTCGGCACCGCCGAGTGCACGAGGCGAGCCAGGCCACGAATACCCGCGAGCCGTTGTGAGAGGCGCATCCCAATTGCCGGAACTTGGCACACGTACCATGATTCCGCAGGCGACCGTGCCATTGTCATTATTCCAGCGACGTGATTACGACCCAGCTCGCGGTGCGTGGTGAGCGGTTTGCCAGCAGTACCCAAGTGGATGTTCAAGGCCATCCGCATCGCTTTCGGCCTGGCAGTACTCGTGCTGCTGGTCATCAAGGTCGGCCATGCAAAGCCGCTCGAGCGCCTGGCGGCCGCAAAACCCCTGTTCATAATGCTCGCAGTCGTGGTTGTCATTATTGATGGGCTGGTGCGCGTTTGGAATTGGACGCAATTGATCCGCGCGATGCATCTTGTGCCGGAGGTTCCGTACAGCAGGGTGGTGAGCATCTCCTGGGCCGGCGGATTTCTGGGCCAAGTTGTACCCTCGACGGCGGGAACGGACGCTATTCGTGCCATGATCGCCGCGCGCACCATCGGTGGCCCTGTAAGTGCGCACGCCGCAGCGATCGTGATGTTGAATGCGCTCAGCCTTGTGGTGGGCTGCACCACCGGAGTGGCCTGTGCGCTGTGGCTCGCGGCGAGGGGCGATGGTCATGGCGTGCGGCTCTTGGCGCTCGTCAATTTCGTAGGCGCAATTGCTGTAGCAGCGACCTGCTATTGGCTGCTGCGGAGTCAACGGGGATTATTGCTGCGCGTTTTACGGCGCATGCACGGGCCATGGCGCAAGCTGCGCCGACCAATCCGCCGCTTCGCTCACAAGATGCTCGTATTTGAGCGCTTTCACGTGAACCTGGTACCGATCGTGGCGGTGGCGTTCCTGACGCTCATTACGCGCGCCACCGTGTATGCGATGGTGGGGCTTGCTGTCGGAGTCGTCCTGCCGTTTCCCGCGTGGCTCGCGTTAGTGCCGGCCTACACGCTTTCGGGCCTCATTCCTTACTCGGTCAGCGGCTACG
>PLIX01000141.1 GCA_003140135.1 Gammaproteobacteria bacterium
GGCGAGATCGCTCTTGCCGGCGACGTCCGTTACTTCGCCAACCACCTGCCGCCGGTACTGACCGATCGAGAGCGGCTCGCGACGGACTTTATTCGGTACGTGAAGGCGCAGAGATCCGGACGCACACAAGGACACGACATGGCACGCGATCACACAAACGAAAGAACGCGATGACACATCTTACGATGTCTGAAGGCCCGTGCATGCCCGCCAACGAAGCGCCGTTGCTGTTGCAAATCACACTCGCCTTACGCCGCCCTCGCGTCGAAGCGAAGCCCGAGCGCCTTCATCACTTTGAGCACAGTGCCGAGACTCGGATTACCGTCCTTCGAGAGAGCCTTGTACAGGCCCTCCCGCGTCACCCCTGTTGCCTTCGCCAACCGCATCATGCCCCGCGCCCGCGCGATATCGCCGAGCGCTGCAGCAATGAGAGCTGCGTCCTCTGGAGCTTCCTCGAGGCAAGCCTGAAGATACGCCGCCATATCTTCCTCGGACTTGAGGTAGTCGGCGGTGTCGTAGCGGGAAAACCTCTCTTTGGTCGGTCGTCGTCGTTTCGCAGCCATACCTCATCCTTTCCATTGGGCGGCAATTGCCAGGGCGCGCTTGATGTCCGATTTCTGTGTCCTCTTGTCACCGCCGCACAGCAGTACCGTCAGGACCGCGCCGCGCTGCAGGTAGTACACGCGATAGCCCGGCCCGTAGTCCACCCGAATCTCGCTGACGCCAGCACCGACTGGCCTTACGTCACCTGGGTTGCCGAGCGACAGCCGGCGGATACGGGCTTCGATCCGTGCCCTGGCCCTGCCATCTGCAAGTCCTGTCATCCAGGCGTCAAACGTCGCAGATTTCAGGACGCGGACCACCCGACCATTGTAAACCATAGTTTACGGCCTGTAAACTGTGGTTCACGCTTAGCAACCGAAAATACGCAACAAGTTTGGAGACCCCAGCATGCCCGTCGACAAACAGCAGTTCCAACTGCCCCTTACCGTGACGAAATGCCGGCCGCGAAAGCTCAGGCCACCTCAGTCCGAACCGCGGGAGAATCCGTTACGCGAGCCCGTAGCTGGGATTGACCAAGTGCTCAGCACGCGCGACGTGGAGCGGATCACCGGACGTCACCGCTGCACAATCTATCGCTGGGTGTGTGCGGGTACGTTCCCAGAAAAGCGCGCCGGCAGTGGCCGGGGCTGGCTTCGATCGGACGTAGAGCGCTGGTTGCACGGAGCCCGGCAGAGCGCAGCTCTTCCGGAGCCGCGCGGGCGGTGGACGACGCCCCGATTCGCAGTGTCCATGAGGGTGTCCACACGATCTTTTTACGAAGTTCCAAAAGTCTGGTCGGAACGCCGAGATTTGAACTCGGGACCCCTTGCACCCCATGCAAGTGCGCTACCAGACTGCGCCACGTTCCGACCGCAGCGGATGATATCACCGCCTCGCGGGTGGTGAACCTGCACGTAGGGCGCGAACGGCCGCGAGAACCCGGCGGACCAGCTGGAAGATCAGAATGCCGCGCGTGGCCCACATGAATGGGTGCGCGCGACGGAGCATCGCGAATCCCAGGCCACCGGCGCTCAAGAGAATGGATGGCGACGCGAATCTGCGCACCAGGGCGAAGATATGGTCAACCCCTCCGAGGCGCGTTTCGAACTGGCCGTAGGCGCTCGCCAGGTCCGATCGCAGATGCTCGCTGCGCAATACCAGCATCCGGCGCCGTGCCTCAAGCTCGCCCCGGCTCTCGCTCATCGCTTACGTTCCAGAAAGGCGCGGTCACGCTTGAGCTCTTCGATGCTGGCGGCCAGGAAGCGCGGCTTGGACCGTATGCGCGCCTGCGCCAAAAACCCCATGACGGCGGTAATGGCAATGAATGCGCCGGTAATGAGCGCAGCCACGAGGACGCGATGGTCATCCCAGAAGATGACGAGCAAGGTGACAGCGAGCATGAGCACGGACAGAGCACCGAAGAACAGCGCGAGCATTGCCCATACAAGGATGACGACGCCGCGTTGCAGCTCCTCCTCGAACTCTGTCGCCAGGAGCTCAATGCGCGTGTAGACAAGCGCAACGATGGTCGCGCCAAAATGACGAATCAATGCGAGAAGCCCCAGGGGACGTGCAGCTCCCGACCAGGGTTCCTCAGGACCCATCGCGCTTATCGGCGGCCGGCAAGGAGCCCGACAAGGAACGCGACGCCAGCGGCGATGCCCATCGCCTGCCAGGGATTCTCGCGCACGTACTCATCCGCATCGTCAAGGGCTTCGCGGGCACGCCGTGTCACCTCGTCCTGCGCCGACGCCAGACGATCGCGCACCGCGCGAACCGTTTCCTCGGCGCGTGCACGCACCTGCTGAATGCGCTCGCCCGCCTGTCCTGTCGTCGCACTCAAGAGCGCTTCGGCATCCTCGAGCACCGTTTGCAGGTCGTCCATCAGCTGCTCGGCGGAGGCCTGGGTCAATTCGGAGGCGGTTACTTTGCGTTTCCTAGCCATGTCAACTCCCGGTGTTTCACCCTTAACGCCTCAGAACCTTCAGAAGTTCCTCAAGTTCCAGCCGAAGTTGCTTCACGATCTGTTGACTCTGGCTGACATCGCTGCGGGCTTCCTCGCCCGTCAGCTTGTTGCGCGCACCGCCGATGGTGAACCCCTGATCATACAGGAGGCTGCGGATCTGACGAATCACAATCACATCCTGACGCTGATAATAGCGTCGATTGCCGCGCCGCTTGACGGGCTTGAGCTGTGGAAACTCCTGCTCCCAATAGCGCAGCACGTGCGGTTTCACCCCGCACAATTCGCTGACCTCACCGATGGTGAAGTAGCGTTTGCCAGGGATCGGCGGCAGCTGATTGTTATTCTTTGGCTCCAACATATGCTTCAACTCGTGCCTTGAGCTTCTGGCCCGGTCGGAACGTCACGACGCGGCGGGCGCTGATTGGAATCTCTTCGCCGGTCTTAGGATTGCGTCCAGGGCGCTGATTCTTGTCGCGCAGATCAAAATTGCCAAAGCCGGATAATTTGACCTGCTCGCCATTTGATAGCGCCGCGCGCACCTCTTCAAAGAAGAGGTCGACGAGCTCGCGGGCCTCGCGCTTATTCAACCCAAGCTGGTTGAAGAGGGCTTCTGCCATTTCTGCTTTAGTGAGAGCCATGCCCTATTCTCTTATTTTTGCGTTCAAGCTCACGCGCAAGCCGGCGACGATTGATGCGACATTCTGGTCGACATCCTCATCCGTAAGGGTGCGTGAAAAATCCTGAAATATCAAGCCTAAAGCGATGCTTTTTGTACCTGTTTCTAACCCGGGGCCGCGATAGACGTCAAAAACGCGGCACTGGCGCAGTAGGCTGGATGCCGACAAGATTACACGCTCGCGCAGGGCACTTAAAGGCACGTTCTCGTCGACGACGATGGCAAGGTCGCGGCGCACCATGGGAAAGCGGGATACCTCTATATACGGGGCCGGATCCACCCGCAGTGCGTCATAAAAGGCCAGTTCGAAGAGAACGGGAGGATATGTAAAGTCGAGCTCACGGACGATCTCCGGGTGCAGCTCGCCGATCCAGCCAATCGGGCGCGCCTCGCGCAGCACGCGCGTCGCCCTGCCCGGGTGCAGGCACGACAGCTGCCCCGCTTCGAACGTGAACGCATCGGGTGCCCCGGTTGACGCGAGCAGCATTTCCAGATCGGCCTTGACGTCGAAAAAATCGACCGGCGCCCGTTCCCGGCGCGGCACGCCCCACTGCTCTGGCAGCCGCTCGCCGCAGGCGATGGCTGAGACCGTATCGACCTCAAGCACATCCCCATCCGCGACGGCGAAACACACGCCATGCTCGGTGAGCCGAATCCGATCCTGTTGGCGGCGTTGATTCTCGGCGGCGGCGCGCAGCAAACCCGGCCACAACGACACGCGCATAGCCGACAGATCGCTCGCAATGGGATTCGCGAGCGCCAAACTTGCGCGCTCGGGGAAAAGGCGCCGTTGCAGCTGCGGATCGACGAAGGCGTAGGTAATGGCTTCGTGATAGCCGCGGGCGCTCATGATCTCGAGCGCTGCCACTTCGGTGGGCTGCGCGCGCGGCAGCTCGGGAAAGCGCAGTACGGCCTCGCCCGCGCGCTCGGGAATTGCATCGAAGCCGACCATGCGCGCGACTTCCTCGATCAGATCCTCTTCAATCGTAATATCAAAGCGATGCGGCGGCGGCGTCACCTCCCACCCCGTCGAAACCTCCTGCACGGTCATCTGCAAGGCGCCGAGCGCCGCCTTCACTGCCGCAGGCTCGATGGATGTCCCGAGGAGTCGCGCCAGGCGCGTCCGACGCAAACCCACGGCGGCACGCTTAGGCTGGTGCAGGCTCGAGTGCAGTTGAGTGACCGGGCCTGCCCTGCCGCCGGCGATCTCGATCAGTAGAGCGCTCGCGCGTTCCATGGCACGTGGTTGCAGAGTCGGGTCCACGCCGCGCTCGTAGTGTTGGCTTGCGTCAGTTTGCAGGCCGAGGCGGCGGGCGCGGCCCTGAATTGCTGCCGGCGCAAAATAAGCAACTTCAAGGAACACATCGCGGGTTCCCGTGGCGACCGCGGTGCGCGCGCCACCCATGATGCCGGCGAGCCCGACAGCTGCGTCGCGGTCGGCGATGACGAGCATATCCGCGCTGAGATCCACCGTGCGCGCATCGAGAAGTTGCAAGCGCTCCGCAGGGTGAGCGCGGCGGACGCAGATCGCGCCGCTCAGCATCGACAGATCGTAGGCATGCATCGGCTGACCGAGCTCGAGCAGCACGTAATTGGTGACATCAACGATGGGGCTGACGCTGCGTACCTCCGCGCTTTGCAATCGCGCGGTCATCCATGCAGGCGTCAGGGCCTGATTGTCTACGCCGCGAATCACGCGGCCGCAAAACGTCGGGCATTCCGCCGGCGCTTCGACCTGCATCGGAAACGTATCGGAGAGTTGATCTGCTACGGACCGGCGCGCGGGACCCGTGAGAGGCTTGCCTGACAGGGCCGCGACCTCCCGCGCGAACCCCAGCACCGACATCACATCGCCGCGATTGGGTGTGACGTTGAGTTCGAGAATGCAGTCGTGGGCATTTGTCACCATGCCTTCGAGTTCAAAGCCCGCCATCGTCAGCCGCGAGCCCAACTCGCGCGCATCCCACGGCACGTCGACCCACTCTTTGAGCCAGGCATAAGAAAGCTTCATGGCTCAGAACGCTCGGAATTGGCGCAGGAAGCGCAAATCGTTGTCGAAGAAGAGCCGCAGATCATTGACGCCATAGCGCAGCATCGCCAGGCGGTCGATGCCGGCGCCGAAGGCGTAGCCCGTATAGCGCTCGGCGTCGACGCCGCTCGCCCGCAGCACATTGGGATGCACCATTCCGCAGCCGGCGATCTCCAGCCAGCCGGTGTGCTTGCAGGTGCGACATCCCGAGCCTGCGCAAAAAATGCACGACATGTCGACTTCGGCCGAAGGCTCGGTGAACGGAAAATAGGAGGGGCGCAGTCGCATCGCCAGATCGCGCTCGAAAAATGCGCCGAGAAAGCCATGCAGCGCGGCCTTCAGGTTGGCGAAGCTCACGTTTTCGCCCACGACGAGGCCTTCCAGCTGGTGAAACATCGGCGAGTGCGTGAGGTCATGGTCGCAGCGGTACACGCGCCCGGGTGCTATGACGGCGAGCGGCGCGCCGCGCGCGAGCATGGACCGTATCTGCACCGGAGAGGTGTGCGTCCGAAGCAGCCGCCCGTCGGGAAAATAGAAGGTGTCGTGCAGGGCGCGCGCCGGATGATTCTCAGGAATATTGAGCGCTTCGAAGTTGTGGAAGTCATCCTCAATCTCGGGACCCACCGCAAGATCGAAGCCCGCACGGGCAAAGAGCGTCTCAATGCGCAGCCGTGCCCGGGTCACGGGGTGCAGCCCGCCAAGCTCCTCCCCGCGGCCCGGAAGCGTCACATCGATGCGGCCGGCGATGAGCTCCTGATCGACTTTTCGGCGCTCAAGCTCGATGCGGCGCGCCTCCAGAGCGCTCTGCACCCGCGCTTTTGCGGCGTTGATGCCCTGGCCGGCCGCGCGCCGCTCGGCCTCGGGAAGTGCCCCGAGGGATTTGAGCGCGGCCGTCAGCTCGCCCTTCTTACCCAGCCAGTGCACGCGCACCGCATCGAGCGTCGCAAGGTCGGCACTCGAGGCGATCGCGCCCAGCGCGCGCGCGACCAGATCCGCAGCATCGTTCACGGCGGCGCCGCCCGGTCAGGTGATGCCGAGCGCCGTCTTCGCCTGTTGCGCGATGGCGCCGAAGGCTGCCGTGTCCGCCACGGCGAGCTCGGCGAGGATCTTGCGATCGATCGACAGCCCCGCCTTGTCCAGGCCGTTAATGAGGCGGCTATAGGATAGGCCGTAGCTGCGCGCCGCCGCATTGATGCGCGCGATCCATATGGCGCGGAACTCGCGCTTCTTGGCGCGTCGATCGCGGTAGGCATACTGGCCGGCTTTGATGACGGCCTGTTTGGCCGCGCGATAGATCTTGCGCCGGGCGTTGTAGTAGCCCTTCGCCTTACCCAGTACTTTCTTGTGACGCGCATGCGCCGTCACGCCACGTTTGACTCGTGCCATGGAACTCTCCCCCTAAATCAAGTGGAATAAGGCAGCAGTTTCTTCAGGCGACCGACATCGGAGTCGTGCACGAGACTGCTGCCACCGGAGCGCAGCTGACGTTTGCGCTTCGGATCCTTGTGGCCGAGATTGTGGCGGCGATGGGCCGAGTACCGTTTGAAGCCTTTCGCTGTCTTGCGAAAACGCTTGGCCGCGGCCCGGTTGGTTTTCAACTTGGGCATCGATCTCTCCTGTTGTAGCTTCCGGTCGCAAAAGCACCGAGTGCTTCGCTACGGGCGAGCGGGGAAGGCCCCGCTACTTCTTCTTGGGCGCAAATATCATGACCATCTGCTTGCCCTCCATCAGCGGATTCTGCTCGACGACCCCCGCGCTGGCGAGGTCGACGACCACCCGATCGAGAAGCTTGCGGCCGATATCCTGATGCACCATCTCTCGGCCGCGGAAACGCAGTGTCACCTTGGCCTTGTCACCCTCGGTCAGAAAGCGAATCAGATTACGCAGTTTGATCTGGTAGTCCGCCTCACCCGTACCGGGACGAAACTTAACTTCTTTAACCTGTATGTGCTTCTGCTTGCGCTTCGCCGAGTGGGCTTTCTTGTTCTGCTCGAACAGGAATTTGCCGTAGTCCATGATGCGTACCACCGGCGGTTCAGCGGTCGGCGACACCTCGACGAGATCAAGCTCCGCTTGATTGGCCATCTGGAGCGCGTCGTACCGTGACATAACTCCGGCCTGCGCTCCGTCCGCCGCGATCACGCGCAACTGCGATGCGGTGATCTCCTCATTGCGCCGGATGCGCTTCGTTGCAATTGCGATGCGTTAATCCTCCCACGTTCGGCGCCCGCGGCTTTCGAGCTCGACGCGAAGGCGCTCCAGGAACGTCTCCGCCGACATCGTGCCCAAGTCCTTGCCGCTTCGAGTGCGCACAGACAACAGATTAGCGGCGACCTCCTTGTCACCCGCAACCAATAAAAAAGGAACACGCTGCAGCGTGTGTTCGCGAATCTTAAAGCCCACCTTCTCGTTGCGCAAGTCGGTTACAACGCGAACCCCCTGATTTTTCAGTGTTTCCGCGACTTTAAGAGCGTATTCGTCCTGGCGATCGGTAATCGTCAGAACCGCCGCCTGCACCGGTGCCAGCCACGCCGGCAACCGCCCCGCGTGGTGCTCGAGAAGGATGGCGAAGAAGCGCTCGAGGGAACCGAAGATCGCTCGGTGGAGCATCACCGGGGTGCGCTTGTGGCTGTGCTCGTCGATGTAGTACGCGCCCAGGCGCCCGGGCATGTTCAGGTCGACCTGCAAGGTGCCGCACTGCCAGTCACGACCGATAGCATCCCGGAGAACGAACTCAAGCTTCGGTCCGTAGAAGGCCCCCTCCCCGGGGTTCAGCGAGTACTCAATTCCCGCCGCCAGCGATGCCGCCTTCAAGGCCTCCTCGGCCCGCGTCCAGGTGTCGTCGGCACCCACCCGCTGCGGGGGACGGTCGGCGAATTTGATCTTGACGTCGTCGAAACCGAAATCGCGGTAGATGTCGAGCAGGAGCCGGGTGATGGCGACGGATTCGGAGATAATCTGCTCCTCGGTCACGAACACGTGCGCGTCATCCTGGGTAAAGGCACGCACGCGCATGAGGCCATGTAGGGCGCCCGAGGGCTCGTAGCGGTGCACCTTACCGAACTCCGCCAGTCGAATCGGCAGTTCCCGGTAGCTGCGCAAGCCGTGCTTAAAGATCTGAACGTGCCCGGGGCAGTTCATCGGCTTGATCGCGTACAGGCGCTCATCCGGAGTCTGGGTGAGATACATGCTGTCGCCGAACTTCTCCAGATGCCCGGACTGGCGCCACAGGCTCGCATCCATGAGTTCCGGCGCGCTCACCTCCTCGTATCCGGCGGCGCGCTGCCGCTCGCGCATGTAAGCGATCAGGGTCTGAAATATGAGCCAGCCTTTGGGATGCCAGAACACCGCTCCCGGGGCTTCCTCCTGCAGATGGAAAAGATCAAGCTCGCGCCCGATGCGGCGGTGATCGCGCTTTTCCGCCTCCTCGAGGCGGTGCAGGTACTCATCGAGCTGTTTCTTGTCGACCCAGGCGGTGCCGTAGATCCGCTGCAGCATGGGATTGCGGGAATCGCCGCGCCAATACGCTCCCGCGATTTTGGTCAGCTTGAACGCTTTGAGCTTGCCGGTGGAGGGTACGTGCGGGCCGCGGCACAAATCCACCCAGTCGCCCTGTCCGTAGAGGCTGATCTCCTCCCGGGCCGGAATGGCAGCGATAATCTCAGCCTTATAGTGCTCGCCGAGCTGGGTGAAGAACTTCACGGCATCGTCTCGCGAGAGCACGCGCCGGTGCACCTTTTGGTCGGCCTGGGCAAGCTCGCGCATCCTCGATTCGATCGCCGCGAGGTCTTCGGGCGTGAAGGGACGCTCATAAGCGAAGTCGTAGAAGAAGCCGTCCTCGATCACCGGGCCGATCGTCACCTGCGCATCGGGGAACAGCTCTTTGACGGCTTGGGCGAGAAGATGCGCGGTGGAATGGCGGATGATCTCAAGCGCCTCCGGATCCTTGTCCGTGACGATCTCGACCTTCGCGTCGGCGGCGATGACATAGGAGGTATCAACGAGCTTGCCATCGACCCGGCCTGCGAATGCCGCCTTGCGCAATCCGGGCCCAATACTGGCTGCGACCTCGTCCACCGTTACCGGCTGGTCAAACGCTCGCTGACTACCGTCGGGCAGCGTGACGATGGGCATCGTTGCAGGTCTCTCGCGCAAATAATAAAGGCGCTCCCTGCGCATTCATGCAGGAGCGCCCTACGGCATTCCGAAAGGGTGTAGGTGCAACAGATCGCACCCACTCGCACAGATCGTACACCAGGGAGACTCGACTGCCAACGCGCGCGAGGCCAGCGAATCACCGGCTTGCGCGCATCATTGCATCGCGACGTGCCTTGAACTCGGAGCCGGCTTTCCACTGCGGATAATCGTGCGCCTGCGCGACGGTGTATCCAAGCTCGAGCAGCAGGCGCAGATCCTCCACGGCGCCCGCAAGATCCCAGTCAGGTTTCACCTCGTCGGATGGCTTGTGATAGTCATGCTCCACATAATCCTGATGTTTCTTCATGCCCCAACCGGCGGGTCTGCCGATGTAGTCGTAGCCGCCGCCGTAGCTGATGGCGGGAACGCCGACTTTGGCGAATTCGAAATGGTCGGACCTGAAGTAGAAGCCCTTCTCGGGCTCCTGGTCCGGCAGCACGGTGCGCCCGTGTGCACTGGCGAGTTCGGTCAGCGTGTCCTCCAAGGTGGACTGACCCTTGCCCGGAATCGTCAGGTCGCGCGTGCGCCCCCACACGTTGAGGACATCCATATTAATTGCCGCAACCGTGTGGTCGAGAGGATATAAAGGATGCGTCGCGTACCACTTCGAGCCGAGCAATCCCTGCTCCTCGCCCGTTACGCACATGAACAGAATGGAACGCGCCGGCGGCTGCGCCAGCTGCTTGTAGGTCTTTGCAATCTCGAGTACGCCCGCGACCCCTGAGGCGTTGTCGGCGGCGCCGTGGAAGATCTGATTTCCGACCAGCTTCGGGTTGCGCCCGAAATGATCCCAGTGTGCGGTGTAGATCACGAACTCGTCGCGCCGCTTCGCATCCGCGCCATCGAGCCGCGCCACGACGTTGTTCGAAGTGAGCTCGCGCAGTGTATTTGTCACCTGCAGGTTCGCTTTTGCCCGGAGCGCCACGGGTTTGAAATCCGCGCGCGCCGCGGATTTGAACAGCGCGTCGAAGTCTTGCCGGGAAGCCGCGAACAGCTCACGCGCCTTTTCGAGCGTCATCCATGACTCGATCGGCACACGATCCATGTGTTTGTTCGGGGCCGCCGTGTCAAATTTCTCCCCACTCCAGCTGTTTTGCACCACTTCCCAGGGATAGGCCGCAGGCTCCGTCTGATGGACGATGATCGCCGCCGCGGCGCCCTTCTCCGAAGCAATCTCGAATTTGTAGGTCCAGCGTCCGTAGTAGGTCATGGCGCGACCCTTGAACATGCGCTCATCGAGCTTGGAGGGGTCTTTGGGATCGACCACCGGCGGATCGTTCACCAGCATGATGAGCGTCTTGCCGTGCACGTCGATACCCTTGTAGTCGTCCCAGTGATACTCGGGAGCGACCACTCCGTAGCCGACGAAGACCACGTCGGAATCGGCCACCTTGACCAAAGGCAAGAAGCGCTCCGTTCTCGCCACTGCATCCTTGGGAAACTCGAGCGTGATCGCGTGGCCGCCGGCCGTAAACGACCCCGTCGCAGTGCCCCGCACGCCGTTCAGGGCGACGGCTTGCAAATAGGTGCCATCCGGGTTGCCGGGCGCAAGTCCGAGCTTTTTGAACTGCTCGGTGATGTATTGAACCGTAAGATCCCCGCCCCGAGTACCGGGCAAGCGGCCATCGTATTCGTCCGAGGCGAGGACCTTGATGTGCCCTAGCATGGCTTGTGCGGTAATCGCGCGACCGGCGTCATCCGTCGGCCCGTTGAGCGCGGGCGCTGCGCCGGCGGTCAATACGCCGGCCTGCGCCAGCAGCACACACATTCCGAAGCGCCGAATACGCTGAATCATCGCATGCATCGCTTGACACCTCGGCGCAGCGCAGCTGCGCCAATGCCCCGCAAACCTAGCCGCCCCGCGCGCGCCGATCAAGGACTAAATGGATGCGATAGAGGGTATGCAGTGCGTTATTGCTGCGCGGGTGCATACTCGCCGTCGTTCTCACCCGTACCGTTATTTGAGATCGGGCGCCTGCCAGAGTTCCCCATTAAAGACGCGCGGCGAACGCGCAACACCCGCTGCTCGCGGCGCTAGTGGACACAAAGCAACGGTGCGGGGTGATTTCGAGGTTCAGGTGACCCGCGGTGTTACGCTTCCAGCCATTATGAGCGCAACATCGCCGCTGCGAATGCAGACAGTGCAAGCGGACATCACGACACTTGCCCTCGACGCGATCGTCAATGCCGCCAACTCCTCGCTATTGGGCGGCGGCGGTGTGGATGGTGCGATACATCGCGCTGCGGGCCCGGGACTCATCGAGGCTTGTCGCAGCCTCGGAGGCTGCGCCGTCGGCGATGCGAAACTCACGCGGGGTTTTTTGCTCAGGGCCAAGTTTGTCATTCACACCGTCGGGCCGGTGTGGCGCGGCGGTACGCAGAACGAAGCGGGGCTGCTCGCATCCTGCTATCGGAGCGCGCTTGAGCTCGCCGCGACCCATCACCTGCGAAGCATTGCCTTCCCCGGCATCAGTACCGGCGTCTACGGCTATCCGCCAGAGCTTGCCGCCGCAATCGCGGTTGAAACAGTGACCGCTGCGCTGCAGCGTCACGCCGGCATCGAAGGGGTCATCTTCTGCTGTTTCTCAGCGAGCGCGCTGCAGCGTTATCAGAAGTTACTGGAAGGGTCATGACGCACTGTAGAAATGCACTGCGCGCCGCGGCCGAAGAACCCTGCGCCTGCCCGCTGCGGCCCGCAGCAACTGGCGTCGGAGGAAGCAAATCAGGCTGGCTCAGCCACTCCAGACCGTAGCAAACAGTTGGGCAAAATTGGCGCCCAGGATCTTGGTGATACGTGCGTCGCTAAACCCGCGCTTGGACAGCAGCGCGGCAATATGCGAAAAGCGGTCCGCGGAATTGAGGTCTGGCAGAAAAGTGTACACATCGGGACGTTCGCCCGGCGCCGAGACCCCAGCCGCACGGCGCTCGGCGACCTCGGCGGCGAATTTCTTACGGAACGCGGCGTTGAAATTGACAGGTGAGATGGTTCCGTCGGTGCCGATCCCGACGTGATCTTCCCCACATACGCCGACCGCATGCTCGATATGGCGGACGAGATCCTCCGCCGTGGGCTGGCCGGCGCTGCGCAGAAACGGCATAAGGTAGATGCCGACCACGCCGCCCTTATCCGCAAGCATTTTGAGCTCGGCATCAGTTTTGTTGCGCGGCAAAGGCGCGAGCGCCGCACAGCCCGTGTGCGAGATCGCGACGGGCACCTTTGATGCGGCAATGGCTTCCCGCGTGGTGCGCTCGCCGCCGTGCGAGAGGTCGATCAGGAATTTACTCTCATTGAGGCGCTCGATAAATGCTTGGCCAAACTTGCTGACTCCGGCGTTGCCTGGCTCGACGCAACCATCGCCAACGAGATTGCGGCGGTTGTAGGTCAACTGAAACACGCGCACGCCAAGCTCTCCGAAAGTCTCGACGCGCTCCAAATCTTCGGCGATGGGCGTCGCATCTTGAAAACCAAAGATGATGCCGAGCCGCTTGCTGCGCTTGGCCTCGGCGATGTCGGCGCTCGTGCGCACGAGCAGCAACGCGTCCGCATGCGCGGCGATCTGCGCATTCCAAAAGGCAATATTGCGGATCGTCGTATCGTAGTCCTTGTCATAGCTGCCGACGCCGCTCACGGTCAAATTGACAGCCGTCAGTCCTGAGGCACGCACGTCTTCGAGCGCCTTGGCGCTCAGAGGCGTATCAGGTTTGGCGTCGGGCTCGCCGGGGCCGCCCAGCGCATCGATGACCGTCGCTTCCGCATAGGTCGCGCTCGCGAAGCTCGCCGGCGCGCCCTGCGAGCGCGCCGATAACGCCATAGCCGCACCGGCAAGTCCGCTTGATAGGAGAAAGTTTCGTCGATCAACCATCGGTCCACTCCGACGCCGCATGCTTACACATCTTTAATCGGCCACCCGCCCATAGGACAATGTCAGGAGGCGCGGAGCGACGACCCTTTCGCCAGCGACCGACACTCGCAGAGCTTGCTGAGCCTCCGAACCCTCGGGCTAGCCCGTTGTCCTGGGATGCTACCGCGGACAACCCACCCGCGCCTACCCGCTCCTGCCCACTGTGATCGGCGCGCTCCGCGCCTCGGGCGCGAGCGTGCATCTGAGCTCAGGAGCATTCGCCCTAAGCGTGTTGCCGCACAGATGGAACCGTGGCGTGCGCGCACGCTCATTTTTTATAAACCAGCTCGCGCCCGAGCCATGAGGAGCCGCGTACTCTAGATGTCCGGACTCATCCTTCACTGCAGGTTCTCTTTTGAATGCGCGCGACGGCAGGCGATGGCCCTATGACGCGCGCTGCAGTGTTCTCCGACCTCGCCTCCGAGTTTGACGACTTCTTGTTCGCGCCGATCCGTGAGGATGCGAACGGCATGCGTCTCAGCGTTGTTTCGGCGCTCGCGCGCCTGGACGTCGACCCCTGGGAGGAGGCGGCTAAATTAGCTGCGATGCCGGACGAGGTCGCAACTCAAAGGTTGAGCGCCATGATTGCATCGCTGCCAACGGAGCCAGCGACCGATCCGGAACATCAGACCATCGCCGCCCGTTTGATCGCACTCTTGCCGCAGCGGCCTGTCGCCGCCCGCTCGCCGCTCAAAGCCCCGCCACGCGGCGCAGCGGTATCCACAACTTCGGCCGCCACCTACGCACTCTATTACGTGATCTTTATGCTCTTCATTCTCCTGAGCCAATGGCTCATTGGAAGCCGTCAGGCACCGGTACAGGGTGAAGCTTCCACGCCGAACATGGTCACAGCGCCATCCCCAGCACCGCCGCAAAGCTCTAGCCCGTGACGAGCGCACCACCGGGCCTGCGATGACGCAGTCGGTAGGCTGCGCAGTGGCAATCACGGCCCAAGGCTGACCCTTGCCCTGAGCAGCAGTATTATCCGTGCAGCTCGCGCGCATCGGCACTCGCCCCATAAGGAACCCGCCCGCGTGGGAGACGGTCGAAGGTTGGATGCGTGTTTCGCCTGTGGCCACAGACCAAGGATGAGACTTCTCTGTGATGCGGAATATCAAAAGTTCGACATCCGCGCCGGCGGTGCTCCTCGTCCTCTGGTTTGGCCACGCGCCCGGTGCGGCGGTCCAAAGCGCTGCCGGCGAACCTGTGCACGTGGCGATCGAGGCGCTGGCTGATCAGCACAGCGTCGAACCCGGAGAGACCTTTCTCGTGGCCCTCGTGGAGCGCATCCAGCCCGGATGGCATACGTACTGGGTCAATCCCGGCGATGCCGGACAGGCAACGAAACTGCACTGGACGCTGCCCGACGGGTACCGGGTCGATGAGGTGCAATGGCCGGTACCAGAAGTGTTTCGATCGGGACCGCTCGTAACCTACGGGTACGAAGGAGAAGTGGTCCTGCTACAGAAAGTGCATGCCCCGGATAGGCTCTCGTCCGTGCCTGCGAGGCTGTCGGTCGAGGCGCAATGGCTCGCCTGTCAGGACATCTGCATCCCGGAGCATGGGGCGGCGCAGGTCACAGTACGCCAGGAACCGAACGCCGCGCACCATGCGCCCTCCCCGCCAACAGCGCTGTTTACGGCGGCCGGCGGGCGCCTGCCAAGGCCCTCTCCCTGGAGCACATCGCTCGCTGTCGGAGGAGCGAGCGTCATTCTTACCGTACACGGAATTGCGCGAGAATTGCCCTCCGCCGCGCAGATGCAGTTCCTGCCGCTGACATGGGGTGAGATCGACAACGCCGCCAAACAGATCACGGCGCGCTCCGGCGCAGATCTCCGCCTCACACTCGCACGCGGCGATCTGCGCTCTTCACCCCTCGGCGGATTGGATGGCGTATTGGTCCTGGGCGCCGGCAGCGGGCCGCTGCAGGGCCAAGGGTTTCTCGTGCACGCCCTCGCGAAGGACTCTGATGCGCTACGCGCACGATAGGTTCATTGAATACTGCAGTCGCTTTGGAGGTTTTGCCATGATCAGCATCCACAGGTCCTTCAACGTCGAATCGATTCGGATCTGCGCCGCTCTCCTCGCCGCCACCTGGTTGGCCGGCGCCGCGCCGCGGGCAATGGCTGTCGAAGGCCCGAGCATCGGTAGCACCGCTCCGGACTTTGTGGGCACGGACAGCAATGGTAAGAGCGTCGCGCTCAAGGATCTGCGCGGACACATCGTGGTGCTGGAATGGTCGAACAATCAGTGTCCGTTTGTGGGTAAGCATTACCGCTCCGGGAACATGCAAGCGCTGCAGAAGGAGACCAACCAGCAGGGCATTGTTTGGCTCACCGTACTTTCCAGCGCGCCCGGCGAGCAGGGCAACGTGACGGCAGCGGAAGCCAATGAGCTCACCCGCAGCAGAGGCGCCGCGCCGACGGCGGTCATACTTGACCCCAGTGGCACCATTGGCCGTGCGTACGGCGCGCGCACAACGCCCCACATGTTCGTGATCGACAAAGCCGGGACACTGGTCTACATGGGCGGCATTGACGATAAGGCGACGACCGATGTGGCTGACATTCCCACGGCAAAGAACTATGTGCGGCTCGCATTGGCAGCGGTCATCGCCGGCACGCCGGTGCAGGATCCGGTGACACGGCCGTACGGCTGTTCGGTCAAATACCGCTGAGCTTCGTTCACTTTCGCAGGCGTTCTTGCTCCTTGGGGATTGCGCAATTCGCTGGCGGGTCGCAACATCGTGCTGCTCCATTGCGACTAGAGTAAGAACAAGGCAGCCAATGCACATGAACAAAGTGCCTCACGGCGGAATTTATCGGCACGCTTTGGTTCGTACACGGTGGTGTCCCGTCGCGGTGCTGTCCCGGGACCGGCAGATCACCCGAATGACCGGTGCGGCGCATTGGGGCCCATAAAGAAACCATCGGCCCGCGCTCTCGCGCTCGGCCTCATTCCCTTCGCAGCGATGTGCTTCTCGGTCTCGCTCTGGGACCGCATTGACCCCATGGTGTTCGGCATCCCCTTCAATCTTTTCTGGCTCATCTCATGGATCCCGCTGAGTGCCTTGTGCATGCACGTCGCGTACCGGATAGAAATTGCGCGAGAAAAGAGGGGCGGCAGACCTGAATGAGCCCGAGTGCCGTGTCGTTGACGACGATCTTCGCCATCGT
>PLIX01000211.1 GCA_003140135.1 Gammaproteobacteria bacterium
TTATTTTGACGCTCATGATCGTCCTGTGGTTCCTCGCAAGCTTCCCGGCGCCGCCCCCCGGGGCTCACGGGCCTGCGATCCACTACAGCCTCGCGGGCATGCTGGGGCGCGGGCTCGAAGTGATCTTTGCGCCGATCGGCTTCAACTGGCAGATCTCCATGGCGCTGGTGCCGGGCCTTGCCGCGCGCGAAGTCGCCGTGAGCGCGCTCGGCACGGTGTATGCCATGTCCGCGGCGCGCACCGGGGATGTCGCCGGCGCCCTCATGCCGGTCATTGCATCGAGCTGGAGCATCGCGACGGGCCTTTCGCTCCTCGCCTGGTACGTGTTCGCGCCGCAGTGCCTATCGACGCTCGCCGTGGTCAAACGGGAGACGAATTCCTGGCGCTATCCGTTGATCATGGCAGCCTATCTTTTTGCACTGGCCTACCTTGGCGCGTTCGCGACCTACCGTACGGCGCTCTTCTTTGGAGGCTAGTTGACATGGCAGCCCTGCAGAGCGCGGTCGTCATCGTGCTGGTCGCGGCGAGCCTCATTCTGAGCGCGTGGTGGCTGACGCCCGCCCGCCACCGCCTGTGGGTCCTCGACCATCTGGTGCGCGCGGACTCCAAGCGAGGAGCCCTCGTGCGCCTGCGCCGTGCGCTCCTGGGGCGCGCGCAGATCGGCTGTAATGCCTGCCGCGCGAACCCTAGCGCGGGCGCGCCACACTCGACTGGAAAAGGTGCCGAACTTCGCCGTTGACGATTCTTTCCTGATAGTCCCCGCGCGTGTGCGCCGCGACCACGCGCCGCCAGAAGTTCACCGCGACGGGGTTGCGCAAATATTCGTTGATCTCCCAGCGTCCCGCGAAGCGGTTGAAGATGATCTGCACGGCCGTCTGCCCGATGCCGCGACGGCGCTGCGAGCGCGCAATGAAGAACTCCGCCATCCGATAGTCGACATCCGGACGACCGGCGAGCGCGGCGGCGCGCGCCACCATCGCAAAGCCCACCGCGGCTGCGGATTTGACGATCACGAGCGGATAGGAGCCCGAATCGGCAAACCAGCGCGAGATCTGATCGGGCTCGCGATGGCCCACCTCGCCTAGGATCGGGAAAATCCCGGTGTTGAGCGGCGCCAAGTCGTCGAGATAGTCGCGATAGACATTCTCGATCCAGAGTCGATCACTCGGCGACGCCCGTGCGTCTCGTACACTGACTGTCACACCAGGCACCCGTATAAAACAAACGGCCCGGACAGGACTTGATGCGCCTGACCGGGCCGTCGCTCAAACCTTGCGGGCCTGAGCAGGATCTCGTTCCGTTTTACTTCTTATCAGGCTGCGGCGGCGTCTCGGCCGGAGGAGGAGTCGCAGCATCCGGCGGCGGCGCTGCAGAGGCAGCATTGCCCGATGCGGCGGCGGCATCCTGCGCCTGACCGGCGGCGGTCGTCGCGGCATCAGCGGCGTTGGTTGCGGAATTGGCGGAAGCCGCGGCCGAGTCCGCAGCAGCGCCAGAAGCGGGCGTCGCTTCCGTCGTTGCGGGCGCTGTGCTCGCCGATTCCTGCTTCGCGCAGGCTGTGAGCATCAGCGCCGCGATTAGAGCGCTAAGAGCAAGTTTGGTGTTCATCGATCAATACCCCGAGAGAAGCAAGTGTGGTGAGAAGCGCAAACAAGTTGATTTTGTCTGACGATGCGCAATTTGCGTACCGCAGCCGAGAATTCTATAGAGTCGCCGACCGATTTGAAATATGTGTCGGCTGGGAACGACAGGCGCGCGCGACATGCGCGGCCCGCGCGCGCGCGCAAATCCCTACTCGCGCGCAGCCGCGCCGCATGTTAAATCAAGTTCGTGACGATTTGATGCGCGCTGGCCACAGCGTATGTTGCAGTGCAACACCAAGCCTGCGCAGCGCCACTCGACCCTCGCCCGGCGGCTAGAATGCGCGGCTGACTCTTTCCAGGATGCCGAACGATGTTCGATTGCGCATTGGACCTTGATACGCTTTTTGCCCAGCACAGCCAGATCATCCGTGACCGCCACGCGCGCGCGCTCGCAGCCGAAAACTGCGCTGCCGTGCTCGTGCACGCCGGAGCTGCGCCCGCCGTATTCGCGGACGATCAGTACTACTCCTTTCGAGTGAACGCGGCCTTCAAGTCCTGGGCGCCGCTCACCGACGTGCCGGACTGTTTCATCTATTTCGAGCCTGGACGCATCCCCCTCCTCCTCTTCAATAGCCCGCTCGACTTCTGGTACAAGTCCGCCGACCTGCCGCAGGGCTACTGGACGCGTCACTTCGACATTCGGGCCGTCGCCGACCGCGGTGCCGCGCGCGCGCTCTTGCCGGCGGATCTTTCGCACACGGCATTCATCGGGGTCGCCGACGCCGAGATCGCCTCCTGGGGATTGGCCGGCGCCAACCCGCCGACATTGGTGGCGCACCTGGATTTTGCGCGCGCCGTGAAGAGCGATTACGAACTCGCCTGCCTGCGGGGGGCCAATCTTCTGGGCGCGCGCGGCCATGTCGCCGCCGCGCGCGCCTATGCCGCGGGCGCCACGGAATTTGAAATTCAGCTCGCGTTCCTGACGGCCTGCGGACTGCGCGAGCAGGAGCTGCCGTACAACACCATCATCGCCTTCAACGAGGGTGCTTCCGTGCTGCACTATCAAAGGCTCGAGCGGCGCGCGCCCGCTGCACGCCATTCGCTCCTGATCGACGCCGGCGCCGAGTGCGCGGGCTACGCCAGCGACATCACGCGCACCTATTCGTTCGGCAATGCCGACTTTGCCGCTCTCATCGGCCACATGGATGAGCTGCAGCAGTCCTTGTGCGCCAGCGTACGCGCCGGCACCGACTGGCGCGACATCCATCTATCGGCGCACCACCTGACAGCGGAGCTCCTGCAGGAGGCGGACATCACGCTCTGCGATGCGGACGAGGCGGTCGACACGGGCCTCTCGAGTGTCTTTCTGCCGCACGGCATCGGCCATCTGCTGGGACTGCAGGTGCATGACGTGGGCGGGTGGATGCGCTCGGCCGAGGGTGGGGAGATTGCGCGCCCGCCTGGACATGACTATCTGCGCCTCACGCGCGTGCTCGAGCCTGGCTTCGTGGTCACGATGGAGCCGGGAATCTACTTCATCGAGCAGCTGTTGAACGAGGCGCTGGCCGATTCGCGCGCACAGAAGATCAATTGGGCGCGCGTCGCGCAACTGCGGCCCTTCGGCGGCATCCGCGTCGAGGATGATCTCGCGGTCACGACCGCGGGATGTGAGAATCTGACGCGCGACGCCTTCAGCGCTTTGCGAGCTGGTCCCGAATATCTTGAAGCAGCGCCTCGGTCTTCGTCGGCGGCACCGGCAGCGTCGGGCTCGGCCGCTTCAGGCGGTTGATGGCCTTGATCACCATGAAGAGCGCGAGCGCAATGATCAGGAACTCGAAGACAGTCTGAATGAATGCGCCGTATTTGAAGAGCACCGGCGCACCTTTGGGACTGGTGCCGATCTGCACCGCGAGATCCGTGAAGTCGACGCCGCCGATCGCAAGCCCGATCGGCGGCATGATCACATCCGCGACCAGGGAATTCACGATCTTGCCGAATGCGCCGCCAATCACCACGCCGACAGCGAGGTCGACGACGCTGCCCTTCATCGCGAATTCTTTGAATTCCGATGCCATTCCCATGTGCGTCTCCCCTTACAGCAGTTGAACTTTGCAGGCGCCTAGGCCGCGGCCTTTTTCTTGCGCTTAGGCTTCGGCGCGTCATCCTCGGGTGCCGCTGCTGCCTGCTTTTTCTTGGCCGTCGACTTCTTGGCAGTCGCATTCTTTTCCGGCGCCGCTTTGGCGCGCTTCGCCTTGGCGGCAGTATCCTTCGAGGATGCTGGCGCCTCTTGCGCCGGCGGCCCATCCACGAGCTGCATCAGCGCCATGGGCGCCGAATCCCCGGGCCGCGGCATCATGCGCAGGATGCGGGTATAGCCGCCCGGACGGGCGCGAAAGCGCGGGCCTAAGTCTGCGAAGAGCTTCTCCACGATCGCGCTATCGCGCAGACGCGCGAAGGCGAGTCGGCGGTGCGAGTCGCTGTCGGTCTTGCCGAGCGTGATCAACGGTTCGACCACGCGCCGCAGCTCCTTCGCCTTCGGCACGGTCGTGCGGATCGTCTCGTGGCGCAGCAGCGAGACGCTCATATTGCGCAGCATGGCATGCCGGTGCGGGCTGTTGCGCGACAGCTGGCGCCCGCTCAATTGATGACGCATGGCTCTACATCACTTCGCGTTCTTCGTCGTGCTTCAAGCCCGCCGGCGGCCAGCCCTCAAGGCGCATGCCGAGCATGAGGCCGTGGCTCTGCAGCACCTCTTTGATCTCGGTGAGCGACTTCTTGCCGAGGTTCGGCGTGCGCAAGAGTTCAACTTCCGTGCGCTGCACCAGATCCCCGATGTAGTGGATGTTCTCGGCCTTCAGGCAGTTGGCGCTGCGCACGGTGAGTTCGAGCTCATCGACGGGACGCAGCAGAATTGGATCGAACTGCATCTCGGAGACCTTGGTCGCGGCCTCCTCCTCGCCCTGCAGGTCGACGAACACCGACAGCTGATCCTTGAGGATGCTGCCCGCGCGGCGGATGGCCTCCTCCGCATCGATCGTGCCGTTGGTCTCGATATCGATGATGAGCTTGTCGAGATCCGTGCGCTGCTCGACGCGCGCCGCATCGACCGAATAGGTCACGCGCCGCACCGGCGAGAACGAGGCGTCGAGCTGCAGGCGCCCGATGGGGCGCGTCTGCTCCTCGAAGGCCGCGCGTTGCGCTGCGGGGCGGTAGCCGCGGCCGCGCTCGACGCGCAGCGTCATGTTGAGTTCGCCGGCCTTGGTGAGATTCGCGATCACGAGCTCCGGATTGACGACGTCGATGTCGTGATCCGTCTGGATATCGCCGGCAGTGACCGGGCCGGGCCCTTTCTTGTGCAGGCGCAGTTCGGCGTTGTCGCGCGTGTGCATGCGCAGCGCCACCGACTTCAGGTTGAGGAGGATATCGACCACGTCTTCCTGCACGCCCTCGATGCTCGTGTACTCGTGCAGCACGCCGTCGATCTCGACTTCGGTGATGGCACTGCCGGGCATGGAGGACAGGAGCACGCGCCTGAGCGCGTTACCCAGGGTGTGCCCAAAGCCACGCTCGAAGGGCTCGATGACGACACGCGCCTGGCGCGGCGCCAGCGGCTGCACCTTCACCACGCGCGGCTTGAGGAATTCGGCTACAAAAGGCTGCTGCATTTCGAACTCACCTTCCGGCACGCAACGTGCCGCTCTTAAGGACCATGACTACTTCGAGTAAAGCTCGACCACCAAGTTCTCGTTGATGTCCGGCAGGACATCCTCGCGCGCCGGGATGGCCTTGAACACGCCGCGCATTTCCTTGTCGTTCACCTCGACCCACTCGGGGAACCCCACCTGCTGCGCCACGGTGAGCGCGCCTGCAATGCGCAGCTGCTTCTTCGACTTCTCGCGGATCTGCACCACGTCGCCCGCCTTGCACTGGTAGGAGGCGATGCTCACGACCTGATCATTGACCGAGAGCGCCTTGTGGCTCACGAGCTGCCGCGCCTCGGCACGGGTGGCGGCGAAGCCCATGCGGTACACGACATTATCGAGGCGACACTCCAAAAGCTTCAGAAGGTTCTCGCCGGTCGCGCCGCTCCTGCGCGCCGCCTCCTCGTAATAGTTGCCGAACTGCCGCTCGAGCACGCCGTACATGCGCCGCAGCTTCTGCTTCTCGCGCAGCTGCAGACCGTAGTCCGACAGCCGTGTGCGGCGCTCGCCCTTGATGCCGCCGGGCGGCACCGTGAACTTGCACTTGCTCTCGATCGGTTTGACGCCGCTCTTGAGAAAAAGATCCGTGCCTTCGCGACGAGCGAGCTTGCACTTGGGGCCTACGTAACGCGCCATATTTGCTTATCCTCGCTCCTAGACCCTGCGTTTCTTCGGTGGCCGGCAGCCGTTGTGCGGAATCGGCGTCACGTCGGCAATGCTCGTCACCTTCAAACCGCAGGTGTTGAGCGCCCGCACCGCGGATTCGCGCCCGGGGCCGGGACCGCCGACGCGCACCTCGACGTTTTTGACGCCGTGCTCCTGAGCCGCCGTGCCGGCCTTTTCCGCCGCGACTTGAGCTGCAAACGGCGTGCTCTTCCTCGAGCCGCGAAAGCCGCAGCCGCCGGACGTCGCCCAGGAGAGCGTATTCCCCTGGCGATCGGTGATGGTGATGATCGTATTGTTGAAGGAGGCATGCACGTGCGCGATCGCATCCAGCACGTTCTTGCGCGCCTTCTTCGGCTTCTTCGCCGCGGCTGCCGCGGCGGCAGCGGTCTGCTGGGGTTTCTGTTCAGCCATTTCTTAAGTGCCTCAAACCTTGCCCGGCGGCGCATTCAACTTCACCGCCTGCTTGCGCGGACCCTTCCTCGTGCGCGCGTTGGTGCGGGTGCGCTGACCGCGCACCGGCAGGCCGCGCCGATGACGAATGCCGCGATGCGAACCCAGATCCATCAGGCGTTTGATGTTCATGGACACTTCGCGGCGCAGATCGCCCTCGACCGCAAATTTTGCGATCTGCGAGCGGATCGCATTCACCTCGATCTCGGTGAGATCCTTCACCTTGGTGCGCGGATCGACTCCCGCGGCCGCGCAGGCCTGACGCGCGCGCGACTTGCCCACGCCGTAGATCTGGGTGAGCCCGATCCACACGTGCTTGTTCATCGGAATATTGATGCCGGCTATGCGTGCCATTTTTTGCTACCCTTGCCGCTGCTTGTGGCGCGGATCCGTGCAGATCACATAGACCACGCGCTTGCGGCGCACGATCTTGCAGTTCTTGCAGATCTTTTTGACCGACGGTCGTACTTTCATAGAGTTCTCATGCAGAGCGCGCCCAGATTCTTCACGTGCCTGAACCGCCGCGGCCGTAGCCGAGGAGATTCGCCTTCTTCAGAAGCCCCGGATAGTGATGCGACATCATGTGCGCCTGCA
>PLIX01000193.1 GCA_003140135.1 Gammaproteobacteria bacterium
CTCGACCCGTTCATCCACATGGACCAGATGGGCGAGGTGGATTACGCGCCGGGCGAGCCGAAGGGGACCGCCTGGCATCCGCACCGCGGCTTCGAGACTGTCACCTTCATTCTCCAAGGAGTACTTGCCCATCGCGACACCGCGGGTCACGAAAGCGTCATCAGTGCCGGCGGCGTGCAGTGGATGACGGCAGGTAGCGGACTCATTCACGAAGAAATCTCGCCCGAAAGCTTCAAAAGCGACGGCGGACCACTCGAAATCCTGCAACTGTGGGTCAATCTTCCCGCCCGACTTAAGAGGACTCCACCGCGTTACATCGGCCTGCAGCGGGACGCGATCCCGGCGATTCGCGCCGATGCGGGCCGCGCCACCGTCAATCTCATCGCCGGAACCTGGCACGGGAAAGAAGGCCCGATCCATTCGCTGACCGCGGTATTTATGGCCATCGTGGAGTTGAAGGCCGGAGGGCGGGTGCGCTTTGACGGTCTAGCCGGGCGCGATGTGTTTCTGTACGTCGTACGCGGTGAACTGAATATCGATGGAACCGCCGTGCACTCGTTTAACCTCGTTGAGCTCGGCGAAGGTGCTGCGATCGAATTCGAGGCAACCACCCGAGCCGTTGTCCTATTTGGCCATGCGAGTCCGATCGACGAACCGGTCGTTTCCCACGGACCTTTTGTCATGAACTCAGCGGATGAGATCCGTCAGGCGTACGCGGACTATCGGGCGGGTCGCTTCGAGGTTTCAGCCTAAGACTCATGATCCCGGCGCGCATTAAACGATGCTCAGGCGCCGAGAATTTATTAGCGCTTAAGCCGAGGACCTGTCTTCGGTAAGGGGGGGTCGATGAAAATCGGTTTTCTTGGACTTGGACAAATGGGCGCTGCCATCGCGGCCAATCTTGTACGCGCACGGCATGATGTCGTCGTGTGGAACCGGTCCGCGGAGAAAGCCCGTTCCCTGGTCGATGCAGGCGCCACGCTTGCAGCAAGTCCCCGGGACGCCGCTACCGCCAGCGACGTCGTCTTTAGCATGCTTGCCGACGATGCAGCCCTTAATGCAGTACTGTCCGGAGAGGACGGCGTCCTGGCAGGCCTCAAGGCGGGCGCGCTCCATGTCTCGATGAGCACGATCGCCGTCGCCACAGCGGGCGATGTCGCGGCGCGCCATGCCGAGCGCAGGCAACGATTTCTGTCGGCACCTGTATTTGGCCGGCCGGAAGCCGCGGCGGCGGCGAAATTGTTCGTGGTTGCCGCTGGCACTGCCGCGGACCTGGAGAGCGCAAGACCGCTGTTCGAGGCAATCAGTCAACGGGTGTTCTACGTTGGCGAGACGCCGTCAACAGCAAACCTTGTGAAGCTGTGCGGCAATTTCATGATTCTGGCGGCTATCGAGGCGATGGCAGAAGCGATGACACTCGCCGAGAAGGGCGGCGTCCCAAAGGCCAAACTGCTGGAAGTATTGACCGGTACGCTGTTCGATGCTCCGCTCTTTCGGACCTACGGCACCATTCTTGCGGAAGAGAAATTCCGGCCGGCGGGTTTTGCCGCGCCGCTTGGCCTGAAGGACATGCGTCTGGCGAGTCAGGCTGCGGAAGGCGAACGCGTACCGATGCCGCTGCTCAGTCTGCTGCGCGATCATCTGCTGCAGACCATCGCCACCGAAGGCGAGGACATTGATTGGTCGGGGATTGGACGCACCATTGCCAGAAACGCCGGGCTGTAGAGCGAGCAGCGACTCGGACACTAAAATGCCGGTATCATCGGGTCCTGATCCGTGATGCCCAGGTGATACTGCGCGACCTTGCGCAGGCGGTCACACAGTTTGCGCAAGCCTTCATGGCGCAGAACGGCGTGCGCCACGGGGATTTCTATCCCCTTCCGATCGAAGCGGCCGCCTCCGGGTCCAGACATCGCCACATTCACGCGCGCCTCGATACGTAAACGCTTCCGTAGCAGCCCGGCCTCGGGTTACCAGGCCTTAGAACATCCCCTGCGTCGCTCGAACCGAGCTGCATCCAATTCGTCCTCTCGTTCGTATCCTGAGTGTTACGAATTTCAGGTTCATCATACTATGACGCGGCGATTGCAAAGCAACCATAGAGGACAGTCGGAAAATGCGCCTTGCAAGACGTTGCCGATTAACACCGCAAGCGGCGCATTGCAGGCGGCTCCCCAAAGATAACACTGCTGCGTTCCTCGCCGCTTTGGCTGTCCGCACCGCCGGCTGGGAAGGCGTGCGATGGTGGCGGCAGTCACAGCAGTCTTGCGTTCGCCATATTTGAATAGGACTCCCGGCGGACGTCCATTTGCGCCTGAGCTGCAGTGCGCCGAGCGCAACAACACGCAGCGCGACAATTCGTACCTCGTGGAATCAACCAACACATGCAGTTTGGCGCAGGCAGAAGTAGAACGCCCCGTGCCGTTTGACCACTTGCTCCGACGTACGATTCGCCCCGGCCATGCAGCCTTTATATGCGCTGTCAGTGCCTTTTGCCATTCATGGGCGAGCGCGGAACCGGCCCCCGATACGCAACTCGCTGCGGCCACGTCGTCACTCGAGCAGGTTACCGTCACGGCTAAACGGATTGAACTTCTGGGCACGGCCGACACCGCGAGCGTCGGCGTAGTGACCGATGACGAAATCCAGCTCACCCCCACCTATCGTCCGGGCCAGCTTCTGGAAACCGTTCCGGGTTTGATCGTGACCCTGCATAGCGGCGAGGGCAAAGCGAACCAGTATCTGATGCGCGGTTATAACCTCGATCACGGGACGGATCTTGCGACGTTCGTCGACGGCATGCCCGTCAACCAGCCAACGCACGCGCACGGTCAGGGCTATACCGATCTGAATTTCATGATCCCGGAGCTTGCGGACGAAATCACGTATACGAAGGGGACGTACTATCCGAGCGTGGGGGACTTCGGTGCCGTCGGCTCGGTGCGAGTCGGCTATCGAGACACGATGCCCGATCAGGCGACCACTACGGCCGGCACGCTCGACTTCCAGCGCATTCTTGCCGGCGGTTCCAGCGCGCTCGGCGACGGCCGCTTGTTGGCGGCCGCGGAAGTGCAACACTACGATGGCCCCTTCGTAACGCCGGATGATGCCCGCAAAGAGAACGCCGTGCTGCGTTACAGCGAAGGCGACGAGCGCAACGGCTACTCCGTAACCGGCATGTACTATCACCAGCTGTGGACCAACACGACAGACATCCCGNNTCTCAGTTCAATATCATGAGAGTCTGGGCGCCGGGCAATTCTCCGCCAGCTCGTTTTTCATCTACAATCAATTGCATTTGTACAATGACTTCACGCACTACCTCGTCGATCCAGTTCACGGCGATCAGGAAGACCAGTTCGAGAACCGCCGCGTGATTGGCGGCGCGGCGGATTACACGCTGCCGGTACCCCTGGGCGCTATCAAAAACGAGATCTCGGTTGGCGTCTTCACGCGTTACGACTCCTTGGGGGTCGGGCGTCTGCCGAGCGAGGATCGCGTGCCACTCGCTCCGCAGAATGATCCCCCGTCTTTCTCCAATTCGGATCAAGTGTATCTCTTTGCTGGCGCTGCGTATCTGCAGGCGACCACCCACTGGAGCTCCACGATTCGCAGCGTGCTCGGATTTCGCGACGACTATCAGCATGGGACCGACGTTGACTATCTGGCACAGCTGCACGAGACGCTCGGGTATACCAATGGCGGCAAGGCGGCCCAGTCACTCCTCCAGCCTAAGGGCAGCCTGATCTATACGCCCATGGACGACCTCGAGTTCTACTTGAGCGCCGGCGAGGGTTTCCACAGCGCCGATCTGCGCGGCGTCAATCAGGACACAAGCGTGGACTTGGGCCTTCCTCATACACCGCTGCTTGCGAAGCAGGAGGGCCAGGAAGTGGGCCTGCGCGCGCACGTTCAGCGCGATCTCACATTGACGTTCGCGGTCTATAACCTGTGGCAGCAGTCCGAGACCATCATTGACCCGGATGTGGGTGCGGATACGGCGGGTCCTCCGAGCCGACGCTACGGCTATGAGGTCAACATCACCTACGAGGTTAACCAGTGGTTGGAGTTCTACGGCAGTTATTCAGGAAATCACACGCGTTTCACACGGGACTTTGATGATGGCACCGGACATCTCGGCAAGTACATCACCGACGCGCCGGTCGCGACCGGCGCGCTTGCGTTATATGTGAAGAACCTCGGCCCGTGGAGCGGCGGCCTGGAATACCGGTATCTTGGCAATTATCCCCTGTCATCGGGGCCGTGCGCCGACACAGCAGTCGCCAAGGATTTCCCCGCCACTCCGAGCTGCGCCACCGCACCGACCGCTACGGGACAAGTTAACGGCAAGGGGTTCGGAGAACTGAATCTCGACGCGCATTACGCATTCACGAGCGGCTGGAGCGCCGCTATCGGCGTCTATAATCTGCTGAACACCCACGCTGCTGCGGCGCAGTTCTGGTATGTAGACCGTCTGAAGTCCGAGATTGCGGCTTATCCCAACGGGCGCGCGGACATCCATGAGCACCCTCTCGAACCCATCATGGCCCGGTTCACGATCTCCAAAACATTGGGTATGTGACGGTCGCAATTCAAACGCGCTCACGTGGCGGCTCGATTCCGAGCGGCAAGCGATTTGCCGATGCGCGCGGAGCCTGTCGCCGCCGCGCCGATCGGCCCGGCCATCCGGGCTACCTCCCCTCGCAACGTCCGTTGTGTCGCCGCTGTCATCTTTCTGCCACGCGGCAGGTTCCGAAGGGTTCAGCACGTCTCGGTTCGCACGGAGGCGCAGATTTAGAATAGACTGGTACGACAAACGGCAATCTCCTGCAGAACATGCGCACGGGTCTGACACGTCAAGGGCGTCGCAAGCTTATCGCCGGCATCCTGCTCCTCACGTTGGCGCTGCGTGCGCTTGTGCCCGCAGGCTTCATGCTCGGGGCAGACCACCCATTTTCTGTCGAGATTTGCCCCGACGGCTTCCCGACACAACTCCTGCATTATGGGATGGACCATGCGCACGGAATGCACCATTCCGGGGGCGTTTCGCATTCCCATAATTCCGCACGACCCGAGCATTGCGTATTCGCGGCGGCCGCTAGTGCCGGACCGGCTACGCACGCGCTTGCAGTGCGCCTACCGCTCGATAGCTCCCTAGCGCCGCTGTTTGATACCGCTCGTGCCGTCCATTGGACAAAGCGGTTTCATGTTCAGCAGCCACGCGCCCCGCCTCTAGCCGCCTGAGTCGAGCTTCGTTCGCGCCTCACACGCCCGGTGAATACCGGCCGCGCTGTTGGTGTGCGTGCTTTCCCCGCGATACGCCGTTCGCTGCAGCGAACGCAGAAGTATCCCAATGCAACACTCGCGCAACAGATTATTTCTCCTGCCACTGGCAGGTATGCTCCTGAGCGCGCGCCCCACGGCGAGCCCCGCCTGCGCGACTTGCGGCTGCACCCTGAGCGCGGATGCGGCCATGGGCTATTCGGCCGTCGCCGGCTGGCGAATCAATCTCGAAGACGACTACATCAACCAGGATCAGCTGCGCGGCGGCACCGGCGCGGCGACCCCGTCGCAAGTAGTCAATGCGCCCTCGAACCCGGCCCTCGGTGGTGGTGAGATCGAGAAGCAGACGATCAACCGCTATCTGACGCTGGGCATCAATTACAGTCCAAACTCGAGCTGGAACCTCAATCTGTCGGTGCCGTATGTCAATCGCGACCACACGACCTACGGAGTGCAGCTGGCGCCGTATAGCGCATCCGAATCGTCCCCGGATGAGATCAGCGGCGCTCACGTCTCAGGGCTGGGCGACATCCGGCTTATCGGCAGCTACCAGGGTCTGCTGGCAACCCACAACCTCGGTCTTCAGTTCGGAGTAAAGCTTCCGACCGGCCAGTATGGAACCCGGGTGGATTTCAGCTCTGGCCCGAACGCTGGAACGCCGTTGGACGCCAGCTTGCAAGTGGGCACGGGCAGCACCGACGTGATCGTCGGTGCGTACTATTATCAGGCCGTCTCGCAGGACTTCGATGCCTTTATCAATGGTCAATTCCAGGCGGCCGTCGCAGAGCGTCAGGATCAGCCGGGCAACGACTTCCGGCCTGGCAACTCGGCTACCATGAGCGTGGGCGTTCGGTACGAAGCCATTCCCCGGTGGGTGCCGCAGCTGCAGCTGAACGTGTATCGCAAGAGTGCGGATCAGGGCGCGCTCGCCGACACTCCCGATACCGCCGGCACCGTGGTCTATTTGAGCCCCGGCTTGACGGTGCCGGCCGTGCAGCATATGCACCTCTACGGGTTCGTGCAGCTGCCGGTCTACAGCAAGCTCGATGGCTACCAGGTCTTTCCGCACTGGACGGCGAGCGTGGGAGTCAGTTATGCGTTTTGAGCGTAGCCCTTGATGACTCATTACTCGCGCGACAGATCGCCTGCGAGCATGCTCACCGCCGCACTGATGGCGTGCGTCAGTATCCTCGCGACGGCCGGCCATTCGGCTGATATCACGGTAGCGGTACGTGTGAGCAATGCCTGGATTCGCTGGCTGCCGGCAGATTTGCCGGCGGCGGGCTATGCGACGCTGCGCAATCTCGGAGATCGGCGTGCGACGCTAGTCGGAGCATCGACGCCCGACTACGGAGTCACCATGTTCCACGAGAGCCGCAATCGACGTGGCGTGGATCAGATGGTGCCGATCGAGAGCGTCCTGATTGATCCCCACTCTCAGGTGAGCTTCGCGCCTGAGGGCTTGCACATCATGCTGATGCAGCCGCGGAGAACCATCCAGCCAGGAGATCATGTTTTACTCACTCTGCACTTCGCCGACGGCCAATCGTTGCCTGTTCAATTTGAAGTTCGTAGGAGCGACGGCACCGCGATCAAGCGTGCGCCCGACGCGAGCGGCGGGTAGCCCACGATGGCACGGCGGCTTGAGTCGGGAAGTTATGGTCCGCCGCTGCGGACAACGCGGCGCACCCTGCTGCAAGGGGCGTGCGCAACCGCGGCGCTCGCTGCACGCGGGCTCATGCCGCGACCGGCGCTGGCGAACGCGCTGCGCATTGGTGAGGCGGCGCCGCCCGCCATCCTTGTTACCTTGGACGGCGAGCACATCGCAACGCACGAACTCTTGGGCAACGTCGTGATTTTGACATTCTGGGCGACGTGGTGCATTCCGTGCCGCGACGAACTGCCACTTCTCTCGGCCTACCTGACGCAGCACAGCGCCGCAGGCCTGCGCGTATTGGGATTTGGCCTAGATGGTCCCGACCACATCGATGCCGTGCGTGCGGTAGCGCAGAAGCTCGGCTTTCCGGTTGGATTACTGGGAGACACGAGGCTGCCGGGCTACGGGCGCATCTGGCGCATTCCGGTGAATTTCACCATCGATCGCCAGGGACGCCTGGTTGACAACGGCTGGCGGGATCCACATCCGGTGTGGACTGAAGAGCGTCTGGAACGCATTGTGACTCCACTAATGCGCGAGCCGTAGCCGGCCCGGACGGATGGGCGCGCGCACCTTGCACGAACCCATCCGCCCGAGCGCACCGTCAGCGCCGCACAGCGCAATTCCATCATCCATGATTCGTGCGGGCGCCATACACCTCAGCAAGTCGCGGGCTGCGAACGTCTTGGACGGCCCGGCTAATGGCCTCGGACTGGCACGCATTGCTGCGGACAAATGCGTTGAGGTCGTGCGGGTTTGCCTCTGGACATACGGCTTGTGCTGCATTGGCGATGCGGCGGTACAGATTGCGCGCGCCTTCATCTGACGCCAGGTCGAAAGCAGAATATTCCACCTTGACCGCCGGAACTTCATCGGTGGCGGGCGCCGCGTGCGCCATACTTGATCCGATTCCGAGTGCGCAGCCAACAAGCATCAAGGCTCGCACGCGCGCCGCCCGCATGGATTGGCTGTTGAGATTGATTGCAGACATCGTGGCTCTCCTAAGTTTCACAACAAGAACATTTGTTTCATCTGCCGCGGCCTTGCGCGACGGGGATATAAAACTCCCAATGTCGCCTGCCGCGAAGCCATCGCCTATCGAAGTTATCCCTCCAGCCGACGCGTTCGTACCAACGTCCCTCGAACCCGCTTTGGCGCGCCGGGCTCGCCCGGCGAGCGGTTTTTTGCTTCATCGCAGGCTAGACTCGCTTCGCCGCGGCTTCGTCCCTCATTCCAACGGGATCGTCCCCGGAACTTCGGCGACGGTACATCGCGCAGGCGCCCGCCGGAGTAGGCTATGTGCGTCAGATCGACCGCTCAAAGAGTGAGGAGGCGCCTAAATGAACGCTTGGCCAATGGTCCAACCGACCGCCGGCGCCGATCGGCTCGGTTCCGAGCTCGCGCACAATCCGTTGCTCGCGAAGCTGACTATCTCGCCCTATTTCGGGATTCTCACAGCATTCTGGGTATACGTTGCGTTATCCAACGTGCTATACGCAAACAGCATGCAAGCGATGCTTGCCGAGCTGCGAGCCGGGTACGTGTTTGCGCCCTGGGACGCACGCCTCCTGCAACACATCATCCTCTATCCGGCGCTATTGACGTGCATCTGGGCATCACTGCGCGTGGGATGGCACCCTTTCTGGCGAGCCATCCCCATCCAACTGACGTGCGGTCTGGCATTTGCTGTGTTGGCTTCGCCGGCGCTGACGCTCGCAGAGATTTTGGCCGGCGATATGCCCTGGCATCACTGGCCAGCACATGCCACGCATCCGGGTCTCTCGGCGTTCGTATCCGGGCCTGTCATTCCTCTGTGGCTCGCGAGCGTCACGAGCTTCTTTCTGACCTATGGATTTGGCCTCGCTCTGGTCGCCGGCTTTGACTTTTACCGGCGTCTGCGGGATGCGCAGCTGCATACGGCTGCACTCGAGCGCTCACTAAATGCCGCACACCTGGCTGCGTTGCGCATGCAGCTCTCTCCGCACACGCTCTTCAATCTACTGCACACCATACGCGGACAGATCGATTGGGATCCCGTTTCGGCGCAATCGATGGTCGTGCAGCTTGCCGACTTGTTGCGGCGCCTCCTGAAGGCTGGAGAGCGTGAGCTTTCGCGCCTCTCCGACGAGTTGCAATTCGTGCGCTTGTATCTGGACTTGCAACAGAAGAGATTTTCGGACCGGCTCACGGTGCGCGTCCCGGCTCAAGATACCCTCCCCTCGGCATGGGTGCCAAGTTTGATACTGCAGCCTCTGGTCGAGAATGCCGTCGTTCACGGCCTTGCAGGAGATGCGGGTGCCGTTGTAATTCGTGTCGAAGCGTTCGTCGATGAGGAGACGCTGTGCCTTCGTGTCATCAATTCCGTGGTGCCACAGCAACTCATGGGGCTCGGCGGAATCGGCCTCAAAAACGTCCGGGAGCGGTTGGCCATTCAATTCGGAGGGCGCGCAGTATTTCGCGCCTCACCCGGCGACGAAAATGATTGGATTGCGGAGATTCGCATGCCTTTCTTACGCGATGGGCCGTAGGCAATTGGCCATCGAAGTACCTGAGCGCTGTCGCAAGGTCCAATCCTGAAGATGGACGTGGTCATCGTAGATGATGAACCGGCAGCACGCCGAGCGCTGCGCGAGTTTTGCGCGCGTGAGAGCGACCTGCGTATCGTGGGCGAGTACGGTGACGGCCGCAGCGCGCTCGACGCGATTCGCGCGCGGCCGCCGAACTTGTTGTTCCTCGATATCCAGATGGATTTGCTGAACGGCATCGCGCTCGCACGCGCGCTTGATCCGCAGACCCTGCCGCTGATCGTGTTTGTGACCGCGTATGATCACTACGCGCTGGAGGCATTTGAGGTCTGTGCGATCGACTATCTTTTGAAGCCGTTTGACTACGAACGCTTCGCAAAATCTCTCGAGCGCGTGCGTCGCAGACACGCGACCGAGAGCTTCACTGACCGGCAAGCGACCTTGTCATCGGCTCTGCAACAGCTGCAATTGCAGGTCGCAGCCGCGGCGACCGCTCCCCCTCGCATCCTGGCGGAGTCCGGCAGCCGCATGCATGTTCTCGACGTGACTCATGTCGAAGTCGTGGAGGCCGATCGCAACTACGTGAAAATCACTGTGGGGCGCGAGGTTTTTCACGCGCGCAGCACACTGCAACAGGCGGAGAAATCCCTGCAATCGCAACCCATGTTGCGGATTAGCCGATCCTGCCTCGTCAATATGCGTCACGTCCGCGAGATCAGTCGTACTCCACGGGGTGATGCCATCCTGGTGCTCATCGGGGGCACGACCGTGACGAGTAGCGAAGGCTATCGCGAATCTGTAAGACAGTATCTCGACACCCTGAAAATGAACCCGCTGTGACTTGCTGGATTCAAGCGCTACTGGGCTTGTCGGCATGCGCTAGATGATCTGTAAGCTATTGAAAGTATTATAATTAATTGGCGCATCGGTCGGCAGGCGAGCCGATTGCGGCGAACGTGCCCGTCGCGGATTTCCTGTTGGAACCTGTTCTGCGTGTCGCCGTTAATGCTTCGATCGGCAGAAGACGCGACTTTGGATGCTTTGGCCGCCCGGCGGCCGCGATTCTGACCTATCATCATTCTTTCATACGAAACCGAACCACTTGTTGCTGCCCCGCTGCGTACCGCGCGAGGTCGTCGTCGAAGCCAGCGTCGCGGAGGGTGATGCACTGCTGGAGCCCCCACCGGGGCAGCTGCCACCAAGGGAGCATCCGGTAACAAGTATATGAAAGAACCGGAAACCGCTGCGAGTCCGGCAGACCGCGATGCGAATCGCAGTCGCATTCACCAACTGGGCTTGCGAACCAAAAGTCACTGGGTGATTTCGGCGCTCATTGGCGTTTGCGTGCTGGTATTGGCATGGCTGCTGATCGCCTGGCTGTCCAAGCCAAAACCCAAGCCCGCCGCTCCACCACCGATCCCCGTGTCCGTCGCGCCGGTCGATCTTGGCAGCATCAATATTTACCTCGACAATATCGGCACCGTCACGCCCGTATATACCGTCACGCTGGCGAGCAGAGTCGCAGGCGCACTGACTGAAGTCCGCTTTAAGGAAGGTCAGATGGTGCAGACGGGCGAGCTCTTGGCGGTGATTGATCCGCGGCCGTACCAGGCTGCCGTGCTCCAGGCCCAAGGCCAGCTGGCGCGTGATCAAGCCTTGCTGAAAAACGCGCGACTCGACCTTGTGCGCTATCAGAACTCTTTCAAAGAGCACGCTGTTCCGGAGCAGCAAGTGGCGACGCAACAGGCCCTAGTCGAGCAAGATATGGGGGTGTTGAAGCTTGACGAAGGCAATCTCGCGGCGGCCCAGGTCAACCTTGACTACACGCATATTGTGTCACCGATCAACGGCCGGGTAGGACTGCGCACGGTCGACCCGGGAAACATTGTGCCAGCAGACGGCACAACGGGACTCCTCACCATCACGCAACTGCAGCCGATCACCGTCATTTTCACCATCGCCGAGGACGATCTCTCGCAGGTTACGGAGCAGATCGCCACTGGCCGTACACTGCCCGTCGACGCGCTGGATCGCACCAAGGTACGCAAGCTCGCAGCTGGTAATTTGCTCACATTAGACAATGAAATCAACACGACGACCGGTACGGTCCGCGCGCGGGCAACCTTTCCAAATACGCACAACGAGCTCTTTCCAAATCAATTCGTCAACACACGACTGCTCGTCAAGACGTTGACCCAGGTCAATCTCGTTCCCGAGGCAGCCATCCAGCGCAACAACGACGTCGCCTTTGTGTATGTCGTGCAGCCGAATGCTACGGTGCTGTCGGTCAACGTGAAGATCTTGGCGACTGAAGCTGAGGTTTCTGCAGTCACAGGCGTGAAACCGAACGAACAGGTCGTGACGGACGGCTTCGACAAGCTGCAAAACGGCCTCAAGATCGTCATACGGCGGCCCGCGGCGAAACCCGCGGCACCGGATGCTGCGCAGCCTCCTGCGGCAGCCACCGCTGAGGTGAAAAAGACCGGATGAACCCGTCGCGACCGTTCATTCTGCGGCCGATCGCGACTTCACTCTTGATGGCAGCGATCCTGCTGATCGGAATCATCGGCTTTCGACAACTGCCGATCGCTGCGTTGCCCGACGTGGACTATCCGACCATGCAGGTCGTGACGTTTTACCCGGGCGCAAGCTCCGATGTGGTCGCATCCGCGGTCACAGCGCCGCTGGAAAGGCAGCTCGGGGAGGTACCCGGGCTGAGTCAGATGCTCTCCGCGAGTTCCGACGGCGCCTCCGTCATCACTCTGCAATTCGCCTTGAGTCTCGACATTGACATCGCCGAGCAGGACGTGCAGGAAGCGATCAATGCCGCGCAGAGCTATCTGCCGCAGCAATTGCCGATGCCGCCTGTCTACAGCAAGGTAAACCCCGCAGACGCTCCGATCCTTACTCTCGCGCTTACCTCGCAGTCGATGGCGCTGGCACAGGTAGAGGATTATGCAGATACGCGCCTCGCCGAGAAGATCTCACAGTTGCCAGGCGTCGGTGCGGTGACAATCAGCGGCGGCCAAAAGCCCGCTGTGCGTGTGCAGGTAAATCCGACCCAGCTCGCATCCTATGGCCTCAACATGGAGGACGTACGCGCCTCGCTCACGGCCACGAGCGTCGATACGGCGAAGGGCAGCTTCGACGGTCCCTCGCAAAGTTACCAGATTGGCGCCAACGATCAGATCACCTCGAGCGCTGATTACCGGCAATTGGTTCTGACCTATCAGAACGGCTTCCCAATCATGCTCAAGGATGTGGCAAACGTCGTCGACGGCGTCGAGAACACCGAGCAATCCGCCTGGATGAACAATGTCCCGGCGGTGATCGTCAACATCCAGCGCCAACCGGGCGCTAATATTATTGATGTTGTCAACCAGATCAAGGCGCTCCTGCCGAAGCTGCGGGCTACGATCCCGCCGGCCATCCAGATCGCGGTATTGACCGACCGAACAACTACCGTCCGGGCCTCAGTGTCGGATGTGGAGTTCGAACTGCTGTTGTGCATCGCGCTCGTGGTTGCCGTAATTTTCGTCTTCCTGCGCACCCTGGCAGCCACAATAATCCCCGGCATCGCGGTTCCCCTGTCGCTGGTTGGTACCTTCGGCGCCATGTACGCACTTGGGTTCAGTCTGAACAACTTGACGCTGATGGCACTTACCATCTCGACGGGCTTCGTCGTCGATGACGCGATCGTGATGATAGAGAACATCACACGCTACGTGGAGCAGGGGGAGGCTCCGCTAGCCGCGGCGCTGAAGGGTGCGGAACAAATCGGCTTTACGATCATGTCGTTGACGGTGTCGCTCATTGCGGTATTGATACCGCTCCTGTTCATGGGCGACATCACCGGGCGCCTGTTCCGGGAATTCGCGATCACGCTCAGCGCGACGATCCTCATCTCAGCGATGATCTCGCTTACTCTCACGCCGATGCTCTGCGCGCAACTCCTTAGGCATAAGGATGAGTCACAGCAAAGCCGCTTCTATCGGGTCTCGGAGAGATGGTTCAAGAACACCATCGGATTTTATCAGCGTACCCTCGACTGGGTGCTGGAGCATCGCACGCTGACCATGTGGGTTGCGCTCGGCACGCTCCTCTTGACCATCCTCCTCTACGTCGTGATCCCGAAGGGATTCTTTCCCGTACAGGATACGGGAGAAATCCAGGGCGTTTCCGAAGCGGTGCAAAGCGTCTCTTTCGCGAGGATGGCGCAGCTGCAGCAGCAGCTCGCCGCTACGATTCTCAAGGATCCCGCGGTCGAGAGCCTCTCTTCGTTCATCGGCGTCGACG
>PLIX01000179.1 GCA_003140135.1 Gammaproteobacteria bacterium
GTGAGATTTTGGGTATGCAGCAATTGTGGTGAATTGCATGACCGAGACGTGAATGCGGCTCGGAATACCCTGATCGGGTCCAGGTGTCGGACCTCCGTGCGCGGGAATGAGTTGTCGTACTCGCTGATTCGGCCGAGCAGCGCCTATCGCGTTCGCGAGGCAGGAATAGAATCAGAGCGGACGGCGGCATGAGAACCGGGAGTGAGTTCACGACCATCATGGCGCGCGACGGCCATGAGTTCCAGGCTTGGCTTGCCCCTCCCCCCGGTCGGCCGCGCGGCGCCATCGTGGTGGTGCAGGAGATCTTCGGCGTCAACAGTCACATTCGCGCCGTCACCGACGGCTATGCCAAAGAAGGCTACACGGCCATCGCGCCGTGTCTATTCGACCGGGTGCGGCGCGGCATCGAGCTGGGCTACACCCCCGCCGGCATGCAGGAGGGCCGCGGCTATGTCACACAGTTGAAGCAGGAGCAGGTTCTCGCCGACCTCGCGGCTGCCATTGCGGTGGTGCGCAACTCCGGCCGGGTCGGGGCCGTGGGCTATTGCTGGGGCGGAAAGATTGCGTATGTGGCGGCCTGCAACCTCACTCTCGCCTGCGCGGTCGTCTACTACGGCGGCAGCATCACGCAGGAGCTGCAAAAGCAGCCGAAGTGCCCGGTCCTGTATCACTTCGGCGAACGCGATGCGCACATTCCGCCGAGCGACATCGACAAGATCAAAGCTGCGCATCCGCAGGGCGAATTTTATCTGTACCCGGCGGACCACGGCTTCAACTGCGATCAGCGCGGCAGCTACGATGCACCGAGCGCGGCGCTCGCGCGTGAGCGCTCGCTCGCATTCTTCGCCAAACACGTGGCGCGCCCCGAGGCTTGATTGGCGCTCGAGTTGCAAGATCCCGCTCTGCTGCGCTCGCAGGCCTATGTTGCCGGCGAGTGGGCGGCCGCGCAGAACGGCGCGACGCGCGACGTTCTTAATCCAGCAAGCGGCCAGAAGCTCGGGACGGTGCCGAACATGGGCACGGCCGAAACGCGCCGCGCCATCGAAGCGGCCGCCGCGGCGCTACCCGCCTGGGCGAAGAAGACTGCGCAGGAACGAGCCGTCATTCTGCGGCGTTGGTACGAGCTCATGCTCGCGAATCAGGAGGACCTGGCGCGCATCATGACCGCCGAGCAGGGCAAGCCGCTCGCCGAGGCGCGCGGCGAGATCGCCTACGCTGCGTCGTTCATCGAGTGGTTCGGTGAAGAAGGCAAGCGCCTCTACGGCGACGTGATACCTGCGCACCAGGCGGACAAGCGCATCCTCGTGCTGCGCCAGCCGATCGGCGTGGTCGCGGCCATTACGCCCTGGAATTTTCCGGCGGCGATGATTGCGCGCAAAGTTGCCCCGGCGCTCGCGGCCGGCTGCACCTTCGTCTGCAAGCCTGCCACGCAGACCCCCTATTCAGCGCTCGCGCTCGCCTATTTGGGCGAACGCGCCGGCGTGCCGCGCGGCGTCTTGAGCGTGCTCACCGGCGATTCGGCGGCCATCGGGGCGGAGATGACCTCGCATCGCGCGGTGCGCAAGCTGACCTTCACCGGCTCAACGGCAGTGGGCAAGCAGCTCATGGCGCAGTGCGTCGGCACGCTGAAGAAGCTCTCCCTCGAGCTCGGCGGCAATGCGCCGTTCATCGTGTTTGCAGATGCCGACCTGGATGCGGCGGTTGCGGGCACGATCGCCAGCAAGTACCGCAACACCGGGCAGACCTGCGTGTGCGCCAATCGGCTCCTCGTGCAGGACTCGATCTATGATGAGTTCGTTGCCAAGCTGAGTGCGGCGGTCGCCAAGCTCAGCGTCGGCGACGGACTTGCCGGGCGCACCGACCAGGGACCGCTCATTGATACCAAGGCGCTCGCGAAAGTCGAAGAGCACATCGCCGATGCGCTTGCCAAGGGCGCACGCGTCGCCTGCGGCGGCGCACGCCACGCACTCGGCGGGACTTTTTTCCAGCCGACGATCCTCGTCGACGTCAACTCCACCATGCTGGTCGCGCGCGAGGAGACCTTTGGCCCCGTGGCGCCGCTGTTTCGATTCAAGTCGGAGGAGGAGGCGCTGCGGCTTGCCAACGACACCGAATTTGGCCTCGCGGGATACTTCTATACCCGCGATCTGGCGCGTGCCTGGCGCGTGAGCGAAGCGCTCGAATGCGGCATCGTCGGCCTCAACACCGGCATCATCTCGACCGAGGTCGCGCCCTTTGGCGGCATCAAGGAATCCGGCATCGGCCGCGAAGGCTCGAAGTACGGCATTCTCGATTACACCGAACTCAAATACGTGTGCGTCGGCGGCATTTGAGTGCCCTACATCAGCTCTCCGGAATTCCGCCACGACGGCACCGAGCGCATCGGTGTGCTGCTCGTCAACTCGGGCACTCCCTTGTCCCTCAAGACGCGCGACGTGCGGCGCTTTCTGCGCGGTCTCTTGTCCGATCCGCGGGTCGTCGAGCTGCCGCGCGCGTTGTGGCTGCCGATCCTGTACGGCCTCATCCTGCCGTCGCGGCCGTACCTCTCGGCGCGTAAATACGCCCGCATCTGGACGGCGGCAGGCTCGCCGATGATCGCGCTCTCCAATGCGTTGCGGACCGAGCTCACGGGAGTCCTCGCGCAACGCATGCTCGCACCCTTCTCCCTCGAGCTCGGGATGCTCTATAGCGAACCTTCAATTGCGGGCGCGCTGGCGCGGTTGCGCAATTCGGGAGCGCAGAAGGTGCTCGTCGTGCCGCTCTTTCCGCAGTATTGCGGGGCGAGCACCGGTGCGGTCTACGATCAGGTGAATGCGGAGCTGCGCCGCTGGCGCTGGCTTCCAGAGCTGCGCTTCATCGCGGAATACCATGACCATCCCGGCTACATCGAAGCGCTGCGCGCAAGCGTCGTGCAGCACTGGCACACGCATGGGCGCACCGAACAGCTGCTCGTGTCCTTCCACGGGATTCCGGAGCGCTACTTCCATCGCGGGGATCCGTATTTCTGCAAATGTCAGAAGACCGCGCGCCTGCTCGCCGAGGAGCTCATGCTGCGCGATGAGCAATGGAGCGTGAGCTTTCAATCCAGATTCGGCGCCGCACGCTGGCTCACGCCGTATACGGCCGATGTCGTGGCCGCACTGCCCGGGCGCGGCATCGATGAGGTGACGGTCGTGTGTCCCGGATTCGCGATCGATTGCCTGGAGACGCTGGAGGAGATCGCGATTGAGAATGGCGAGCGCTTTCACGCCGCCGGCGGCCGCCGCTTCCTCTATGTACCCGCGCTCAATAACCGCCCCGAGCATGCGCGCGCCCTTGCGGATCTGATCGCGCAGCACTGCCAGGGTTGGACGCAGTTCGAGCGGGGTCTCTTCGCCGCCGGCGCGGCGCGCGACGCCTCGGCCTGACGACACCGCGGGCGTGCTCGGCCGCTTTCATGAGATCGGCATCAGCACCGCCGACATTCGCGCGTCGGTCGAGTTCTACGAGCGCCTGGGTTTCTCGCAGGCTCCGACCGCCGATACCTGGCCGCATCCCTATGGCGTTCTGACGGACGGGCGAATTTTCCTGGGCCTGCACCAGAGATCACTTGACTCGCCCACGCTCACCTTCGTGCACGCCGACGTTGCGCGCTATGGGCGCGAGCTTGAGTCCCGAGGCGTAAAGCTTGCGTATCAGCGCACCGCCGAGCACGAATTCAACACCATTGGTCTTAAGGATCCCGCGGGCCAGATGCTCGCGCTCATCGAGGCGCGCACCTACTCGCCCGTCCTGCGCCGTGCGGAGCACGTTTCTGTGTGCGGCTATTTTGAGGAATTCAGCATGCCGAGCACGGACTTCGCCGCGGCCAAGGCGTATTGGGAGCCCCTCGGCTTCGTCGCGACCGAGGAGACTGACTTGCCGTACCCGCATCTGGCGCTCACGAGCGATCATCTCGACATCGCCTTTCATGCGCCGCGCATCCTCGATCAGCCCATGCTGGTGTTTCGCGATCACGGCATGCGTGAGCGCCTTGCGAAGCTGCGCGACCTTGCAGTGGGCACGTGGCGCGACCCGCCGAATGGATTGGACCCAGGAGCCAACGCGTTCCTTGCGGCACCGGAAGGCACGGCGCTCCTCTTCCTGGAAGAGGGCAGTTGACGCCAGGATGGCCACGGCGTGATTACCGCGCGCGCGGATCAAGCAGGGATCGGGTGGGATTGCTGGTCGTTGCGATGACATTCGGGTCCAGGAGCGCCCGGCGTCGCAGGTGCCGTAGAGCGTTCTGCACGGTTGATTTCGACAAGCCGGTGCGGGTGGCGATGGTCTGAAGACTGGCCCGCACTTCGCGCCTGCCGTTCTTGGTGCGGGCGTGGCGCAGGAGGTACAGGTACACGAGGAACGCCGCCGGACGCCGATCATGACCCACCAGGTCCGGCAGCAATACATCGATCACATAGGATTCGATTGTCAAGCTGCGCATACCGATAAATACTATAGTTAGGAATGGCACGTTGAAAGGCCAGGTCTGCTAATTTTTGTGCTCCAGACTCGTCGGGAGGTCGGGGCAATGATTACGCACGTCAAGTTCGTCGGAATACCGATTCGGGATCAGACGCGGGCTCTGAAGTTCTATACCGAATCGCTCGGCTTCGAAGTCGCTACCGATCAGCCGTTCAGTGAGAAGCAGCGCTGGATCGAGCTGCGGATTGGGCATTCGCAAACCCGAGTCGTGCTGTTTACACCGGAAGGCCACGAAGAGCGCATTGGCACGTTCTTCAACGGCTCCATCGCCTGCGATGATGTGGAAGCGACGTATCGGCAATTGCGGCAGCGCGGTGTGGAGTTCATTCAGGAACCCCAGAAGCAGCCCTGGGGCACGTTTGCAAAGTTCAAGGACCCGGACGGCAATCAGTTCGTCTTATCGTCGGCCTAAGGCTCCTGCCTTCGGCACCTGATGCAGCACCGCATCGCGGCTGACGCAAGCACGCGAGCTCGAAGCATGGAATGTCCGGTGGCCTCACTTTCATTGCCGGGTGGCAGAGCGCCGGTAAGCGCCTTGCGGCGATTGACCGGCAGATCCGGCTGTGTAAACCAAACGACTGCGGCGGCGCGCTGTGGCGCTACGGGACGCGCGCCACAATGTGAAATTGCAGCTGCATCTCATCCTGCACCGCGAGCGCCCCCAGAAGCGCGGTAAAGGGCGCAAGCCCCAGATCCGTCTGCTTCAAGGTGAGCTCGCCCTGCGCCAGAAGCTCATTCGCGCCCAGCGTATAACTCACCGGCACGCTGAACACATGCACCTGGTCGCGGACGCGGATCTGCACGCGCGTCATGAGGCGGCCCGCGTCCGGCTCCAGGGCCTCGGAGCGCACTGTGATCTGCGGATAATGCTCCGCGTCCAGAACCGCGGGCCCCAGCATGTTGCGGCGAGTGCCTTCTCTTGCGGCGTCGGGAACATCTGCGGCGAAGTCCGCGCCCTGCGCGGCGCGCAGCTCCGCCTCATCGACCGTGAGTGAGGCCACGGGAAACTGAAGTTCAAAGCTTGAGCGCGCAAGATCCTGCGCGACGTGAACGGTGCCCGAAAGATCATGGGAAGCCACGATGTGATCGTGGCCGGCGCGCGCGAGTGTCCCGCCGCGATATACGCGCACGATCAGGAGCGATTCGCTGCCGAGCACCTGATAGGGCCGTCCGGACGCAGCCGGCTCGGTCTGCGGCGGTACGGCCTGCGGAACGTTCCCACTCTTCGGCGTCCGCGCAGCACAACCGGCAATGGCGAGCGCCATGGCGATGATCCACAGTGCGCGGATTTTGCAAGCGGCGCGCGTCGGCATAAGCTTAGGCTTCATGCAAGTTCGCAATACTACCGTGCGCTGGGGCAGCGTCGCCCAGATCCTGCACTGGCTCATCGTTGCGCTCATCATCGTGCAGGTGATCCTCGCACTGATGGCGGCGCAGCTGCATGGCATGCCGAAGCTTGCCATGCTCGCGCGCCACAAGTCAGTGGGGATCACCATTTTGATGCTGGCGGTGGTGCGCCTCTTGTGGCGGCTCGTCAATCCGACGCCGCCGCTGCCTCTCACCCTCAAGCCCTACGAGCGCTTTCTCGCCAACTTCACGCACGCGGCACTCTACTTCCTGATCTTTGCGATGCCGCTGACGGGATGGATCATGACCTCCGCGCGCGGCTTTCCGGTCAGCTGGTTCAATCTCTTTCAGCTTCCGGATCTGGTGGCGAAGAACCGCCCGCTTTACGAGGCCATGGTGGAGACGCACGAAGCTCTGGCGTGGACGTTGGGCGCGGTCGCGTTATTGCATCTCCTCGGCGCGCTCAAACACCACTTCGTGATGAAGGATACAGTACTGCGCCGGATGCTGCCTTTTTCGAAAATCCCCTGAAGGAGTCTTTGATGATCCGCCAATTCCGGCTCGCGCGGCCCCTCGCTGCGCTCGCGATGCTGCTGGCCGCAGGCGCTCTCGGCGCCGCCGGCACAGCTGTCCCGACCTATGCGCTCGACGCTGCGAAGAGCACGTTTGAATTCGGGTTCGTGCAGGCTGGCGCGCAGAACAAGGGCCGCTTCCCCAAGTTCGCCGTCAAATTCAACTTTGCCGACGACAACCTCGCCGCCTCGCACCTGGAGGTCACGGTCGATGTCGCTGCGCTCAACACCGACGACCAGGAGCGCGATGACACGCTGCGCGAAGAGGACCTCTTCGACGTCGCGAAATTTCCGCAGGCGCGCTTCACCGCCACGCAAATCACCAAGACCGCGGCCGGCGCGTACGCAGCGTCCGGATCGCTCCTCCTGCGCGGCGTGACGCGCGCGCTGAGCATACCTTTCACGCTGAAGAGCGCGACCGAACAGGGGCGCCAGGTGCTCTACATGGCGGGGAAGACGGTGATCAGGCGGCTCGACTTCGGCGTCGGTCAGGGCGACTGGAAGTCGACCGAGTGGGTGGGCAATGAGGTGACGGTCACTTTCAATCTGCGGCTCATCCCCGCCACCTGATCAGACGGCGGAGCCGTCGCGGCGCGCGAATCGCCCGGGCGCGAGGGGACCGTTCCACACCAGATCGACGTCCGCATCCGAATAATAGGTGCTATCCCCCGGCTGGACGCGATTGCTGGCCTCGAGATACATCGCGGGCGCGCCGCTGCGGTTGATGAGCTGGTGGCCGTTCGCATCGCCGGCGGCAAAGCCGGCGCACATTCCGGCGCGCAACGCCTGCTCCCCTGCATCCGTGCGCAGCATGACTTCCCCTGCGACGATATAGATGAATTCATCCTCATGCGTGTGCCAGTGCCGCATGGACGACTCTTTGCCGGGAGGTAAAGTCGTGAGGTTCACGCCGATCTTGGTCAATCCGAGCGCATCGCCGAGGCGACGCTTCTCGCGCGGCAGGACGCGCGATCGATACGGCTCGGGATAGCCCGATGAAGTCTGCGGGGCGAGCGTGAGCGGATCGAGTGCAGGCTTAGTCAGAACTTGCATGGCATCCCATTCCCGTGCAATTAGCGCTTGCGCGCCGGCTTGCGAGCGCGCGGCTTGCGCGCCGCGCTCTTGCGGGCGGGTTGCGGCGCTGCGCGGCTTGCGGCGGCGCCCTTGCGCGGGACGGATTTGCGCGCGGACTTCTTGGGCGGACTGGATTTGCGCGTGGCGCTCTTGCGCGGCGGGGCCGGTCGCGTGCGCCGGGCTGTCGGTGGCTTCTCGGTCCGAGCGGTGCGCGGCGCGGCGGGTTCGACGCCCCGCAGTTGATCGATGATCGCGGGATTTTCGAGGGTCGAGATGTCCTGGCTGATTTCCTCGCCCCGCGCGAGAGCTCTGAGCAGGCGGCGCATGATCTTTCCGGAGCGCGTCTTCGGCAGATTGTCGGCGAAGCGGATTTCATCGGGCTTGGCAATGGCTCCAAGCTCCTTGCTCACCCACTCCCGCAGCTCCAGCGTAAACGAATGTGTGTCGCCGCCGGAAGGGCGCGCGCCCCGGCAGACGACGTAGGCGAAAATGGCCTCGCCCTTGATCTCATGCGGCTTGCCGACGACGGCGGCCTCCGCCACGCGCGGGTGCGAGACCAGCGCGGATTCCACCTCCATCGTGCCGAGCCTGTGCCCTGCGACATTCAGGACATCATCGATCCGGCCCATGATCCAGAAGTAGCCGTCCTTGTCGCGATGGGCGCTGTCGCCCGCCACATAAAAGCGATTCTGAAACTTCTTCCAGTAGGTACTCAAATAACGCGCGTTGTCGCCCCAGATGGTGCGCAGCATGAACGGCCAGGGCCTGCGGATGACGAGATAGCCGCCCACAGCGGGGCGAATGACCGGCTGCCCGCGACTGTCGACAATGTCCGCATCAATACCGGGCAAGGGCCGCGTACAGGACCCGGGCTTGGTGGCGGTGACGCCGGGAAGCGGCGCGATCATGATCGCGCCGGTCTCGGTCTGCCACCAGGTGTCGACGATGGGGCAGCGGCCGTGCCCGATCACGCGCTGGTACCAGATCCACGCCTCAGGATTGATGGGCTCGCCAACGCTGCCGAGGAGCCGCAGTTTTGAGAGGTCGTAGCGCGCGGGCAGCTCGTCCCCGAGCTTCATCAGCGCGCGGATGGCCGTCGGAGCGGTATAGAAGATGGTGACGCCGTACTCCTGGCAGATCTTCCACCAGCGTCCCCCATCGGGCCACGTCGGGGCTCCTTCATACATGACGATCGAGGCGCCCGCCGCCAGGGGACCGTAGGCGACGTAGCTGTGCCCGGTGACCCAGCCCACATCGGCCGT
>PLIX01000234.1 GCA_003140135.1 Gammaproteobacteria bacterium
TCATGATGACGACCATGGCGGCACTGCTCGGCGGGGTTCCATTGGCGATCGGCACGGGAATGGGATCGGAACTTAGGCGTCCGCTCGGCATTGCAATTGTTGGGGGTTTGATCGTGAGCCAAGCGCTGACCTTGTATACGACACCCGTCATCTATATTTATATGGACCGCCTGAATTCATGGGTCTCGAAATTTGGTTTTAAGTCGGACCCGGCCGTGCGCGCGCCGGCGGCCGCGAGCTCCTCATGAGAGCGACAAGGACAATCGCGGGGCCGCTCGGCGCTGTTCTGCTGTTAGTGGGCTGCAATTTCGCGCCGCACTATGAGCCGCCCAAGAGCGTACCCACAACGGCATTCAAGGAGGCCGTCCCCGGCAATGTTCCCGCTCAAGGATGGAAGCCCGCAGAACCGCGGGATGCCGAGATCAGAAACGCCTGGTGGGAGGTTTACCAAGACTCCGAGCTGAACGACCTCGAGTCTCGGGTCGCAATTTCGAACCAGACCGTTGCGGGCGCAGAGGCGAACTATCGTGCAGCGCGTGCGCTAGTGCAGAAGGCGGAGGCGGCGTACTTCCCCACGCTGACCCTCGATCCTTCCGTCGTTCGCTCGCGTGCAAGTGCCGCCGAGGTCCTGCCCGGAGGTGTGCCCGGCACGACTACGCCGGGAACCGGCGTAACGACCGGCGCTACGACTACGTCGGTTGGCGGCGCCTCGACAACTCCGCGCACGATCTATTCGTTTCCACTTGAAGCCTCGTACCAAGTCGACCTTTGGGGCAGCGTCCGCGATACGGTGGCGCAGAACCGCTATTCGGCACAAGCAAGCGCAGCGCAGGTCGCGACAGCCCTTCTAAGCACCCAAAGCCAGCTCGCACAGGATTACTTTCAGCTAAGAGTAACCGACGAGCAGCGGCTTCTGCTGGACACCACATTGGCCGACTACCGAGCAAGCCTGCGCTTGGTCCAGACGCTTTTCAAAGGCGGTCTAGCTTCAGAAGAAGACCTCGCGCAGGCGAACACGCAGCTGGAATCAGCCAAGGCGCAAGCCACTGATCTCGGCATTGCCCGCGCGCAATATGAGCATGCGATCGCGGTACTGATCGGGGTTCCTCCGGCTAAGTTCTCCGTGGCATACCGGCGCTTCAATCAGGCTCTGCCAGCTGTACCGGTTGGAGTGCCTGCCGATCTTCTCGAGCGCCGCGCAGATATCGCCGCTGCGGAACGCCAGGTCGCGGCGGCCAACGCCGCCATCGGCGTCGCACGCGCAGCGTATTTCCCAGCCCTCACGTTGAGTGGTTCTGGCGGTTTTGAATCGACGGCCATCAATCAACTCTTCGACTGGCCCAATCGCTTCTGGTCAGTCGGGCCGCAAGTCGCACAAGTGTTATTCGACGGCGGGGCCCTGCGCGCGACGACCGCGCAGGCGCGGGCCCTCAACGACCAGGCGGTGGCGAATTACAGGCAGACGGTGCTGACGGCGATCCAATCGGTGGAGGATAATCTCGCGAGCCTGCGCATCCTGGCGCAAGAGCTGACGGAGGAGCATAGCGCCGCGGTCGCTGCGCAGCATTTTGTTGCCTTGTCGGTCACGCGCTACCGGAACGGAATCGATAGCTACGTAAATGTCATCACCGCCCAAAACGCTTTTTTGACGGCGCGGGAAGCGGAGCTTCAGGTTCAGATCCGGCAGCTCACCGCCAGCGTCAATTTGATCAATAACCTCGGCGGCGGCTGGACCACCTCCGACTGGAGCCAGACCGAGCGCATGGCGCAGAATCCGCCCGGCGCCAACAACGAAGCACAAGTGCCGGCCCAGAATGCCGCCGCGACTCCAAACCCGCCACCCCTGTCCAATCGAGAGATTCTCCCCGAAGAACTCTTAAAACAAGACGAGGCGGATATGGTGCCAGCGCCCAAGTGATATTGAAACTACACCAGTCGAGCGTTGGTTCAACGATATTTCCCGCAAGTCAGCTCAAGCATCGTTGATTCGATCGCACTATCGCTACTCCGCTACGTGGCGTCTGGGCGGCCCAATCGAGCGAGCACTTCAACTCCAGGATCCATGTATAACGCCTGCGTCTCACGCGGAATGCCGAGGTAGCGATGGCGCGGCGCGAAGCGCGCGTTCCTGAGGCTGAATGCGCGGCACACCTTGGCGAATATCGGCCGAGAATGTCTCGCTTCGGTCGGAATGCTTCGCGCGTTCAGTGATGTGCCCGAATGCATGCAGTTGCCGCAGCGTATATCGTGGATCCAGGCCACCGATACGGTACACGTAGGTGGGGAGATACCCTGAAAGCACCAGCCGATAATCCCATGGCAGGTACCCAATAATATGCTTCACCATGTGGTAGACAAGCGTGGTGCAGTTGACGCTTATGGTGTTGTAGAAGCGCGGCGTCGATACGAGACTGTTCGCTTGGTCGACGTAGGCCAGAAACAGCGAGCGCATGGCCGACACTGGCAACCGGACCCGATATAGATAGTCGTCCTCGCCGCGCACGTTGGTTCGAACCCGAATGACGTCCCGTTCGTCGGCAGCGATGACGCTGAGCTCGAATTCCTTGAAAAAGCCTCCGATCTCGGAAAATCCTTCGCCTTTTTTTCTGCGGATCTCCACCGAGAACACCACGTGGTTGCCGTCGTTGAAGCCGAATGAAATCAATACGTGCGCAATGGCCTTAAGCGACCAGTACGACAGAATCATGTCAACCGAGTCGAGACGCTGAAGGTCGTAGGTGCGCGATTCCCAACGCTGCGTATAGTCGGTATCAGTGCGCCAGTCGAAGTTGCGCACGTTGTGCAGGCTCACTCGGCTGCCCTCCACTGTTCCCGTTGTCATTTCAGCCACGTCGTCGGCCCACACCCGATCGTTAGACGCCTCGAGCCGATGCCACCAGAGGAGCAAAGCACCGAACGCGGCACCGAACCCAAGAATCCCCGGCACAAAGCGGCTCTGCCATAGCGCGATCAATATCGCGAGGCTGAACGCGGCCCACAAAATCACGCTCACGCTCTTGAGCGCTCGTCCGCCGCGGGCCTGATACCACAGCGCGCAGCAGCCCCAGCCTGCTAACACAGACACGATGAACAGCACGGGGCGGATTGTCCCAAGGCCCGGCAAGCCTGCAGCGGCACTGCTCATCCGCACAGATTCATGGCTCGCTCACCGGCCTGCAGGCACGTCGACGTCGCGCACCTTCGGGTGATCCTTGGCATGCAGCGCGTCGTCCTCGATGAGTTCTCTGTGCACATAGAGGAAACGAACCGTCTCATACTCGAACGGGGAACCCGTAGCGTAGTAGCGGAAACTAGTGTTCGCGCGCTGATCGACCGCGTCGACGACTCCAAATGCCCACGTCTTCTCGCCGCGATATAGGCGGCCCACATCGATACCATACGCGACACCGAAATCTCCGAGCAAGCCAACACCATCGCGCAATGTTGACGGCCCGAGGATTGGAATCACCAGATACGGGCCCGGATGCATCCCCCACCTGGACAAAGTCGTACTGAGGCCGGTCGGCTCGCTTTCGAGCTTGAACTTCGCGGCCACATCGAACAGACCGCCGATCCCCAGTGTGGTATTGATCAGGAATCTTCCGAGACTGTGTGCGCCGGCTGCAGGTTGCAGTTGCACCGCATAATTGACTATGGTCTTCACTTCGTCCAAGTTCTCGAAGAAATTATGCACGCCGGAACGAATCGGCGCCGGCAGGCGGCCATATCCGTACGTGACGGGCAGAAACACGGATTCGTCAAACCGTGCATTAAATCGGTAGACGAGGCGGTTCATACGCTCCCACGGGTCATAGGAATACATCGACGGGGCATCAGCCGTCGTTAGCGGGATCGCGTCGTGTCCATTGTCTTGGGCGCCGGTACCGTGAGATGCGGCCGCCGCGACCGCGGCGAGCGCAACGGCATTCTTGATGGCCGCGGCGTTGTCCGCGGCAGGCGTCTCGGGCGGCAGACTCCGGATAGACATCCCCTGCGAAGCGCAGGCGCTCAACGCCAGGGCAGCCAAGCCAATGAAGACGGCTGCTTTCATTGCCCGGATTCCTTCCAGCGCCCCGAGAGCATGTCGAGCATGTCCGCAATCTGACGGCGCTCACCAAGATTGCCCAAATGCCCGCCGTGGTCGTAGACGGCGATTCTGCTTCCCAGCGTGGCTTGCAGCCACGCAAGTTCCGGCTTATCCAGAATTACGTCGTCGCTGTTGGTCTGCGCATAATAGTCAGGGTCGCTGCGCAACGTCGCGCCGATGATGTCCAGGCGATTGTCCGCCTTGAGTGATTCTGGAGTCGAATTGGGCCGGTGAGCCAAATAGTAAGGCGCAAACACTTTCGAGAAATATTCCGAAAACGGCTTGCCGCGCAGGACGCGTGCGGTCTCCTCCAGTGAATCACCGGGGCGCGGCGGGTGCTGCGGATCGGTCACGACGCCCGTGCCGGCATACAGGTCGCCGGCAAAGAACATGTTTATCAGGGCGATGCGAAATGTAAGCGCAATTGCTGCGGAAAAATCCGCATCCGTCTTCAGTACAGTTGCCGCCGCAGCCAGTAAGTCAGTGTCCTCGGCAGGCACCTTGTCGGACAGCCGATATAGGTTTGCAAGCCTCGTGTACAGACGCTTGTAAAGATTCTCGACGCCAGCGTCCCCGGAGCCGATGCTGATTGCGAATAGCTTGTCGAGGCGCGCGACCGACGTAAACAGACTGACCGGCGGATTGATCATGACCGCGCGATGGATCTTCAGCTTTCCATCGACTGCGTCGATTGATTTGACGACAGCCGCATTGGCGCCGCCCAGGCTATAGCCGAGAATGTCGACTTCGGTTATCTGCACGTGATGCGGAAGATGCGCGACGATCTGTTGCATTGCTGCGTACAGATCGCGACCGTCCTGAAGCAGATCGCCGGCCACCCCGGTGGTCGACGTCGACACAATGAAGCCCGGAAACGTCGGCGACGGCAGTGTCAAGACATGATAGCCGGCCCCATAGAGAGCTGCACGCAGGGTCGAGATCTTTGTCGTGTTGCCGTCGCTGCCGATGCCCGAGATCACGATGGCCAGCGGTGCGGGCCTGTCCTGCGCCGAAAACCATGCGCGCAATCTGCGGTCAAACCAGAACACGTCCGGGACCGTCCGCACCCAGGGTAACGCGATATTGATTTCTTCCAGCGGCACCTTCTCGGGCAATGGCGCCATGTCTTGTGGCCTTGGTCCAAACACCGTCGCGCGCAGCGCCGCCGAATCGGCAAGACCCGTAGCAGATCCAGTCCCCGCAGGAGCGCCATCGGGTTGCGCGCCAGAGGCGAGGGTTGCCGCGCAAAGCAGCGTAGTAAGCGCAAGCGCGATCGGACGTTTCATTCCAAGGTCCGGGCAACGGGGTGTAAGAGACTGGCAGCGATAATTGTCGTCCTTTGCAGGTACGAATGGGACGGTCGATCTGCGAACCTCGGCGTTGGCGCATCGATGAGCCCAAACGCCAGGCATGAGGATCTACACTGACGCCGCGGCCCGCCGTCGCTCCTCGCGTAATCGGCGGATGCCTTGGCGTTTTGAGCCACCAGGCGGAGCAGTTGTCCCGGCGCCGCACCCAGTGTCGTCGCCAGGCTCGGGGCCAAACGAGTAAACCGCAGCGTTAACGCTAACAATTGCTACGCCGGTTTCCTGTCGCCCGCATCCTGCGTCTGCGCTTCGCCAGGTGTCACCATGCAAAGCGACGATCGGATCAGGAAGCGCATGTTGAGAGGCGCCTCCAGTGAAAAGCTAGCGCCCCGCCCAGGCACGACGTCGACCGTCCAGCGCGTGTGCGCCCAACGCTTGAACTGCTCGCGATCCATCCAGAATTCGCAGCCGGCGATCTCGCCGACCTTTTCATCGACGCTTCCCAACCTGAACTCCCCCACCTGAAAGCACATCGGAGCGCTGCCGTCGCAGCATCCTCCGGACTGGTGAAACATGAGCGGGCCGTGCGTCTTTTTCAGCTGCTCGATCAGCTTTCGCGCTGCATCCGTGACGCCAACGCGGCTTGGATCCATCGTGATTACGTTATTCAAACGGCGGCTCCAGTCTGCCCGCGCGGCTTAGGTAAACGAACGGATCGCGATGCGCCGCGATCCGTTCGCCGTTTCCACTCCTGCATTGATCTCAAAAAAAGCCCAATGCCTTCTCACTGTAGTTCACCAACACATTCTTCGTCTGTTGGTAGTGATCCAGCATCATCTTGTGCGTCTCTCGGCCAATGCCCGACTTCTTGTAGCCGCCAAATGCCGCATGCGCCGGGTAGGCATGGTAGCAATTGGTCCAAACTCTTCCCGCCTTGATGCCGCGGCCGAAGCGATAGGCACGATTCAAGTCGCGCGTCCAGACGCCAGCACCTAGGCCATAGAGCGTATCGTTGGCGATCTCCATCGCTTGCTCGGGCGTATCGAATACCGTCACCGACACGACAGGCCCAAAGATCTCCTCCTGAAACACTCGCATCTTGTTGTGCCCTTCGAATATCGTGGGCTTGATGTAGTAGCCGCCGGCGAGATCGCCCGGCAATTTGTTCGCGACGCCGCCGGCCAGAACCTTGGCACCTTCCTTCTTGCCGATATCGATATACGAGAGAATCTTCTCAAACTGGTCATTCGAAGCCTGCGCACCGATCTGCGTGCTCATCTCGTACGGATCGCCCTGGCGAATGCCTTCGACCCGCTTGACCGCCCGCTCCATGAAACGCTCGTAGATCGGCCGTTGCACGAGCGCCCGCGACGGGCAAGTACACACTTCCCCCTGATTGAGCGCAAACATCGCAAACCCTTCAAGCGCCTTATCCACGAAGTCATCCTCTTCCCTGAGTACGTCCGCAAAGAAGATGTTCGGCGACTTGCCGCCGAGCTCGAGGGTGACCGGAATAATGTTTTCCGACGCGTACTGCATGATGAGGCGACCCGTCGTCGTTTCGCCAGTAAAGGCGATCTTGCCGATGCGCGGACTCGATGCGAGCGGTTTGCCTGCCTCCAGGCCGAAGCCGTTAACGATGTTCAACACACCCGCCGGCAAGATGTCCTGGACGAGCTCAGCCAGTACCAGCAGCGACATCGGCGTCTGCTCGGCCGGTTTGATGACTACGGCGTTGCCGGCGGCCAGAGCGGGCGCTAGTTTCCACGCGGCCATTAAAATTGGAAAATTCCAAGGAATGATCTGGCCGACAACTCCCAGCGGCTCGTGGTAGTGATAAGCCACCGTGTCGTCGTCGAGCTCGCCGAGCGAGCCTTCTTGGGCACGGATGCAGCTCGCAAAATATCTGAAATGATCGACGGCGAGCGGCAAGTCAGCGAGATTCGTTTCGCGGATTGGCTTGCCGTTGTCGTATGTCTCCACGGCAGCGAGGAACGGCAGATACTGTTCAATCTTGTCGGCCACGCGATTGAGGATGCGTGCGCGCTCGGCGACGGCGGTGCGGCCCCATTTATCGGCAGCGGCATGCCCTGCATCGATCGCCCGCTCGACATCTTCCGCTTGGGATCGCGGGATCTGACAAATAACCTGCCCCGTCGTCGGGGAAACGTTGTCGAAATAGCCGCCCTTCACCGGGGCAACCCAGCGCCCGCCGATGAAATTTTCGTAGCGGGCGCGCAGCGGAATTTTCCGCTCGAGCGTCTTCAGGTGGGCCGCAAACGAGCCACTCTCGTGAATGGAGCGGGCGGCCTGCGACGGACTGTCAGGCTGACGTGCTTGGGCGGAACTTGGGGGAGTCATGGCAAATCTCCTTAACAGTGATTCGACTCAACACTGCGCGAGCCATTGTCTTCTCAACCGCACGGGAATTGAGACCAGGCACGGCACAAAGCGATGAGGCGAAGCGATTATAAGATGACGGTAAGACAGGCGTGGCCATGTGCAATCTAACACATCGACAAATAAAAGGCCGTTGGCACCCCCGCTTGCGAGCCCCTGTAATTGTTGCCCCGCTGCACGTGCCGACGAATGCTTAAGCATGACCGGAGCCCAACGACCGTTAAGTGCCTCTGAACATTGACATGCGACGGATGGAAAAGTTTGCGCTGATCACTCTGCGCGCTGTTCCGCTCCATCTGTGATCTCGTAGTAATCCGATTTATCTGCGACGAAGATGTGCTGCTTCAGCATCAGTTGGGTGGGCGGATCCAGAGTTCCGGCCATAATGCTCGTCCAGCCACGGTCATTCTCGAGAGGGCGCCAGAAAAGATTGCCCCCGCAGCGGCCGCAAAATCCACGCTCCGCCCAGTCAGATGAAGCGAACCACACGAGCGTCTCATTTTTTTCGAAGGTGATGCGGTCGGATGCGGCGCCAGTGGCGGCGACGAAATGGCCGCTCGTCCGGCGGCATTGGGAACAATGACAGGCAATGATGTCGCGAAGAGCGCCGCGCACGGAATATCGGACTCCTCCGCAGAGACATCCTCCTCTGGAAATGACGCGCTCCTGTTGCACCGCAATTCGCCTCAGCAGCAATGGGGCTGCACTCATTGTGCCACATCGGCTGCTCGCCATTCGTGAGGTCCGATGAGTTGAAGTCGCCGCCAAGCGCGGCGCAATCGATGCGGTCGCTGGCAATTCCAAAGCAACGCCAAAACGCCTGCGCCGAGGCGATCATGTCACAGCTCCGCGGCTGCCGAACCGGAGTACCTGGTGCACCTAAGCGGGCCACAACGGGCCAGGCAGCTCCTATTGCGCTCAAGTACAAAAAGGTTGAATGTCGCGAACGATGCTGATCGAATGCAATCCAACCCCAACCTATAGGAGAGAACCATGGCTGAGAACGTCTATAAGGTCATAGAGCTTATCGGCACCAGCACGGTATCGTGGGAAAAGGCGGCTACCGCCGCAGTCGTACGTGCTAGCAAGACCCTGCGCGACTTGCGGGTCGCTGAGATTTGCGAGCTGGATTTGCAGCTCAAGAACGGCAAAGTCGAGGCTTACCGTGCCAAGGTCAAAGTGTCATTCAAGTACGAGAAAAAGGGATAGCATCGCTGCATTCCTGTGCGGCGCCGCGGTCGGCCGGCATCAGCTGAATGCACCCCTGCCTTGGTGCATACCTTGCGAGCGTCCAGTGGATCCTTGAGTTTCCAACAAGTACCCGGGCTCCAGCGCGCGCCCAGCGCTCGGCCCTTTGGATTCGCTCTAGCTAGAAGCTTGCCGATCGAGTGCATAGCAGCGGGCTCGCGGCCGAGAGAGCGCCCCCCATGAGCGGTGGTTCAGCGCTCTGATGTGCAAAGAAGCGCATTGGCCACTGGTGGTTGACGACTGGAACGCGCAGTGGCCACGCGTAACAGGTGCTTGCTGAACACCAAAGAATTGGCAGTCATCGGTTCCCTCACGGCGAAGCGCTCTCACGCACTTCAACGGCTATCCGACGCTGGTTAGTTTCAATCAACGGACGCGTCGATTCCACGCAGCCCACGGGCGAGCGTCACGAGATATGCGCCCTTGCGCCCTTGCGCCCTTGCGCCCCTGCGCCCCTGCGCCGGTGCGGCCGGGTGCGCCTGTCGCGGCGCTTCCTCCACGGCGCCTGCAGGAGTTATGCGCCGCACTACATAAAATAAGTTAAATCAATGACTTGGTAGAAAAAGGCTTTCCGCCGGACGTCGCCCGGGTGTCTCGCAGGCAGCCCGTGCGTGAGCGGCACGGCTGCGCGGTACAGCAAAACCCGACCCCGGCGCATCACGACCACCAGAGGCCAAGCTGGGCCCGAGCAAACGCTGGCGCAAAATCCGCTTGCAATATGCCTATTCGGGAACTACTACGGGTAGTGCTGCGATAATGTTGGGCGCTGATTGTAGGAGACACGCATGGCAACGGGCTGGGCGGGCGATGGCGCGGTTCAGGACCAGATCGATGCGACGGTGAAGGATGGGATCCTCCGCGCTAAAAGTCGGTTGGCTAGCGGTCCTGGGCTTGCTCACTGTACTAATTGCGGAGCTACGATTCCGGAAGCGCGGCGCAACGCGATACCGGGCGTTAGGCTGTGCGTACAGTGCCAAGACGCCGACGACCGCGACACTGCGAAATTCAGCGGCTACAACCGTCGTGGCAGCAAGGACAGTCAGCTGCGCTGAACTGTTCCTTCTAACCCCCGCGCCCTGACCCCTGGTTGCGCTGCGGCTGCCCAGCGCGCACCGGCGCTGTCAGGTCCGACGATTCGCCCACCCGAGTCTTGACGACTACCATCCAAGTGCCACGCCATCGCGGCGGCCATCGGCCCCCCCGTGCAGGACTCCCGTCTGCCAATCGATCCAGATGGCCTGCGCCGTGCCGAGGGGATTGTCGGCGGCAACGACCGGGTGCCCCAGGGCGCGCAGGCCCGCAACGGCACGACGCGATACTAATTGCTCGACCTCAAAGGAATTGCCGTAGGCGAAGAACCTTGGTTGGTCGATAGCCTGCTGAAGTGACATTCCATGGTCAATCAGATTGCTCAACAGCAGGATCTGGCCCATGGGTTGAAAATGGGCGCCCGTGACGCCAAACGACATGACGGCTCTGCCATCGCGACTGAGGAGCGCAGGAATGATCGTGTGCATGGGGCGCTTGCGTCCGGCGATCGTGTTCGGATGTCCGGGTGCAACGACGAAGCCGGAACCTCTGTTGTGCAGCACAATGCCTGATGCCGGCGCAACGATTCCGCTGCCGAATTCAGCGAATATCGAATTGATGAACGCGATCGTATTCTGGTCACGGTCGACCACGGCGAGAAATACCGTGTCACGGTGGGGCGCCCCGAAAGGCGGTGCGAGGCCCTCGATTCGAGTCGAGGCCGAGAAGCGCTGGGCGAGCGCAGCTGTGTACCGGTCGCTGAGGATTTCGTCGACAGGAACAGGTGCAGTGCGCGGATCGCCGACAACCGCATCGCGCACGGCGTAGCCGAGTCGCGCGACCTCGGCGAGGAGATGCGCCCTTTGCGCGCCGCTTGCCGGGAGCGAGCCGACGTCAAAGTGCTCGAGCGTGCGCGCGATTAGCAGCGGGATCATGCCTTGGCCATTCGGCGGGCACTCCCAAATGTCGTACCCCCGATACGCGGCGTGAATTGGGCTCACAT
>PLIX01000115.1:0-4026 GCA_003140135.1 Gammaproteobacteria bacterium
TATCCTTGCCGTTCAGCACGCTCTTTTCGATATCACTGCCCTGCACAACGGCGACGTTTCCCAGGATTTTTACGTCCATGGGACCGATTTCGATGGACTCCGCTTTGTCGCGCCCGGCTTTTACATCTGCGAAAAGCCTCTGTTTCGATATCTTGCTGCCGTCGTAGCTGATTCCCGTCCAATCGTCGGCGACAATCTGAGCGACCTTATCCAGATTGCCGGCCGTCATGGCGTCAGCCCAATCGCGTTCGATTTGTTTGATCCCCTCCGGGACGCTTGCGCCCTTGGCCAAAGCGTCCCACGAGGCACTTCATTTTTCTTCTCTCCGATGGAACTACGGGCGCGCAGCCGCTCTGACAGTAGTCTATACCTCGACCTCAGATTGTCCAAAAAATGCGCCCAGCGTCCGCCAGTTGTCGCAGCGTCCCGATTCAACCGCGTCGGGCCCGCTGTTGTTATCGTCGTGACGGGCAAGGAGAAGCCGGTGTGGGCCCAAGAGGAAATACGCCAGCACGCGGTACACCTCTTGTCATTGCGACCGACACACTGCACGCTCGACCATCGCGCACTGGAGTACAGGACATGAGCACGCACAAGCGAACGGCCACTATTGCAGCAGCCATGGCTGCGATATTCACCGCTGTCGGCATGGCACAGACGCCGGCGCCCGACGAGACGGCGTTCCGCGAACTTTACCGGCAGCTCGTCGAAATAAACACCACGCGCTCGGTCGGCAGTTGCACGCAAGCGGCTGAGGCGATGCGCGCGCATTTGGCTGCGGCGGGCGTTGCCGCCGCCGATATGCAGATTCTGGCGCCCCCGGAGCGCCCGAAAGACGGTGCACTTATTGCCGTGCTGCACGGCCGCGATCGCAAAGCCAAGCCGATACTTCTGCTGGCGCATATCGACGTGGTCGAGGCAAAACGAGAAGAGTGGAAGCGCGATCCATTCAAGCTGGTCGAAGAGAACGGCTGGTTCTATGCGCGCGGCTCAAGCGACGATAAGGCGATGGCCGCAGTCTTCACCGACAATCTGATCCGCTACAAGAAAGAGGGATTCAAGCCGCGCCGCGACATCAAGCTCGCGCTCACCTGCGGCGAGGAGACACCGGACGTCTTCAACAGCGTCAAATGGCTGACTCAAACCCAGCCACAGGTCCTGAACGCCGCATTTGCACTGAACGAAGGCGCCGGTGGCGAGCTCGACAAGAACGAAAAGCCTGTCGCGCTGCAGATCCAGGCCGGTGAAAAGGTGTACCAGGACTTCGCCCTCGAGGCCTCCGACGTTGGCGGTCACAGTTCGCGCCCGACTAAGAACAATCCGATCGTACGACTCAGCGCGGGACTGGTCCGGCTTGGCGCACACAATTTTCCGATCGCTCTCAATCAGGCGACGCGCGGCTACTTCGAGGCGCGGGCGAAACTTGCATCGCCGGAAATCGCCGCCGACATGAATGCCGTACTAAAGAATCCGCCGGATGAGGCCGCGGCCGAGCGGCTGTGGGCGATCAACCCTGGCTGGAATGGGTCACTGCGCACGACCTGCGTCGTCACCGAAATTACCGGCGGCCATGCGCCCAATGCTCTCCCGCAGCATGTGCGTGCCAACGTGAATTGCCGCATTCTGCCTGGCGTGCCGATTGCCGAGATTCAACAGGAGATCGTCAGTGTGCTTGGAGATGCGCAGATTCGCGTCGTTCCCACTGGCGATCCTGGCATGCAGACGCCGCTGCCACCGCTGTCGGACCACATGATGGTGCCCGTGCGCAAAATCGCTCAAGAGATCTGGCCTGGGGTCGTGATTGTGCCCACGATGGCCACCGGCGCCACGGACGGGCGCTTTCTCAACGCCACTGGCGTGCCTACCTATGGCCTATCCGGGATGTTTCACGATGATGAGGGCAGTCACGCACACGGCCTCGACGAACGTATTCGCGTGAAGTCGCTCATGGACGGACGCCGTTTTCTGTACGAAGTGGTGAAGCTCTATGCCGATGGCGCGGATTGAAACCCCGGCGTCCGCCTGACGCCCGACCGCGATGGCCGAATCGCAGGCGAGCCGACGTGCCGATGAACGTCTACGGGATTCAGCGCACCGCGCTGCTGCAGCGATGCAACAACGCCGGCCGTGCAGCATCCGCCAAACTGACCAGATCCGTGTGCTTCAAGGCGTCAGTTCCTTCACCAGCCGATCCGCGTGATAGATGCTCTTCAGTGCCTCGGTAATGCCCGTCACATCGACCGCCACGGCCCGATTAACGCTGCTGTCAAAGCCAAAATCCCCACCCAGCGACTGGATGTTGCCATCGAAGATCAGGCCGATTGCCTCGCCGTTGCGGCCAATCACGGGCGAGCCCGAATTGCCGCCGATGATGTCGTCGGTAGAGGCAAAATCCAGATTGGTATCGAGATTGACTGCTTTTTCCGCGGTTATCCAACTGTCCGGCAGCTTGAATGGGTCGCGCCCCGTTGCGTGCGCGTACGCCCCGGCAAAATTGGTCACCGGCGCCACGGTGCGTCCATTCTCCTGGTATCCGGCCACCGTGCCGTACGACAGTCGCAGTGTGAAGGTCGCATCCGGATAAGCGCTTCTGCCTTCCAGCGCGAACCGCGCCTTGGCGATCAGTCCGGAGTTCTTGGTGATCACTGCCTTCACATTATCCTCATAGTCGCTACGAACTGCGCGCGCGAGCGGATCCAGAATGCGGGCGAAATCAATCAGCGGATCGTGATAAGCATCGATCGCCTTGGCCCCGCCCGCCAATAATCGCGCGCGCAGCTTCGCGTCCGTCAGCTTGGTACCGTCCACGAGCGCAGCGGCGATGTCCTCCGGACTGCGCTTGCCCATGAGCTTGCGCACGTCGTCATCACTCGCCCCCAGATCCTCGCGCACCTTGGTCAGCCACCACGCGAGCACAGTTTTTTCAAGCTTTACATGGATCGGTGCCGGCGCGACGATCTGCTGTTTCAGCGCCGGGAAGTTGGCATCCGAATATTCCTCGAGCCGCTGCCCATCCGGCTTGCCAACTTCGGCTGCGTACCGGTTCAGGTCGACCGCGTGGCGGAGCAGCGGGGAGAGCCGCGACGGCAAACGCTCCAGCATCGTGTTGCGCACGAAGATGTCCCGCCCGTGCGCTACCGCCGTCGCGACCGCAGTCCAGGCTCCGCCGTCGACGGAGGCGAGTTTCGGGTCCGCGGTCACCCGCTTGCGAAAGTCGACCTCGGCGCGAGCCTTGTCTGCCATCAACGTTCCCTGCACCAGGGCCAGCTGCCTGCCCTTGTAGGCCTTCAGCGAATTTTCGATTGAGAAGCGCTGTGTGTTGGACGTGCGCGCCTCTTCCGGCCCTTTGGTGCCGAACTCGTTCAGCACGCCGCGCAGTTCGGAATACAGATTCAGAATGAATGGCTGTGCCACGTCGCGCTGGTACTCGAGCTGCGCGAGCGTACTCTCGCGGTCGGTCCCGCCAGGATTGCCGCTGGTAAAGGCGATATCGGCCGCCTTCACCCCCTTGGTGGCGAACTTCAGATAGCTATCGGTGTGCAGCGGCTTGCCTTGATCGTAGATGCGCACGAACGCGGTATCCAGATCGAAACGCGGGAAGGTAAAATTGTCCGGGTCGCCGCCGAAGAATGCGACGCTCTCCTCGGGCGCGAACACCACGCGGATATCCTGATACCGCTTGTACTTGTATAGATCGTAGACGCCACCTTGATAGAGCGTCACGACCTGGCAGCGCACATCCGCCGCCGTGCCGCACGCGCTTTCTATTTTCGCCTTGGCCGTGCGCTCCGCCTCATGGAATGCGCGCTCTGACTTCCCCGCAGTCGCAACCTCCATTTGCTTCGTCACGTCGGTGATTTCCACCAGCTGGTTGGCCTCGAGCGCCGGGCACCGCTTCTCATCCGCCGCAGTCGCGGCATAGAAGCCCTTGGCAATGTAGTCATGCTTGGCGTCCGCGAGCTCGCTCAGACATTCGCGCACGCAATGATGGTTCGTCATCACCAGCCCCTCGGGCGATACCAAGCT
>PLIX01000115.1:4037-6949 GCA_003140135.1 Gammaproteobacteria bacterium
TTCGCGGCGGGGAAATTATCAAAGGTCCACATCCCTTCATCGGCCAACGCCGTTAGGACAAAGCTCATACCCAGGAGGAACAGCGCCGCGCGCGAAGTAGTACGCATGCAATTTTCTCGTTTTAGGAAGGATAGTCGATCGGTTTACCGGTGATCCTCGATTGACGCACGGTGGCCGCCTTCGGTCTGGGGGCTGTTGCGCGGCGCTCGGCGAGCGTGTCCGCGACCACCCAGGCGGCCCCAGTCAGGGCGAGGTTCATGGCGTTCATAACCCAGTTTAAGTGGCTGCGGGGATCTGCGAAAGCCAGCGGCGCGTGCACCAGCATGCCGAACACGGCGAACATCACCGTCAGCAGTCCCGCGGCAAGGCGGGCCTGGACACCCGTCAGTATGGCAATGCCTGCCGCTACGTGTGCCGCGCCCGTCGCATAGGCCCAGAACAGCGGCCCCGGGGGATTCAGTTCGGCACCATCGATAAGCCTTGAGGCCGCCTCCCACGAGCGCGAGCTGCTCGGCAACCCCAGGCCACGGGCCAAACTGGAACGGGTGCGCGATGACGTGCGGCCCGTGCAGTAGGATGACCCCCAACGCGCACAGAATGGCCAGGGCCGCGGCGCCAAAGGCGATCCGCCTGCGCCAGTTGAGGGCCGCGCCTGCCCCGGTCAGGGCGGCGCCGGCCGCATAGGCCAGCGCTGAATGTCCGGGCAGGCTGGCACCGGCTGCCAGACCAGAGCGAAGTCGCCCCCCACCAGACCTACGACGCCCAGGATGAAGGCACCCGGGCCGTAAACACGGCCGCCGAAGGTCATCATGGCTTGAGCCTCGTGGTGGACCCTTCCCAAAGAGAATTGGAACCAGAAAGACGACAATACCAAGTCGGCGTGCCCCTGACCTCACCTGCCTCTACGGCTCGCCCGTCCGCCCCCGTTCGAGCGTTCGCAGGGCTCGCAAATCGAGACTGATTCTAGAAAATGCCGGTTGAGCCTTCCGACCCTCGGCGAAGTTGAGCCCCGTTTTTTGCCGTCGATGTCACGAAAAGCCTCATCTACGATCCAACCCGACCTGCGGCGAAGCCGTAATGAGTTGCCTACAAAGGCGACGGGCGCGCATAGCAACACCACGTCGGCCCCTGACTTGCATTCTGGCGGCCCGCTCCCATGTTCATCTGTCAATTGTCAGGGCACGAACAGATGATGACTGATTGCGCCGCTCCGGCGGACGCCGATGCGATGTCTGGCGTGGGCGACGCGCCGCTGCTGGGCGAAAATACGCCTGGGGCTCCTCGGCAAATGAGCGCGGACGATGCAGCCTTCGATGCCTACTCGCGCACGGTCATCGGCGCAGTCGACCTCGTCGGTCCTGCGGTCGTCAGCGTGCACGTCGGGCAACAGCGTGAGGACAGCATTGTGGCTGTGGGCAGCGGCTCCGGGGTTATTGTAACGCCCGACGGATACCTCCTGACCAACCAGCACGTCGTGCATCGCGCCGCACGAGTGAGCATCAGGCTGACGAACGGCGATACGGTCGAGGCGCGCGTCATCGCGGAGGACCCCTCCACGGATCTCGCGGTGCTGCGCGCGCGCACATCGAGCCTGCCTGCCGTCAGCCTGCTGACGCAAGCGGGGCCGCGCGTCGGACAGCTCGTGGTCGCCATCGGCAATCCCTTCGGATTCGAAGCCACCGTGTCGGCCGGGGTCATCAGTGCGCAGGGGCGCACCTTGCGCGGGGCTGACGGTCGGCTGATCGAAGGCGTCGTGCAGCACACGGCGCCGCTCAATCCCGGCAATTCCGGTGGACCCCTTGTCGACGCACGCGGCCGCGTCGTCGGCATCAACACGGCAATCATCGCCGCCGCGCAAGGCATCGGTTTTGCCGTGCCCGCATCCACGGCTGAATGGGTCATCGCAGAAGTCCTGACGAATGGCCGCGTGCGCCGCGCCTATCTTGGCATCGCCGGCCGCACACGCCGTCTCGACCGGCGACTGGTGCGCGCACTGGCACTGCTTACCGACTCGGCATTGGAAATTGTGGCGCGCGAACCGGATACGCCCGCCGCGAATTCAGATCTGCGGATCGGGGATATCATTCTTGCGGCGCAGTCACAGACCATTGCGAGCGTCGACGCCTTACACCGTTTCTTGAGCCGATGGCCAATCGGTGAGTTGCTGCAGCTGTCGGTACTGCGACGGACGCAATTGCTGCAGATGGATATTGTGCCGGTGGAGATGCCGAGCAAGTAGGTGCGCCGCGACCCTAGGGGTCCGAGTCGACGGGTGCTTGGAAATGTCTCAAGCCCGGTCGCTAGCGTCGCACCGCGGGATTTGGTACACAGCACGCGCGACGTGCAAGTCGATACGCACTGGTGGGGAGATCGCGATCATGGCCGCCGGAAATTTCTATCCACTCGAAGGAGGCTGCGACTGCAGAAGGGTCCGCTACCGCATGGAAAGCCAACCGCTGTTCGTGCACTGTTGCCACTGTCGCTGGTGCCAACGCGAAAGCGGTGCCTCATTCGCTGTGAATGCCATGATCGAGGCGGACCGCGTGGTGCATTTGAGTTCGGAGCCGGAGATCACCGACACGCCCTCGAGTAGCGGCAAAGGCCAAAAGATCGCGCGCTGCCCAAAGTGCAGAATTGCGGTGTGGAGCAACTATGCGGGCAGCGGCCCTGTCATCAGGTTCGTCCGCGTTGGCACGCTTGACGCGCCGGATTATCTGCCACCCGATATTCACATTTTTACGGATTCCAAACAGCCGTGGGTTGAACTTCGGCCGGATGTTCCATCCGTCCCCGAGTACTACGATCGCGAAACCTATTGGCCAGCCGAGAGCCTAGCCCGCCGATTGGCGGTACTACCCAGGATCGAGGCATATCAGGCATCGCTGCGCAGCTAAACACAGCGACATAAGTAA
>PLIX01000167.1 GCA_003140135.1 Gammaproteobacteria bacterium
CCCTCGTTGCCGGGCGCATAGATTTGCGGGCCATGATGGTTGAGAAACAAAAATGCGCCGAGGCGATCCAATCCGGGTCCTGGGACCGGCCGACGGGTTACCAGATTGCCTATGTCGTCACGGTGCGCAGGATGGCAGCGCAAGACGCTCTTGAGCGCAGGCGCGTCTGCCGCATGAACTGCGACCGGATCGCTCGCGGGAAAAGTCTCATCTAGCGCTTCATCGAGACGCGCATCGAGGGCTTCTTCGTTTTGGGGGTACTCTGTCACGGCGTTATTCGTAGGGCGTCGCCCTGATGCTAATGGGTTTTCCGGGAACGCTCGAACATTTTTCGCGCGTGGCTGTCGAGGCTGCGCCGCGCAGCGCTCGCTGCCAACCGATCTGACGGCCGCGCCGCGGCAACCCTGGCCGCCTGACTTGGATTTGATTGCCGAAACCCTTGCAGTTTTCCTCAAGCTCAAGGTCGCCCATTCGGAATTGGCGCGGGGCACCTGCACCCATGTCGCCTATTGGCGCCGACCCGCTCTCACTTAGCGATGCGACTGCGGCTGCATCCGGTCGTCGGCTTTGAAGAAGGACCGGGCGAGCGCGAGCAGCGCACCGTCGCTTGGGTGATCGAGAGTTTCAACGCCGGAAATACGCTCGGCAAGATGCGGTTCGACTCGCTTGATATAAGCCACGAGCTCGGTCTTGGCATTCGCTGGACCCGTGATCAGGATCGCCCCGGCTTGCGCGATGGCCTGAGCCACGCGTTTGAAGAACTCCTGATCGATCGGCGCATGGCCGCTATCACCGGCATTCGCTTTGTGATGAATGTGCTGATCCGGGTGGGTACTGCGCACGGTCGCGCGATCGACTTCCGTCGCATTGAACTGAAACACCTTCGCCTCGCGGTGATCGATCCAGACCAGTGCGTGATAGTGACCACTCATACCTTGCCCCCGCAGACATGCGTCCGCTCCCCAAGGATCGTGCGAGCCGGTTGGCCAATTTGGATGCGACGTACGACGACGTGCCGTACGGCAGAGCATTTATGGGGCACGTCGGCTGATTCCTTTGGGCTTGAGACACGAGCGCTCCGGGGCCTTGGGGCCCCGAGCAGCACAATTTGGGGCACCCGCGCCATCGGTCAGCCATGGCATACTGAGCTGACACGACCTTCGGGGTCAATCCCAAGATCACTCGACTTTAGCGCCTCTCAGGCAGGCGCAAATGAGCTGCACGCTCGAGACGTCGGCAGCTGGCGCTCAAGCGCAGGGCCGATTGGCCCGTGCGGCAGGCTGGCTCAAATGAGCTTCACGGGCGCTGCGCGCCTACGCACGACGTACGCGATGGCAATGATCACAACGCTCATCGCGCTCCACAATAACTGCTTGCGCAAATCCGGCGTGATCGCCATCAAGACCAGTACTACGCCGATACCGGCAACGACCGCCCAGCTGAGCCAAGGGAAGAGCCACATCTTGAGCGATAGATGCTCGCCTTCGCTCTCAAGCCGGTGTCGCAGCCTGATCTCCCCGATGGCAACGACCATGTAGATCATCAGGATAATGGCGCCGGAGGTGTTGATCAGAAAGAGGAAGACGCCGTTCGGCGAAACGATCGATGCGGTTGCTGCGAGGAAGCCGACGACACTTCCGAGAAGAATGCCGAGCCGCGGCACTTGATTGCCCGCGGTGGCGGCGAAGGATCGCGGCGCGTCGCCGCTCTTCGCAAGCTCGTGCAGCATGCGCGAGGTAATGTAGATTCCGGAGTTAAGGCAGGAAAGAACCGCCGTGAGGACAATGACCGACATCACCGGCGCGGCGCCGGGAATATGCATTGCATTGAGCGCAATAATGAACGGCGAAAATCCGATCGGCAATGTGCGCCAGGGCACGACCGCGACGACCACTGCGATGCTGAGCACATAGAAGACCAAAATACGCAGTGCTACGGTCCGTACGGCGCGTGCGATATTCTCGGCTGGCCGCGCTGACTCGACCGCCGCGATGGTTGCAACCTCGCTGCCCATCATGGAGAAGATGACGATCGGAATCGCGGTGAGAACCGTTGCCAGGCCGTTCGGGAACACACCTCCATCGCCTGTCAGTGTCTGATAGGTATGCGTCAGGGCAGGACCGAAGAATGCGATGAACGCGATGCCCAGCAGGATGAACGCAGTAATGCTTGCGACTTTCAGCAGCGCGAACCAAAATTCCAGCTCGCCATAGGCTCTGACCGAAAAGAGGTTGGTGGCCGTCATCATTGACACCAGGACCAGGCCGATCTCCCATACCGGCGCGTCAATTCCCGAGTGCTGCAGCCATGGCTGCAGTAGTTTGGCTCCCGCGATCGTCTCCACGCCGACGGTAATCACCCAGAAGTACCAGTAGAGCCAGCCAGTCATGAACGCCGCCCAGCGGCCGAGGCCCAAGGCTGCATACTCGGCGAAGGTGCCCAGACCAGGTCTCGCATGGGCCATTTCGCCCAGCATGCGCATGATAAAAAAGACGAGCAGGCCACCGAGCGCATAGCTCACGAGCACGCCCGGTCCGGCGATGTTGATGGCGGCGCTGCTGCCGACGAAGATGCCGGCGCCGATGATGCCTCCCAAGGCGATCATCGTGACATGCCGCGGCCGCAGCGTGTGTGCGAGCGCACCTGCGGTCTGTGCCGTTTCTGCGCTGCTGTGCATCAGCGACGCTCGCGCACGCAGTGTCGGTGCATATCAGTCATCCTCGTAGGAGGTGCGCATCGCCGGCCGGGGCATCGCCGCGGTCATAGGGCTTTGCCGCGAGCATATAGATCGCACCGAGCACGATCACGGCCACCGCCGTCACGATCATCCCGTAGTTGCTGTACCAGGGGTCGTGGGGGCTGCGCGGCCAAATCATGTCGATGATCGCGCTGATCCCGTAGACCAGGGCGATGATGTTTATGGGCCATCCCCAGCGCCCGAGCGTGAAAGGACCGCGCGGCTTCCAGCCGGCCGCTCTCGCGAAGAGCGCCGCGAGGATGAGCATCTGAAAGGCCATGTAGATTCCTGCAGAAGCGAAACTGATGATGGTGCTGACTGCATTCTGCAGCCACAGGCCGCACAATGCGATCAAAGCCGGTACCACCCCCGCAATGAATAATGCCCATACCGGAACATGCGTGCGCGGCGACATACGGCTGAAGAGCTTGCTGCCCACAATCATCTCATCGCGCGCGTACGCAAATAGCAGACGGCTCGCGGCGGCCTGGATGCTCAGTGCGCATGACATGAAGGATACGAGAACAACCGCGAGCACGGCGCGAAAACCAAGTTCACCCATCGCGGCGCGAAGAATGGTCGCGACCGGGTCCGCGTCCTTTCCGGAGATCATCGCCGGCATATCGGGCACGGCGAGGATTAGGGCAAGACACACCAACATCGCAGCGGCGCCCCCGACGTAGATCGTCATGCGCATGGCCTTGGGGATCATCCGGCTGGCATCTGGCGTCTCCTCCGCCACGTCGCCGCAAGCCTCGAACCCGTAGTAACAGAACATGGCCGCGAGCGCTGCGGCCAGAAACGCCGGCAGGTAGCTGCCGCCGGCGCGTATACCAAAGGAATTGAAGAGCGCGCCGAAGGGCTGATGGCGTGCGAACAGGAGCAGATAACCGCCGACGGCGAGCGCTCCAATCAGCTCACAGATGAATCCGAACATGGCGACTCGTGCCAAAAGGCGCGTGCCGCTCACGTTACAAACGGTGGCAACCGCAATCATGCCAAGCGCAACGCTCGTCGTATTCGCGGGCGTCAGCGCGAAACCGAGCAGTTGCGCCAGGAACGGAGCGCCGCCGGTGGCAACCGCCGCTATCGAGACCAGCAGCGCCCAGCCATATACCCACCCGGCCATCCAGGCCCAGCGCCTGCCGACAAGACGGCGCGCCCATGGGTACAGCCCGCCGGAGATCGGAAATTGCGAGACGACTTCGCCGAATACCAGGCACACGAACATCTGACCGATGCCGACCAGCAGATACCACCAGAACATCGGAGGTCCGCCTGCGGCCAGTGCGAAGGCGAAGAGGCTGTAAACTCCCACGACGGGTGACAGATAAGTAAATCCAAGCGAGAAATTCTCAAGTTCGCTCATGCTCCGGTCGAACTTTGACGTATAGCCGAGCGCTTGGAGCTGCGCGGCGTCGGCGTCCAACGTTGCCCGGGCGCTAGCGTTCATGGAGAGCCCTCGTCAGTCGCGCAGCAACACGCGCTCTATGAGTCGAAACTTGCGGCGAATCCGGTTCGCGACCTGCCCGCGGCGTCGAGCTGGGTCTACGGCGCGCGATCTTGCGGCCACTGTTCGACACGGTTGTTCCTCTCCCACCACCTGGCGCATCTTAACAAGCGGCGCAGGCGCGCTGGCGAGGGTCGCGTTGCGCAAGGGCACGTGCATGGCGAGGACGTGCTTCCCATGCAAGTCTCCTGCGTGGTAATAAATGCGCAACCGAGTGAATGGCACGGCCGCGGCGCACCGGCAGCCCGTTCGACGATCCAGACGAGAAGAAGCGCTCGGTGGCGGGTCGAGCGGCTCAGTGAGCGTAAAAAACGTCATCAGGACAGGCCATGAAGAAACTTGCACTCATGACTGCAAGCGCGATTGCGGCATTTCCCGCACTGCCGACGGCTGCCGGCGAGCGCATCGAGGTGATCGAACACGCGTTGACGGACGCCACGCTCGATCTGGGCGCCAAGGGTGATTCAGTCGGCGATCTACTGACTTTCGCAAATCCGGTCTACGATGCGAGCAACAAGACGCAGCTGGGCACCGACCAAGGCTATTGCGTGCGCGTAATCGTCGGGAAGAGCTGGGAATGCTTCTGGACCTTGCTGCTCAAGGGAGGGCAGATCACCGTGGAGAGGCCGTTTTACGATAGCGGCGATTCGCTCCTGGTGATCACCGGCGGCTCTGGTCAATATGCAGGCGCCATGGGCGACATGAAACTCCTTGCGCGCGACGCCAAAGGATCATCTTACGTTTTTGTCTACGAACTCCTCTGAACGACGCAGCACTAACATGAGTGAATCCAACATGGCACGCCTGCAGCGCTCCGCGAGATTCTACGGGTTGCGCGCTCGGCTGGGTGTGACTTTGCGCAGGGTGCTCGTACCGATGATTGTGGCGATCGGCCTGTGCGCCTGTGGCGCCAAGCCACCCCCGGTCGCAGCACCTGCCACTCCAGCGCCCCCCAGCCCGAGCGCGGGCAGCGTCGATGCTGCACGGCTCGCGCACGCATCGGATGAACCTGACCAATGGTTTACCCCGGGAAGGGATGGTGCGGGCACCTATTACTCGCCGTTGCGCGACATCAACGCGGACAACGTCGCCCGACTAGGTTTCGCCTGGCAGTACCATCTGGGCACTCGGCGCGGACTTGAGGCGACGCCGATCGTCATCGACGGGGTGATGTACGCCGTCGGCAATTTCGGCCGGGTGTACGTCGTCGATGCAGCGTCCGGTCGTGAGCTGTGGACCTACGATCCGCAAGTCGATGGGCAATGGGGCCGCTATGCCTGCTGCGACGCAGTCAATCGCGGACTCGCCGTCTGGAAGGGAAGGGTCTACGTCGGCGCCCTCGATGGATACCTACACGCTCTCGACGCGGCCACGGGCCGACTGCTGTGGAAGGTGGATACGCTGCCTGCCCGGGGCCCGAAAACTCCATATACCGTATCGGGAGCGCCGGTGATTGCCGGCGGCCTGATTGTGGTGGGCAGCGGCGGTGCCGATTTTGCCGGCGGTCGCGGCTACGTTGGGGCGTACGATCTTGACAGCGGTGCTCTACGCTGGCGCTTTTATACGGTGCCACACGATCCGAAGCTCGGGCCCCAAGAGCAGGAACATCTGAGCGCGGCCGTGAAAACCTGGGATCCGCGCCATCGTTGGGACGCCGGCAGCGGTGGCACCGTGTGGGACGGAATCAATTACGACCCGGACCTCAAGCTCATATATATCGGTACGGCCAACGGCGCGCCGTACAACATCAAAGAAGGAGGGCGCACGGGCGGCGACGATCTGTATACGGCAGCCATCGTCGCCATTCACGCCGAAACGGGTGCTCTCGCCTGGTATTACCAAGCCACTCCGGGCGATCGCTGGGACTACGACAGCACCCAGAAAATGATCCTTGCCGATCTCGATTTGGGCCAGGGGGCCCGCAAAGTGCTGATGCAGGCGTCGAAAAACGGGTACTACTACGTACTCGACCGCAGTACAGGTGAGCTGCTGTCGGCCAATAATTTTGCGTTTGTAAATTGGACCAAGGGCATAGATCCGAAGACCGGCCGGCCGATCCCGAACCCGAGCGCCGATTACACCAAGCACGCGACGCTGTTGTTCCCCGCCAATTCGGGCGCGCACAGCTGGCAGCCGATGTCGTATGACCCGCAGACCCGCCTCACATACATCCCGGCCATGGAATGGCCGATGGTGTACATGGACTCCGCGAAGCAGCGCGCCGGCCTGATTGAAGGTTGGTTCACAGTGCCGGCATTCACGCCAGAGGATTACGATCCGAAAGAGCTGAAAAGCCTGTATGGGCCACTGCCGACGCTGCAGGAGCTCGACCGAGGGCTGCCGCCGGCGAAGAGTCGAGGCTTCCTGCGCGCCTGGGATCCAATACGCCAGCATCTCGCTTGGGAGGTACCGACCTCAAGCGATTGGGATGGCGGCGTGCTGTCGACGGGGGGAGGGCTGGTGTTCCAAGGCGATGCGGCGGGATACCTCAACGTATATGCGGCCAAAACCGGCAATCGTCTGGCGCACGTCCAGCTCGGAACGGGCACGCTCGCGGCCCCGATGACTTATCGAGTGGCGGGCACCCAATACGTCGCGGTGCTCGCAGGGTACGGCGGCAACGCGGTCAACTACCCGTTGCCCAAGGATTCGGCCGCTTACACGCGCGACAACGAGGGGCGGATCGTCGCCTTCAAACTCGACGGCGGTGCCGTGCCGCTGCCGCCAATCCTTACCGAAGCGCCGTTTCCCACCCCGCCGCCGCACGAGGGGCCGCCGGCCAGAATCGCCGCCGGCGAGGTTCTCTACAATCGCTTTTGCGGGCGCTGTCACATGCTCGGTCGCGGCGTACTGCCGGACCTGCGCCGCCTGAGCGCGGACCAGCACAAGATGTTCTACGATATCGTGCTGAATGGCGCGCTCGTACCGCTCGGCATGGGCCGCTGGGATGACGTCCTGTCGCGCACCGACGCCGAGGCGATCCATGCCTACATTGTCGATGAGGCCTGGAAGGCATATGCGCCGCATTGAGATGGAGTCATTCGCACGAGCGATTCTTTGCATTCTTGGAGGCGCCATCACGCTGGGTCGAACCGGCGTCGCGGCGGTCCAACCCGTATTTCGACTGATGAGCCCGGATCTGCCGTCGGGAAAGACCATTCGCGAGGAATTCGTCGCGAATGAATTTGGCTGCCACGGAGGCAATCAGTCGCCAGCGCTAAAATGGAGCGGCGCGCCAGCGGGCACCAAGAGTTTCGCCGTAACCATGTACGATCCCTACAAGCCGCCGCAATCAGGCTGGTGGCACTGGATCGTCTACGACCTGCCGGCAAGCACAGATGGGCTCCCGCGCCAGGCCGGCGCGGCCGGAGGAGCCGGCCTGCCATCAGGAGCCAGGCAAGCGGCGCCTGACGGGGATGCGCCGCAGCCCCACTACTACGGTCCATGCCCCGACGAAGGCGATCCAGCTCATCACTACGTGATCACGGTTTATGCCCTGAGTGTCGAGCATTTGAACGTGCCGCTCACCGCAACTGCGGCCGATGTGGATTACATCATTACCGGAAAGATGATTGCCAAGGCGAACATCATGCGGCTGTATCAGCGGCCGTCGGCTGGCGGCAAATAAATCCGATGCGCGGCGGCTTACGCCGGACCAATCGTCAGCAGCTCCTCGAAGAATCCGCCAAACAAGCGCGCCCGATCGACGAAATGGATTTCCAGAATCCAGTGGCGCGCTGCGCCCTGCGCGTCACGCTCGCGTAGCCTCGTGGAGTTGTCGTGGCGGATTGAAAAGCGTCCTGTGGGGCCGACGTTTTTCTCGTGAGGAAAATGGCCGATGAGGTGTCCTGCGGTGCAATTGCCAAACTCCCAGCCGGCATCGGTCGCAAGTTTACTGACAAAGTCGTACAACGCCCCGGCGGTCAGGTCCGGTTCGGCGAGGTAAAGTTGTTTGCCCTTGCGGAAGGCCGCCGCGATATCGCGCACGAGCTGATGCTTGCGCGGATCGGCACCCAGCACATAGGTACGCCCGAAGTCGGCTTCCCACTCGCCGAACAACGGTCCAAAATCGAGATACACGACGTCATCCGCCCCGATGCGCCGATCAGGCGGATCGTCTTGATAGGTGAGGAGGGTATTCTCACCGCAGCGGACGACCCGCTTGTGCCAGTGACGGCGCACGCCAAAGCGTTGGTTGGCGAGCTTATGGATTAGCGTGCTGAGCTCGCTCTCGAGTAAGTCGGGCCGAATGAGATCGGTGGCAACCACCTCGGCAAATAGGTTTTCCGCCTTGCGCTGAGCGGCGCTGAGCGCTGCCTCTACAGTTTGCAAAGAATCTGATTCCCGTTGGTCTTAGTTGATATCGCCACAGGCGCAATGGCCGCGCACTGCGCAGCCAGAGGCTCTCGATTAGCCACCCGGCCGGCAAACAGTAGCCCTTCGTCCTAGCGAATACCCATGAGCCCCTGCACGGACTCCGTCAACTTGACGGGGTCATATCCCACCCCGTCCTTGAACACCGTCTCGACTTTCTCGACATCATCGATACTGACAGCAGGATTTCCCGCGAGGACGACAAGGTCGGCCGCCCGTCCGACGGCGACCGATCCAATCGTAGCCTCTTCGCCGAGGTAGACGGCACCGTTGGCGGTCGCAATGTGAATCGCCTCCACGGCGGTGAAGCCCGCCTCCACCAGGAGCTCTAGGCCGCGCTGGTCTCCGTATCCGGGCAGCACGCCGCCAAAGGATGTCGGATCACAGCCCGCAAGCAACAGGCCGCCGGCACTGACAAAAGCGCGTTCAAACTCCATCTCTTTCTTCAGCGCCACCGCATCCGCAGGATCGTTTTCTTCGGCGAGGGCGCTGCGGACTCTGAGGTAGNNGGCGGCCGATTCGGCACGGTGACTTCGAAAACCGCCAGTGTGGAAGTGACGGCAACGTGATGGGCGACCAAGTCGCGGATCATCTCCCGGACCGGGGCGCTGCCGATCTCCACATTCCTCACGAAATCTGTAAACGCCTCCGCTGCGGGGCACACGTCCGGCTGCTTGCCGGGATAGAACTCGGTATCAACCACAATTCCGTGTTCCAGATTGTCGATACCCAGTGCGGCGGCTTCACGAAAGCCGACTGCGCACAGGTGGCCCGTTATCTTGAGGCCTCGCGCATGTGCATGTTCGATCGCCGCTTTCAACTCAGCAGACTTGATGCTCATGTATGCCTTGAACGACGTGACGCCTTCTTGCGCCCAGTAGTCAACCATCCGCGCCGCATCCTCGGGGCCCGTTAAAGTGTGCAACTGCGGTGCACGGCCCTGGAGATCTCCGATATAGGGGCCTGTGATGTGCAGCTTGGGCCCCGGCTTCTGTCCGGCATCGATCAGTTGCTTCAATGACAGGTCCGTGTACGGCTCCATGCTGCCCGCGGTACGCGCGCTCGTGACACCGCCGGCCAAATACAGCCGCGGCGCACTGTCGGCCATTTCGCCAAATAACAGCAAGCCATCGCTCCTGCGCTCCGGCGAGGTGTAGAAGAGATGCTCGTGCATCCCGACGAGGCCGGGAATAACCGTCCTTCCGCTCAGATCCAGAATCTTTGCGTGCGCCGGGTAGGCGTTGCGGAGTCTTGCGCTTTGAATGCGCGTAATTTTCCCGCTCTCGATCTCGATCCGCTGATCTTCGGCGGGTAGTGCGCCCGTGCCATCGATGATGCGAACATGATTCAGCACCAGGACGGGCGAATCTTCCTTGATATAGGGCTTAAGGGCGGAGGGAGTCTGAGCGAACGCAGCGGCGGCCGACGCGGCGCAAACCGCAGCAGAGATTAGATGTAAAAGGCGCACGCAGCGATTTCGCAAATTCAAGCGGGGGCTGTCGAATGTAGAGTGGCAGATGATAGCGCACTCGGCAGCTTGGCGATTCGGGAACGGATTTTCTCGCACGGCGTTGCGTTGCCACGCTTGCTATGCATCGGGGTGGAGTGGCTCATAACCTTCGAGCGCAGCGGCCGGCTCATCCGCTAGAGTAGCGGCTGAGCGGGCCTTAACTCGGCAGATCCCGTCTTCGGGCTTGCTGAAGAGCACAGGAGAGTTTTGTCATGAAAATGCGCGCGATACAGATCTCCCGATCCAACGGTCCCTTTGAGCTCGTTGAGCGCGATGTCCCGGAGCCCGGAGCGGGAGCGGTACGCATTAAGGTAGAGGCCTGCGGCATTTGCCACAGCGACTCGCTGGTCAAGAGCGGGGCGATGCCTGGGTTGCAGTACCCGCGCGTTCCCGGCCACGAAGTGGTGGGTACTGTCGAGGCGCTGGGCCCGGGCGTCACCGGCGTGACGCAGGGTCAACGGGTTGGCGTGGGTTGGCACGGCGGATATTGCGGCCATTGCGATGCCTGTCGCCGGGGCGACTTCTTTGCTTGCCGGTCAGGGCGCATCACCGGACTGACGCACGACGGCGGCTATGCCGACTACATGATCGCGCACTCGAGCGCGCTCGCCATCCTGCCCGAAGGTCTTGGCGCCATCGAGGCGGGACCGCTGGTTTGCGCCGGAGTCACCACATTTAATGCCCTGCGCAACAGTGGCGCTCGACCCGGCGAGACAGTAGCGATTCTAGGAATAGGCGGCCTGGGTCATCTGGGCGTGCAGTTTGCGGCAAAGATGGGCTTCAAAACGCTCGCCATCGCACGCGGCAGCGACAAAGAGGCGCTTGCTAAGAAGCTCGGCGCTCACCAATACATAGACAGCCAGGCGCAGGATGTGGCTGCGGAACTCACCAAGCTCGGCGGTGCCAAGGTCATCCTTGCAACGGTGACGAACGCCGACGCAATGACAGCGGCCCTTGGCGGCCTCGGAATTCATGGGAAATTACTCGTCGTGGGAGCTCCGCATGAGCCGCTCAAGGTTCCCGCGCTGGTTCTGATCGGCGGCCGCCGCTCAATCATGGGATGGTATTCCGGGACGGCGATCGATTCTCAAGATACGCTCGAGTTCAGTTTGCTCGCGGGAGTGAAAGCGATGACCGAAGTCTTTCCACTCGAGCGCGCAGCCGAAGCTTACGAGCGCATGATGAGCGGCAAGGCGCGCTTTCGCGTGGTACTGACGACGGGCCGCTAGTTCAGCACTGCTTGCAAGGGCGCAGCAGCGCCCTTGCGTTCAATCGAGAGTGCCTTGGATCACCGACGCGGCGAGTGCTGAACTCCCGTATTTTGAAGCTGCGCCCCGCGTCGGCTCGTTCTGGCGGCCTACGAGCGCGACCTGTGCGTCGTCGATGCCGGTACCCGTTTGCCCCAGAGCAGCAAGGGCTCTCGGCCTCAGAGCCGGCTTCGATAATCGGTCTGCACTTTCCTGATCTTCTTATTTGTCCCGAAGAACGCATGGCGCGACATGTCCGCGGAATACTTGCTTGCCTCAGGATGTCGGCCGAGGCCTTCCGCAAGTGCGCGAATGTGGTGCGGCCCGGCCCCGCAGCAGATGCCAAGATAGTTGATCCCGAGCGCATAGGCCTCGCGCCCGAAGTCGTGCATCTGCGAACGCGTGCACATGAAAGGATCGAGCCCGGTGGGAAACGCGCGCGCATCGCCGCAGCAAGGATCCGTTAGCGACATGAATGAGGGCTGCTCGGGCGTCGTTCGATAGGGCACCGGCAATGCCGCAACGTGACACTTCACCGCTTTGCGTACCTCTTTGAGGAGCGGCATCATGGTGTCCGGGCCGCGATGACAATTGAGTCCTACCACTTCGGCTCCTGCATCCTCCAGGCGCTTGCACGCTTCGACCGCTGACCAGCCGTCGCGGAGCTGCTCTTCGCGGTGGAAACACACGGTTACGACGGCGGGGACCTTCGAGTATTTCCGGATGGCCTCAAGCGCGAGCAGCGCCTCGGCGCCCCAGGAATACGTCTCGGCCACAATGTAATCCACACCGGCTTCAGCCGCCCAGCCGACCTGCTCTGCGAAGATCCTGTTGACTTCCTTCAGCGCTTTCTTGTCCGTCGGATCATAGATATTGGTATTGCAGATATCGCCGGCAAAAAGAGTACCGGTCTCGCGTGCAACTTTCTTGGCGATGCTGAGCGCCGTGCGATTCATCGGCAGCAGGTCCTTCTCCCGTCCGATTACGCGCAGCTTCTCCCGGTGCACGTAGTAGGTCAGCGCTTGCGTGACGTCCGAGCCTGCATGGACGAAGTCCCGGTGCAGCTGCTCAACCACTTCCGGATGCTCGATGAGCACTTCGGGAACGAAAGCGCCTGCCTGCAGGTAGCCGCGGCGTTCGAGCTCGAAGACATATCCTTCGGCGCAGATCACGGGTCCTTTGGCGAGGCGCGCCATTAGACCGGGTTCCTTGGCGCGTGCGGCGCGAGTCGCCTTGCGGGGCTTTGCTGCCGATTTCTTGAGTGCTCGTGAGGTCATTCGGATCTCCAAGATTTGGTTGCCGTGTGCAAGCGTGATGTGAATGATGGCCGCGGCGCTTCAGGAGCGCATGCGCAAACCCTGCGGATCGAATGCGGCAGCATCCAGCCGCTGCGCCGCGCGGCGTGCGCCGATGATCTCGACTTCGAAGCCGCCGTCGGCATCAGCCAGTGCAGCGGGAATATACCCGAGCGCGATCGAGCCGCGCACGCTATGGCCGTAACCCCCGGAAGTTACAGCTCCGACGACCTTGCCGTCATGCCAAATCGGCTCATCGCCGCTGGCATCAGCATCCGCAGCGGCGACCGCAAAGGCCACCAGCCGCAGGCCACCGCCGCGATCCTTGTCGGCGGCGGCCGCAGAGCGCCCGATGAAGTCGCCTTTCCCAAGATCGACAAAACGCCCGAGTGCCGCCTCGTACGGGCCGTAAATCGGCCGATATTCGCGTGCCCAGGTTCCGAAGCACTTTTCGAGCCGCATGGCGTTCAGTGCGCGCGCGCCGACCGGCCGCATCCCATGAGCGTGCCCGGCCGCGACGAGCGAATCATAAAGCGCGCGCTGATAGTCATTCGTGACCCAGATTTCGTAGCCGAGATCGCCGGTGAAGGAAACGCGGCCAACCAGCGCCGGTACTAGGCCGACATCCATCCGTTTGAACGACAGGAATGGAAACGCGGCGTTCGACAAATCATCGCGTACTAAGCCTTGCAGGAGCGCGCGGGCGCGCGGTCCGGCGACTGACAAGCCGACGTATTCGGTTGCGCAGGGGCGTACGCGCACGCCGGTTGCGGGCAGATGGCGCTCAAACCAGCGCATATAATAATTCTCGGCGGCATAAGTGCCGATGAGAAAGACGTGGTCTTGCCCGAGGCGGCACATGGTGAAGTCGCCGATCAATTTACCGCGCTCATTGAGCATGGGCGTAAGCCCGATGCGGCCGACGGGGGGCAGATGGTTCGCCATCACGCGAGTCAACCACTCGACGGTACCTGGTCCTTCGATCTCGAACTTTCCGTAGGTTGAGATTTCCAGCAAGCCGACGGCATCGCGTACGGTTCGGCATTCTGCCGCCGCGTACTCGTGTGCATTTGAGCGGCGGAACGTGATGCTTTCCTTGGCCGCGACGCCCGGCGGCGCGAACCACAGGGCGTGTTCCAGTGCGCAATACTCGCCGAACACGGCGTTCTCGGCCGCAAGGCGGTCGTACACGGGCGTCGTGCGCAATGGCCGCGCGGCCTCGAGCTCCTCGTTCGGAAAGCGGATCCGGAAGCGCCGCGAATAGTTCTCTCTGACCTTGGCGTTGGTGTAGGCGAGCGTCGCCCAAGCGCCGTAGCGCGCGACATCCATGCCCCAGATATCCGCGCCGGGATCGCCGTCGACCATCCAATGTGCGAGCGCAAGTCCCACTCCGCCGCCTTGACTGAAGCCTGCCATCACGCCGCAGGCGACCCAGAAGTTCTTGAGTCCCTTGATGGGACCAATCAAAGGATTGCCGTCCGGCGCAAACGTGAATGGGCCGTTGATTACTTTCCTGATGCCCGCACTGCCGAGCGCCGGGAAATGCTCGAAGCCGACCTCAAGACTGGGCGCGATGCGCTCCAGATCATTCGGCAGCAGATCCTGTCCGAAATCCCACGGTGTCGTGTGCTCCGACCACGGCGCCCCCGCGCGCTCGTAGGTGCCCATCAGCATGCCGCCGCGCTCCTGGCGCAGGTAGATCTCACCCTCGAAGTCGATGCAGTGCAGCTGCTCCGGGCGGCCGGCGAGCTGCGGGATATCGTCAGTGAGTATGTATTGGTGCTGCATCGCAAGGATGGGCAGCTCAAGGCCCACCATGCGACCGACTTCGCGCGCCCAGAGCCCGCCGGCATTCACCACATGTTCTGCGTGGACGCCGCCATGCTCGGTGATGACGTCCCAACTGCCATCCGCTCGCGCCTTAAGCTCCGTTACGCGCGTGCGCCGCACGACTTCTGCTCCGGCGATCTCAGCCGCCTTCGCATAGGCATGCGTGACGCCGTACGGATCCACGTGCCCCTCGATGGGATCGTACATGGCGCCGGTGAAATGCCGCTTGTCCATCAGGGGAAAGAGCTTCGCTGCCTCGTCGACCGAGATGATTTCAAGTTCCATACCGAGATAGCGGCCGCGCGCTTGCGCCATCTTCAGCCAGTCGAGCCTCTCCTGCGTGCCAGCGAGCATGATGCCGCCCGTGACATGCACGCCGCAGGACTGGCCCGAAATCCTCTCTATTTCCTGATAGAGCTTGATCGTGTATTGCTGCAGCTTGGCGACATTCGGGTCGCCGTTGACGGTGTGCATGCCTCCTGCGGCGTGCCAAGTGGAGCCGGAGGTCAGCTCGGCTCTCTCGATGAGCAGCACGTCCTTCCAGCCGGCCTTCGTCAGGTGATACAGGACACTGACGCCGACGACGCCCCCGCCGATCACCACCGCTTGCGCATGTTTCTTCATTGCTCAATCCCGATCGATGTACGCGTCCCCGTCCGAGCGTCGTTTCCAAGGGCTTTCGGCCATAGGGCGGCGCGTGCGCGACCCGCATCGTTCATGTATTTGAGACCGCGAGGCGCAGCAGTGGATCTGCGAACTCCGGGCGGTTGCCGAAGCGCTCGATCAGCCACGAGCGAAACAGAGCGATTGCGGTGTCGCTCAAGCCTTCCGGATGGGTGATCAGGTAGTAGCCGTAGCCGTCGTCGAGACTGACATCGAAGGGCCTGACGAGGCGGCCGGCGCGGATTTCCTCGATGAAGAGGTTGGGGTCGACGAGCACAATCCCCGTGCCGCTCAGGGCGTATTGGACGGCAAGCACAGCGGTGTCAAAAACAAGGCTGCCCTCAAAATTGACCGGGCCAACACCGAACTGGCGCACGAACTGTGTCCACACGTAGTGCCGCGGGAGGTCGGCGATGCGCACATGCACGATCTCATTGGCAGTGATGAATTGCGCCAAGTCCTTGCCTGCATGGCGCGCGGCCACTTCGGGGTGGCACAGCACGCTCAGGCGCACCTGCCAGAGCAGATCGGTCACTAGGTCCGTGACCGTTGGCTTCGAGTACACCACGGCCACGTCGACATCCGATAGCGGCGGGCCGACGCCGTGCGGGCTGACGAGATCAATGTTCACTTCGGCGCTCGCGTGGCGGAAGTCGCGCAGAATCGGCACCGCCAGCTGCACCGCGAAACTGGGCGGCATCTGAACGCGCAAAGTGCGCGCGCTCGGCGCACCCTCGTTGCGCAGGTCATCGAGTGCATATTCCAGCCGATCAAAGGACTTCATGATCGCCGGCAGCAGATATTGGCCCGCCTTGGTCAGCACCAGGGCGTGCGGACGGCGCTCAAAGAGCTGTTGCCCGAGAAGCTTCTCGAGCGCGATGACGTGCCTCGAAAGCGCACTTTGCGAGATGAGGAGTGCATTGGCAGCCGCCGTGAAGCTGCCGTGCTTGGCGACGCCCTCGAATGCCCGCAAGGCGTTCAAGGGAAGCCAGCGTCGATCGATCGGTGAGTTATTCATGCTTATCCTCCCCACGAGGGCGGTTTGCTTCGTGCCTGTGCCCCGCGGCGGCACCGTTCATTCTAGCGCGTACCTGTGCGCCCGTTTCCCGAATCGCGGGCGACCCAGAAACCACCGTACGCGCCGCTGCGCCCTACCCGCAACGCCCGTACAGAAGGGTCCGTTCGACGCTGCGGATGAGCCTGCCGATGCTTTTTTTCGATAGCGCTATTCAATTTCTCGGCTTTGACGGATTGCACAAGTGTGAAAGCCTGTATGGCTGTTAGAACGGCGAATTCGAGAGCGTTGGTCTCAAAAGACGCTGCGATCGATGAATTCACATAGTGCAAGGCGAAGTGGACGGCATAGCAATGAGCGCGAGCAAACAGGAGGTGGCGGTGGCGGCCTCTGCACATCGAATTCGTTCGATCGATGTTACCCACCATCGGCTCGCATTCAATCCGCCGTTCCAGGCAAGCTGGGACAGTAAGCCGCGTCTTCATTTGGATGCGACGATCGTGCGGGTTGCGACGAACACCGGCTTCGTCGGCTACGGGTCGGGCGACCGGATGGTCGGGTTCGCTGGACATGAGGACCTGTTCATCGGCGAGGACCCGCTCGCTATCGAGCGCCACTATCGCGTCCTATCCCACATTGACTTCCACTACGGCCGCTGCTGGCCCCTTGATCTCGCCCTGTGGGATCTTGCCGGAAAAATCGCCGGCCAACCCTGCTGGAAGCTCTTGGGAGGCCTCTCTAATCGAGTCCGCGCCTATGCGTCCTGCGGCGTATTGCGCGATGCAGGCGCGCTTGCAGAACAGGCTGAACGCTTTGTCGCACAAGGCTTTCGCGCGCTGAAGTTGCGCTTTCGCCGGGGCGACTGGCGGGATGACGTGCGTGGGCTTGAGGCCGTACGGGCGCGCGTCGGCAACCGCCTGGAACTGCTGGTTGACTGCAATCAGGGTTGGCGCCTGCCGTGGGATACGCAGGCATCGTGGGCGTTCAAGGACGCGCTGAGCGTCGCCCGCGAGCTTGAGCGGCTGAACGTCTACTGGATGGAGGAGCCGCTGCATAGAGCCGACTTCGCTGGGATGCGGTCATTGCGGGCAGCAACCGACGTGCGGATCGCCGCCGGCGAGATGACTCGTCAATTGCATGAGCTGCGTGATCTAGTAAACGGCGGCTGCGTGGACGTGCTGCAGCCTGATGCGGCGCTGGTCGGCGGCATTACGGGGCTGCGGCGCATCGTGGCCATGGCGCAGGAGCAGCATATTGTTTTTACGCCGCATACCTGGACGAACGGCCTGGGTGTAACCGCCAATGCGCATCTCGCGGCCGGGCTCGCGGAGTCACCATTTCTTGAATACCCGTTCGACCCGCCCGACTGGAGCCTCGAGCGACGCGATTACATGATGGCCGAGCCGCTTGTGGTCGACCGTGACGGCTGGATCAATCTCAGTGACGCGCCAGGGATGGGCTACGCGCTCGATGAGTCGACTCTCGCCAACACTATCATGGTCCGAGGAAGCGACTGACCGGCGCAATTGGCGCAAGAAGCACGCGAAAACGCGCGCGGTCATTCCGGGGGTTTATCTCCCGAGAACTTCACGGCGGTCGCGCCAATGACGGGCCCGATGGTCGCGCTGTCACTGACAAACAGGTGTACTGGGCGCTCGAATCGCAGGTTTCCTTGCACTACCGCTCCGGGCCCAATCACGATTTTCGGCATGTCGTTCGAGCCCCAATGAAAGAACCAAAAGACGTCGCTTTGTTCCTTCTGCACCAATATCCCGCCGTCCACGTGGGAATTGCTACCGATGTCCATGTTCCCGTTTACCGTTTTGATGCCCCCGCCGACGTGCGCGGCCTGCAGCACTATTGCGCCGTTTACATTCGTGAGCGCGCCGCCGACGTCGGCGCCGGTGTGCAGTGTGAGTCTCCCGTTCACCGCGGAAATGGCGTGTGAGACGCTGGCCCCATCAGCGAGCGTGACCGCCCCATTTACGGTATTCACTTCGTCCGCCGTTGCGTGCGCGCCCACGCTGATACCGCCGTTCACGGTTTGCGCGCTCGCAACTACGGCATTGTCGGCGATCTGAATCGAGCCGTTAACCGTGGATACATCGTCCTTTTTCTGACCGGCGCTGACTCGGACCGAGCCGTTGACGGTATGTGTGGCGCTGTCGCCCGGCGCCTGATCGGCGTTGGCGCCCTTTTGACCACCGTTTGTATGGCTATCGTCCGCGTTGACGCAGCCGGTTAAAGCGCCGAGGACGGCGAAGATCGTGATCGCCATGCAGCGAATCATGGTGCAACTCCTAGCCCGCAGATTCTGGCAAAAGTATGTAATGCTGATCCCCAAGGTAGCTTATACGAGGCAAGGCGCGGCGACACCCTGAGCGTGCAGCCGTAGAGGGTGTCAGACGCGATGACGTCCCGCCGTTGGCTCTAAGGTTTCGTGGTTTTGCGCGGGATCTTGACCTGAAAGACTATCCGCTCGGGCTCTCCGGAGTGCACATCCACGCTTCCCCGGTGCACTTGCACGATCTGTTGGACGATGTAGAGCCCCAGTCCGAGGCCCTGGTTTTGCCCGGGCTCGCGTTGTCCGCCTTGGAAGGGCTCGAAGAGGTGCGGCAGCACGCGGGGTGGAATGGTGCCCGCGTTGGCGACGGACAGTACAACGACCTCGGCATGAGACCCGTCGAGCCGAACCTGGATGGCTCCGTCCGCCGCGCCGTGTTGCAGTGCGTTGCCGATGAGGTTGGACGCAACCTGCGCAAGGCGTTCGGTATCCCATTCACCGGCGAGATCGCCGTCCTGCTGCAGCTCGACGCGGCGCTGCGGGAATGCAGTTTCATACTCCCGCACGACGCGTTGAACAGGTTCTGCGAGGTCTGAATGACTGATTTTGAGCGGGATGCCTCCCGCGAGCCGCGCGCGCGCAAGATCGAGCATGTCGTCAATCATTCGCGTCATGCGCTTGCCGCTCATAAGGATGCGCTTGGCAGTACCGCGGACTGTTTCGTTTTCGGCCTGGTGTTGAATCATGTGAGCGGCCATCAGGATGGCACTCAAGGGATTGCGCAGATCATGCCCGAGAACCGCGGTAAACATCTCATTGAGCCGAAGCGTCTCG